>JAZBLM010000112.1:0-10572 GCA_037033225.1 Pseudomonadota bacterium
CAGTTGCCATCCATGGCAACTGACGGTCCTGCATGGTCCGCCCCACCGCCTCTTCTGACACTTCATGTGCCGCCAGCGGTTGGGGGAAGTGAAAAGCAGGAACGCCGGCTTGCGCCGGCGTTCCTGCTTCAGTGCTGTGTTGGATCTACTGCACTTACTGCGCCTTGATCACGGCACAGGCCAGGCGCGCACCGGCGTTGCCGGTCGGCTGGGTCTTGTAGTCGTCCGCGTCGGCGTGGACGATCAGGCCGCGGCCGACGATATCGAAACCATCGCCCTTGCCGATGTTGACGTTGGTCGATACCGGCGCGTCGATCATCGCCACACCTTCGGCATTGGCGGTGATGTTCGGCATGTCGCCGCCGTGGTGCGGATCGGCAGCAACGCTGCCGTGGTCCTGGGTGCCGGGGTTGAAGTGGCCGCCCGCGCTTGCGCCGTCCGGCGCGCTGCAGTCGCCCTTTTCGTGGATGTGGAAGCCGTGTTCGCTGCCCGGCTTCAGGCCGCTGACCTGGCCGGTGACGTGGACGCGCCCGTCGACGACCTTGAAGGAGACCGAACCCTTGGTCTCATTGCCTTGGGTCGGGGCCAGTTCGGCCATCGCGGTAGCCGTGGAGGCAACCGCGCTCATCGGCGGCGGTGCGTCGGTCGCCGGCGCGGCAGCGGCCGCATTGGCCGGAGCGGTGGCGGCGGCATCGGCTGCCTGGGTGTCCGCCGCGTTGTCAGGCTGCCTGTTGCAGGCGCTCAGGCCGAGGGCGGCAACGGCGACGAACAGCGAAGTGTGGATGAGGCGCATGGGTAGTTCTCCAAGGGATGGGTAAACGTCTGCGTACAGCGTCAACGGGTGACGCGAATGAGGCCGCAGGCGATACGGGCGCCGGCATTGCCGGCTGGCTGACTGCGATGGTCGTCCGACTGGGCGTGCACGATCAGTGCACGACCGGCGATGTCGTTGGCCGCGCCACCGCCCAACGTCACGCCCCGCAGGTGGATGTCCACGTTGGCGCGGCCCTGCGCATCGGCGCGCAGGTTCGGCATGTCACCAAGGTGGTGCGGTCCCGTACCGGGCGCGCCGTGCGGCTGCTGGGTCGGGTTGAAGTGATCTCCTGCACTGCTGGCATCCACAGCGCTGCAATCGCCTCGCTGGTGGACGTGGAACGCCGGCTGCTGCAGCGGCCGCAGCCCACCGATCACGCCGGTGACGTGCACGCCGCCGGCCTCCGGCACCAGCGCCAGCCGACCGCTGACGATGCTGGCCGAGGCGGGTGAGAGGTTGGCTTCGGCCATCTGCGCGGTACTGACCACGCTCACGGCGACCGGCGGCGCAGGCGGCGGGGTGGGCGTGCTGCTGCAGGCGGCCAGCAACAGGCCGGCGGCGGCCGGGAACATCAAGCGGATTGATGACATCAGGGACTCCTTGCGGTGCACGTTACGGGCCACCCTGTCCACGAGGCATCAACAGCGTGTGTCGGCCGCGGCGCAGGGGACAGTGAAAACCGGTTCAGTGGCTGCCCCGCCGGCGCCCGGCGCCCAGCTTGCGGGTCAGCGTATTGCGGCCCAGGCCCAGCCGCGCGGCGGCTTCGGCCCGACGACCATGGGTGATCTGCAGCGCCGCCTCCAGCAGCGCGTGGTCGACCCGCTCGCGCACCTGCGCATGCAGACCCTCGCTGCCTTCTGCCAGGCGCTGGCGGGCCCACTGCGACAACATCGCCTCCCACTGGCCGGGGTCGGCGGTGAGCGCACGGGCGCCGCTGCGCGCGGTCCCGCGGTTCAGCGCCACCTCCACGTCGGCCGTGCCGATGGTGTCGCTGGCGGCCAGCGCGACCATGCGCCAGCACACGTTTTCCAGTTCACGCACGTTGCCAGGCCAGTCGTGTTCGCGCAGCGCCTGCAGCGCGCTGGCCGTCAGGCGTTTGGCCGGGCCGTCCAGCCTGTGCGAAGCAGACGCAAGGAACGTCGTCGCCAGCTGCGCGATGTCATCGCGGCGCTCACGCAGCGGTGGCAGCTGCAGCCGGACCACGTCGAGGCGGTGCAGCAGGTCCGCACGGAAGCGCCCCTGCGCGACCAGCCCCTCCAGGTCCTGGTGGGTAGCGGCGACCACGCGCACATCCACGCGGATCAGCTCGCGGCCGCCGACCCGGAAGAATTCGCCCTGTGCCAGCACGCGCAGCAGCCGGGTCTGCAAAGCCAGCGGCATGTCGCCGATCTCGTCGAGGAACAACGTCCCGCCGTCGGCCTGCTCGAAGCGGCCGACATGGCGCCGCTGGGCACCGGTGAACGCCCCCGCCTCGTGGCCGAACAGCTCGCTCTCCAGCAGTTCGGCGGGAATGGCGGCGGTATTCAGCGCCACGAACGGCGCGCGCGCACGCGGTGACTCCCGATGCAGGGCGCTGGCCACCAGCTCCTTGCCGGTGCCGGTCTCACCGGTGATGAGTACCGCCAGGGGGGCCTGCGCCAGCTTGCCGATGGCCCGGAACAGCGCACGCATCGGCGGCGTGTCGCCGACCAGCTGCGGCGCCTGGTCCGGATGCGCGGGTTCGGCGGCACGGTCCTCGTCGGCCAGCACCGGCTCGCTGCCGGGCAGCGCGCGCCTGGCCAAGGCCACCGCGTCGTCGAGGTCGAACGGCTTGGACAGGAACTCATGCGCACCGCCACGGAACGCACCTGCGGTGCTCGCGACATCCGTATAGGCCGACATCACGATGACCGGCAGCTGCGGCAATGCGCTCTTCAACTTGTCCAGCAGCACCAGGCCGTCGTCACCCGGCATGCGCACGTCGGTGAACAGCAACGCCGGTGCTGGTTGTTGCGCCAACGCATCCAGCGCCGCAGCCGCGCTGTCGAAGCCGTCCACCGCATAACCGGCGTCGCGCAGCGCCGTGCTGAGCACGAAGCGCACGGCGCGATCATCGTCAACCACCCAGACCCGCTGGTCCGCCTGGGCGGACGGCATCTCATTCATGGACAACGTCCTCATGCGGCATAGCGGTGCGGATCGGAAGCAGCAGGGTGAACACGGTATGGCCCGGGCGCGAGCGGTAAGTCAGGGTACCGCGGTGCTCGCGCGCCACCTGCTGTGCCAGCGCCAGGCCCAGTCCGGTGCCTTCAGCACGGCCGCTGACCAGCGGCAGGAACACATGCTCGGCCAGCTCCTCCGGTACGCCGCGGCCGTCGTCGGCAATCTCCAGGCGCAGAACCAGCGGATGCAGCTGCTCGGCCACGCGCACGCCGTGCTCCACGCGGGTGCGCAGGATGATCACCCCGGCACCGGCCTGCATCGCGTTGCGCACCAGGTTCCACACCGCTTGGTTGAGGCGGTCGGCGTCGCCCTGGAACTCGGGAATGCTGGGGTCATAGTCTCGTTGCAGGCGCACCGCCCAGCCGGCTTCGCTTTCTGCAACGCGCAGGACCTGCTCCAGCGCGGCATGAATGTTCAGCGCCGCATGCGGCGCAGCCGGCGCCGGCGACAGCAGCTGGTCCAGCAGGCTGTTCAGCCGCTCGATCTCGCTACCGATCAGGTCGACCAGCTCACGCTCGTCGGCATCGCGCTGGGCGACGCGGCGGGCCAGCAGCTGCGCCGCGCCCTTCAGCCCGGCCAGCGGGTTGCGCAGTTCATGTGCCAGCCCCTTGAGCGCGGCACTGAGCGCGCTGGGCAGCGCCTGGGTGGGATCCAGCCCAGGAAACTCATCGACCGGATGGGCTTCCAGCAGCCATCCGCCATCGTCCAGCCGGCTCATCCAGCCCTCGGCGAACCGCGAAGCCTCGCCGGGAAAGGCGAGCGCCAGACGATGCAGGCGCAGGCTGTCGCGCTCGTCGCGGGCCAGGAAATGCGCCAGCGCATCCCCCTGCGCCTCCAGTGCCACCAGCGGCCGTCCGACCAGCCGCCGGCCGCTTACGCCGAGCCAGCGCGCGAACGCCGGATTGCACCCCGCGATGCGGCCATCGGGCTCGGCCCAGGCAACAGGCGTGCCGAGCTGGTCGATGGCGGGGGAAGGCAACGGGGCAGTCATTGCACCAATGTAGTGCAAATCGCGCGAGGGTGACCACCGAGCTGTCCGCGTCGTCGGTCGACCACCGCGCGATGCCGCGCTGGCCCGCTATCGGACACCGCGCGGGAGGCTTACCTTGCGGGACACCCCGACGTGAACAGGTCTTTCCCCTGCAGCAGCGCTTTCGGCGTATGGCCATGGGACGACGACCAGTAGAACACCGCGTAGTCGAGCTTGGTGAAGTCGTCTATTCCTTCCCGTCTGTAGTAGATGCGCTCCCGGCGGGTGCCCTGGTTGCCGCTGTTCGCACCTCGGAAAACATAGTGCCGTCCCAGGTCTGTCCTGTAGCCTTCGACCATGCTGTAGGACGTCGCCGGCAGTGTGCGGGGTGGATCCCACTGCAGTTCGAGGTAAGGAGAACCGCCTGTCGCGTCGATGGCGAGCACACAGAGATTCGTCGGGCCCTCAGCGGCTTCGGGCACGGTGAACGTCCCGGTAAATCGACCAAGAGGCGGGCCTCCCGCTTCGGCATACGCCGACAACGCATAGGCATGGACCTTACCCGACTCGAGACCGATTATCGGTGCCCCTGGGGTGCCCTCCCATGCCTTGGCCACCCCGTTCAGGTCGACGGAAAGCCAACCAACCTTCAGGTCCCGGCGGTTCGTCCCGAACTGAAAAGACGCCGCGCGCACGCCCTGCGGCGTGGTTCCAAACACGACGGCTGGCTCGAACACTTTGAGAAGCGGCTCGACGCTCAGCGGCTCGGGAGACACCTCGTTGTGCGTTGCCTGGTAAACCCGCAGCTCGTTGCCGAGCACGTCGACTTCCCCGGTCAGAAACGTTTTCCGGAATGACGCGCCGGAATTGAACACCGGCGTTCCGCCGATGGGATCCCTGGCGCCGACCTCATGGGTGTGCCCATGGAAAATGGCCAGCACGCGATACGCGTTGACGAGGGAAACGAACCGCTGCGTGGCCGCGTCGGCTTCGGGGCTCTTGCCCAGGTAGTCGAGTGGCGGCCGGTGCATGTTGATGACCACGAACTTGTACGCGGCCTTCGCCCTCTTGAGCTCTCCCTCCAACCAGTCGAGCGAAGGGGTGATATCGAAGCGCCAGTCTTGCAGGCCCACGTTGCTGCGGAACTTCACCGAATAGAAGTAATGGTTATGCAACTGGATGAATTTGATGTCGCCGATGGTCTTGCTGTACGCCAGGCTCCCGCGGTGGTGCCGGAACAGGCCCTGGTTTTCAACGTGGTAATCGAATGAATCCAGATTCCACCTGGACGCCGCTGCCCTCAGGTTCTCCAGGGAGTCACGGGCACACCCGTTGTTGGCGCACCCCGAGCCGTCCTGCCGGATGTTCTGGTCGTAGTCGTGATTTCCCAGTCCCCAGTACCGATTGACCAGCGCAGGATCGCCCAGGTCATTGAGCATGACCTTCCACTCGGGCCCATGCCCGTAGGCCGTGATATCGCCGTTGAGAAAGACCGGTGTGTCGGCAGGCCGATCACTCAGCCAGCGCTTGATCGCATGACTCTGGCTGAAGAGGACAGCAAGGGGGTCGGGATTTGCGCCATCGTCGTTCCACGCGTACTGCGTGTCGGAGTGCACCAGGAAATGCTGGTCGACCGCGCGAGCCGCCCCGGCGGGAGCGTCGACGACGGTCGCTGCTGCATGCGCGACCGATGCGGGTGGCAACGAACAGGAAAGCGCTGCGACGAGACACTGCACACGGTGACCATGAAGGCGCATATCGGAGACTCCGGCCAGGGTCGAGTTGCCCGGCTCCGATTCTGTTGGGAGGTGGCTTCGCGCCCTATCGGCGCTAGGATCGACGCTGCATCAGCCAACCCTTGGATCGGCAGTAAGGTGGCGCCCAACGCAGGCGCCTTCCCTCAGCTCTCCGAGGGAGGGAACAGGCGCGACACCGCATCGCCGAAATCATTGAGCGAGAACGGCTTGCCGATCATCTGCATGCCGGGTTCCAGGAACGCGGACTGTTCCAGCGCCGCCTCGGCGTAGCCGGTCATGAACAGCACTGGCAGCCCGGGCTGTGCCTGCCGCGCGATCTCTGCCAGCTGCCGGCCGTTGATGCCGGGCAGGCCGACATCGGTCACCAGGGCGTCCACCCGCCAGTCCGAACGCAGCACCCGCAACGCGGCGTCACCGTCGTCCACCACGGATACCGCATAGCCCAGTTCGGTGAGCACTTCGGTCACCAGCGTGCGTACCTGCGCATCGTCTTCGACCACCAGCAGCTGTTGGCCGTGACCCGTCGGCGTGGCGGTGTCGTGCGCGGGCAACGCAGTCGGCGGCACATCCGCCGAGGCTTCATGCTGCGACTCGGGCAGGTACAGGCTGACCGTGGTGCCCCGCCCTACTTCGGAGGCGATACGCACGTGGCCGTCGGACTGCTGCATGAAGCCGTAGATCATCGACATGCCAAGCCCCGTGCCCTGTCCGATCGGCTTGGTGGTGAAGAACGGTTCGAAGATGCGTTCCAGCACGTCCGGTGCAATGCCGTCGCCGGTATCGGTCACCGACACCACGGCATAGCAGCCCGCATGCATCACATCGGTGCCTGCATCGGTGCTCTCGTCGTCCAGCTGCACGCGGCGCGTACGGATGATCAGGTCGCCGCCATGCGGCATGGCGTCGCGGGCATTGATGGTGAGATTGAGGATCGCGCTTTCAAGCTGGTTCGAATCGGCGCGCACGGTCGGTACGTCGTCGGCGAGCTCGGTGGTCAACCGGATCTTCTCGCCCAGCGTTCGCCGCAGCAGGTCGTCGAGTGATTCCACGAGGCCGTTGACCTCCAGCCGCTGCGAGTTCAGCGACTGGCGCCGTGAGAAGGCCAGCAGGCGCTGGGTCAGTGCGGCGGCGCGATTGGCCGAGGCCGACGCGACGTCCACCCAGCGCTCGAGTCCGTCGACGCGCCCCATCTCCACCCGCATGCGGATCAGGTCCAGCGCGGAGATGATGCCGGTCAGCATGTTGTTGAAGTCGTGGGCAATGCCGCCTGTCAGCTGGCCCACCGATTCCATCTTGCGCGCCTGGTGCAGCGCCGACTCGGTCGAGGCCCGCGCCACGACCTGCGCCTGCAGTTCGGCCGTGCGTTCGGCGACCTTGCGCTCCAGCTCCACGGCCTGCTGCTGCACGGCCTCCAGCGCCAGGATCCGGTCGGTGACATCGGCGACGAAAATATGGAAGCCGTCGACCTCACCGGCGGCGTTGCGTCGTGGCAGGTAACGGATTTCGCACTCACGGCGTTCCCCATTGGTCCCAGGCCAGTTGACGCTGAAATGCACCGCTTCCCCGGCCAACGCCTGCTCGGCGTAGACCTGGCGGGCTGCCCAGGTGGCGGCCGGCAGGATATCGGGCAGCCGCTTACCGACGATCTGCTCGAGGGGACGCTGGAGCCAGTCCTCATACGCTTTGTTGACGAACACGTAGCGGCAATCGCGGTCGACGAATGCGATCAGGACCGGCAGCGCGTCGGCGATCAGCCGAAGCTCCGCCTCGCTGGTGGCCAGGGTTTCCTGGCTCTGGCGCAGGCGCTCCACGTGGTCGCGCAATACGAACTGCTTCTGTCGCGAGCGAAGCACCGAGGCCACGGTGCTGAGCAGCGCCGCCCCACCGAGCGGGCGCTCGATCTCCACCAGGTTGGAGAACGAGAAAGGAAGCGGACGGATGCGGGCCAGGCGCGAACGCGCTGCGCGCAGCAGCACCACGGGCAGGTCGGACCACGCCGGCTGAGCCTCGAGTGCTGCGGCCAGCTGCTGCGCGTCCGGCCCTACCAGCGCTTCTTCAGTCAGCACGATCGCGCCGATGGCCGCGTCCAGCTGCCCTGCTGCCTGCGCCACCGTGGCGCAGACGCGGGGATGGACGGTCCCGGAGGCAATGACGCGGGCAATGCTCTCCGCGTCACGCCCGTAAGGCGCGATGATCAGTACAACGGTCCCGGGGGGACTACCGCTTGTCTGCATTCCGATCCAGTAGAGGGGCCTCATCGCCAATGAACTCCGGCGTGCCGGTGAGGATACCCCTGAACGCCTGCAGCGGCTCGCTCAGACGCAATCCGTTGGCATCGACCCGGATTTCGCGGATCGAGTCCTCATGGGGGCCGCTGCGGTTCTTGATCACCGAAATCGCCTTGCGGATGCGCCCGCCAGCTTCGAAGAAGCGGAACAGGATCACCGTATCGGCCATGTAGGAGACATTGAGGTTCCCGGTCGACATGGTACCGACCAGGCCGCTCTGGGGATTGATGAAGAACGTGGCCACGCCGCTCTGGTTGAGGTAGGACAGCAGCTCGTGCATCTGCAGCATGAGCTGCTTTTCCTGCGGCATCGAGGACAGGTAGCCGTTGAGGCTGTCGATCACCAGCACCCTGCAGTCACGCTCCTCCACGCTTGCGCGGATCTCCCACGCGAATTCACCCGGCGTCACTTCCGCCGGATTCATCTGGCGCAGTTCCAGCAGCCCGTTGTCGATATGCGCCTGCAGGTCCATGCCCAGCGCCTTGGCGCGGGTCAGCAGGGTACCGGTCCGTTCGTCGAACTCGAACACACAGCAGCGTTCCCCGCGCTCGCAGGCGGCCACCACGTAATGCAGCGCCACGTTGGTCTTGCCACTGCCGGCCGGGCCGGTCAGCAACGTGCTGGTGCCACGTCGCGGTCCACCGCCCAGCAGTGCATCGATTTCAATATTGCCGCTGGACACAGGCTCCCCGGTGAAGGGCACGTGGTGCTCGGAGGCGATCAGCCGCGGATAGATCCGCATCCCGCCCTTCAGCAGCGACAGGTCGTGGTAACCGCCGATGAAGTCGACGCCGCGCAGTTTCTGGATCTGCATGCGCCGGCGCGCAGCACCGAAGTCGAGCGTGAGCCGCTCCAGCGAGATCACGCCGTGGCAGAGGCTGTGCAGGTGGGCATCACGCTCGCCGCCATTGCCGGTCAGATCATCGACCAGGAACACGGTGATGTTGCGCGGCGAGAAATACTGCTTCAGCGCCAGCACCTGGCGACGGTAGCGCAACGGGTCCTGGGCCAGCAGGCGAAGCTCGGACAGCGAATCGAACACGACGCGGGTCGGCTTGAGCCGTTCCACCTCGGCCTGGATCAACTTGACCGTGCCGTCCAGCTCGACCTCCCACGGATGCAGCACGGACTGCTGTTGGCCGTCTCCCAGGTACTCCTGGGCGGAGGCAAGCTCGAACAGGTTCAGCGCGTCCAGCGTCCACCCATGGGAATGGGCGACCTCAGTCAATTCATCGGCCGATTCGGACAGGGTGATGTAAAGGCAGCTTTCGCCGCGCGCGGCGCCTTCCAGCAGGAACTGCAGCGCCAGGGTGGTCTTGCCTGCGCCCGGCTGGCCTTCCAGCAGGTACAGGCGGGACTTGGGCAGTCCGCCGCGCAGGATGGTGTCCAGGCCGCTGATGCCGGTGGTGACGATCCCTCGATTCATAGGCGTACCCCGTGCTCGTTGTTTTCATTAATTTTAATAGGGGTCATTGCCGCCACAGGTGATGAGCAGCTGACGTTTCCCACTCCCCGTTCATGTAAATGACTGACAGGTGAGAGCGTCCAGGATCAGAAGGGCGGGAGCGTCGCGTCAGCCCACGCCGCTACTGCAGCAGCAGCGAATGGAGGATGCGGGCGTCTTCGGCGTCGAGCACGGGCGGAAGATCGTCACGGCCGCGGAAGCGTCGATGGAAGGCGCCCACTGCAGCAACGCGGTCCTCCAGCGGATAGCCGAACGCGCCCAGGGCCTGCCAGGCGTCGAAACCGGCCGGGGCGGGTCCATCACTGTCGCGCGGCCAGACGCCGAACCCCGCCTCGGCAAGTTGCTGCCATGGGAAGAACCGGCTGGGGTCCTGCTTGCGTGCCGGTGCCAGGTCGGCATGGCCGATGACCTGCGAAGGGGGAATGCGCAGGCGCGTGCTGAGGTCCTGCAACAACACGATCAGCGAGGTGATCTGGGCCTGGCTGAATGGGCTGTCGCCGTCGTTGTCGAGCTCGATGCCGATCGACGCCGAGTTGAGGTCGGTGATGGTGCCCCAGCGACCGGGACCGGCATGCCACGCACGCCGCGCATCAGCGACCAGCTGGTAGCGACGGCCGTCGTTGCCGATCAGGTAGTGGGCGCTGACCTTGCCACCGCTGTTGGCGCTGCGCAGGGTATCCAGGCTCTGCTGCACGGAGTGCTGGTCGGTGTGGTGCAGCACGATGATCACCGGTTCCCGCGCGTTGTGGTTGGCAGACGGCACCCAGCGGGCGAGCGGATTGCGCTCCTCGACGGGCGCCGCAGCACAGGCCGTGAGCAGGCAGGCAAGGAGGATCAGGCACGAAGCGCGGTAGGTCTGCATGCCCACGATTGTAAGGGAGGGCCGTGTGCAGGAAAGAACACCGGCGCGTCCCGGACTGCCGCTCGCCGCGTCCATTGTCGCCCGTGTCGCTTGGGAAGAAGGAAACGTGTTACGACATTACGTAGTCACACGTACGCCGTCATGCCTCGTAGGCGGATTCGCCATGCGACGTGACGTCCCGGCCGGTGCGTTCTTCCTCTTCGGTGACGCGCAG
>JAZBLM010000113.1:0-10496 GCA_037033225.1 Pseudomonadota bacterium
CCGGTGCGGCACGCGCCTTGCATGTGCCTGGGGGCAACCTCCAGGAGCTCCAACGTGGCCGCAGCTGCAGACAAGACCAAGAAATCCGCTGACAAGGACAAGGCCGCCCCCGCGCGCCGTCCGGTGATGATGATCGCGCTGATCGCCGTGGTGGCCGCCGCCGCGGCCGGCGGCGGCGCGTGGTACTTCACCCGGGCCCCGCACAGTGCAGACGGCGCAGCAGCCGCCGCCAAGCCCAAGGCGCCGCCCGCCCCGGCCCAGTATTTCGGCCTGGAACCTCCCTTCGTGGTCAACCTCAATGGCCCGGTCGACGGCCCGCGCTACCTGCAGGTGGAAGTGCAGCTGATGACCCGCGATGCCGCCTCGCTGGAAGCGCTCAAGACCCACTCGCCGGCGTTGCGCGCCCGCCTGCTGATGCTGTTTTCCCAGGTCACCCCCGACCAGATCGCCGATCGTGCAGGCAAGGAAAAGCTGCAGGCCGCCTCGCTGGCCGAAGTGCAGAAAGTCCTGATGGCGGAAACCGGCAAGAAGTGCGCCGATGACCTGTTGTTCACCAGTTTCGTGACCCAGTAAGGGCGCCCGATGAACGACCTGCTGTCACAGGATGAAATCGATGCCCTGCTGCATGGCGTGGACAGCGGCGCGGTGGAGACCGTCGACGATGGCTCGGTGCCCGGCGAAGCGCGCAACTATGACTTCGCCAGCCAGGACCGCATCATCCGCGGCCGCATGCCGACCCTGGAAATGGTCCACGAACGCTTCGCCCGCCTCTGGCGGATCGGCCTGTTCAACCTGATCCGGCGCTCGGCCGAGCTGTCGGTGCGCGGCATCGAACTGGTCAAGTTCAACGATTACATGCATACGCTGTACGTGCCGACCAACCTCAACCTGATCCGCTTCAAGCCACTTCGCGGCACCGGACTGATCGTCTTCGAACCCACCCTGGTGTTCGCCATCGTCGACAACTTCTTCGGCGGTGACGGCCGCTATCCGACCCGCATCGAAGGGCGCGAATTCACCGCTACCGAGATGCGCGTCATCCACCTGCTGCTCAAGCAGACCTTCGCCGACCTGCGCGAAGCGTGGGCGCCGGTGATGGACGTGGAATTCGAGTACATCAACTCGGAAATCAACCCGCACTTCGCCAACATCGTCACCCCCCGCGAATACGTGGTGGTGTGCAGGCTGCATGTCGAACTCGACGGGGGCGGTGGAGACATCCACGTGACCCTGCCCTATTCCATGCTCGAGCCGATCCGTGAGCTGCTCGATGCCGGCATCCAGAGTGACCGCAATGACCGTGACGAAAGCTGGGGCCAGACCCTCCGCGAGCAGCTCAACGTCGCTGAAGTGACGCTGTCCAGCGTGCTGGCGACCAAGCGCATGAGCCTGCGCGAGCTGACCCGGATGAAAGTCGGCGACATCCTCCCGATCGACCTGCCCAAGCAGGTGCCGGTCTGCGTGGAGAACATTCCCGTTTTCACCGGCACCTTCGGCGTCGCCAACGGCATGAACGCCGTGAAGATCACCGCTACCCATCCGCCGGGCACGCGTGCACGCGTACCGGTCATCCAGGAAGACCCGCAATGAACGAAACCGAGCGCCAAGAAGCCATCGCTGCCCAGTTCGAAGCCCTGCAGGCTGAAGAGGCAACCGGTGCCGACCTCAACCTCGACGTGATCCTCGACGTACCGGTGACACTGTCGCTGGAAGTCGGTCGCGCCCGCCTGCCGATCCGCAACCTGCTGCAGCTCAACCAGGGCTCGGTGGTGGAGCTTGAGCGCGGCGCCGGCGAGTCACTGGACGTGTTCGTCAACGGCACCCTGATCGCCCATGGGGAAGTGGTGGTGATCAACGACCGCTTCGGCGTCCGCCTCACCGACGTAGTCAGCCCCAGCGAACGGATCCGGAGGCTGCGTTGAGCCTGCCCCTGTTCCTCGTCGCCGGCCAGGCTACCGCCAAGGCGGCCGCGCCGGTGGTCGGCCAGCATGCGCCGTCGGCGCCAGGCCTGTTCGGCGCCGTGCTGGCGCTGCTGCTGGTGCTGGCGCTGGTCGTCGGCCTGGGCTGGCTGCTCAAGCGCATGCCGGGCAGCAGCTTCCGCCAGGCCGAGGGCCTGAAGCTGGTGGCCAGCGTAGCGGTCGGCGCGAAGGAGCGGGTGGTCGTGCTGGAGGTCAATGGCGAGCAGATGCTGCTGGGCGTCACTGCCGGCGGGATCAGCAAGCTGCATACCCTGTCCGACCCGCTGCCTCCCCCCACGCCGATGCGCGTGCCGGACCTGAAAAACCTGCCCAATTTCGCCCAGCTGCTGCAGCAGCGGCTGCGCAAGGATTCCTGACATGTACGTTCCGCTCCGCATGCGGGCCAGCCGTCGGCCCGCCCCCGCCACGCTGGCACGATGGGTGCTGCTGGCGCTGATGCTGCTGCTGCCTGCGCTCGCCTTCGCTGCGCCGGGTACGCCGGGTACCCCGCTGCCGGACGTCAATGTCGGCCGCATCGGCAGCCAGCCCGTGAGCCTGCCACTGCAGACCCTGCTGCTGATGACGGCGATCACGCTGATTCCGTCGATGCTGCTGGTGCTCACCGCCTTCACCCGCATCATCGTGGTGCTGGCCCTGCTGCGCCAGGCGCTGGGTACCGGCCAGACGCCGTCCAACCAGGTCCTGCTGGGGCTGGCGCTGTTCCTTACTGCGATGATCATGCTTCCCACCTGGGACAAGGCCTGGAGCGCCGGCATGGCGCCCTACCTGGATGGGCAGATCGACTTCAAGACGGCCTGGACGCTGACCACCCAGCCGCTGCGTGGCTTCATGCTGGCGCAGATCCGCGAAACCGACCTGATGACCTTCGCCGGCATCGCCGGCCACGGCACGTACGCCAGCCCCGACGCGGTGCCGTTCCCGGTGCTGGTCGCCTCGTTCGTCACCAGTGAACTGAAGACTGCCTTCGAGATCGGCTTCTTGATCTTCATCCCCTTCGTGATCATCGACCTGGTCGTAGCCAGCGTCCTGATGTCGATGGGCATGATGATGCTGTCCCCGATGCTGGTGTCGGCCCCGTTCAAGATCCTGCTGTTCGTGCTGGTCGACGGCTGGGTCCTGACCGTCGGCACGCTGGCGGCCAGCTTCAATCCCGCATGAAGGCAGGCTGGCCGGCGAGGCTGGCCCTGCAAACGATCACCGCCGGGCAGCGCCTGGCGCTATGGATGGAAAGACGATGTCTCCCGAACTTGCGTTGACCGAACTGCGTGGCGGCCTGATCGCGACCCTGTGGGTAGCTGGGCCGCTGTTGCTGACCGTGCTGGTGGTGGGCGTGGTGGTGGGCGTCGTGCAGGCCGCCACCCAGCTCAATGAGCCGACGATCGCCTTCGTGGCCAAGGCAGCGGCGCTGACCGCCGTGTTGTTCGCACTGGGCAGCCTGTTGCTGGGGCACATGGTGGAGTTCACCGTGCTGCTGTTCCAGCGCATACCGCACCTGATCGGCTAGGAACGGCGATGGATCCGGCCACCCAGATGGCCTCGGACGGCCTGCAGGCGTTCGGGATGATCGGCGACACCCTGTGGACCCTGCTGCGCCTGGGCGCCATGGTGATGGCGATGCCGCTGATCGGCACCCGCGCGGTGCCGTCCCGGATCAAGCTGCTGCTGTCGGCTACGCTGTCCATCGCACTGGCGCCGATCCTCCCCCCCGTGCCCGCGTGGGTCGGCTTCGATGCGGCCACCGTACTCTCGATTTTCCGCGAAGTGGTCATCGGCATCACCATCGGTTTCATGCTGCGCCTGGTGTTCGAGGCCGGCGCGCTCGCCGGCGAACTGGTCTCGCAGGGCATGGGCCTGTCCTTCGCCCAGATGGCCGATCCGATGCGCGGCGGCAGTTCGGGCGTCATCGGGCAGTGGTTCTACCTGATGTTCGGCCTGCTGTTCTTCACCGCCAATGGCCACCTGGCGATCATCTCACTGCTGGTGGACAGCTATACGACCCTGCCGATCGGGGCGACGCTGCCGGACCGGCAGGCATTGATCACGGCCGCCCCCACCCTGCTGCTGACCGTGCTGCGCGGCGGCGTGGGCCTGGCGCTGCCCCTGATCGTGGCAATGCTGGCGGTCAACCTGGCATTCGGCGCGCTGGCGCGCGCGGCCCCCGCGCTGAATCCCATCCAGCTCGGGCTGCCGGTGTCTCTGCTGCTGGGGTTGGCGTTGCTGTCGGTGTTGTCCGGAGAAATGGGGCCGCCGGTACAGCGCCTGTTCGACACGGCCTTCGACGCCGCCCGTGCCGTCGTGCGCTGACGCCGGAACGCGAACTGTGTCGCAGTGGGTGGGCATGCTGCCCTTGGTCGCAGGGGGTCTCGCCGACAGGCGATGCACGCGATCGCACCTGCTCCCTTCCACCGTGGCGGGCTAGAGTTCCCGCAGGGGCTCCAGGACAGGAAACCGGCGTGGCGTACGCTCAGCCAGGATTCGCGCGACACCGTGCCGCGGTGCGGTCCGCCGCCACCGTTACCGACAGACTTGAAACAGCGAGGCGCGTGCATGCTTTCGGGCAACCATGACGGGCTGCTTGTCACGGTCTCTTTCCTCGTGGCAGCGCTCGCTTCCTTCACCGCCCTGGCGATGGCTGCGCGCGCGGCACGGGCGTCAGGCAGCGCGGCCGTCTGGACCTGGCGGCTCGGCGGTGGCTGCGCCATGGGGCTGGGCATCTGGTCGATGCATTTCATCGGCATGCTGGCCTATTCGCTGCCGATCCCGCTGGGCTACGACGTGCAGCGGACACTGCTCTCGCTCGGCGTGGCAGTCGGCTCGTCGGTCTTCGCGCTCTGGCTGGTCTCGCTGCCAGTCCTGCCCCAGGGTCGACTTGTCGCCGGTGCCCTGTTGATGGGGATGGGCATCGCCCTGATGCACTACACCGGCATGGCAGCACTGAACATGCAGCCGGGCATTCTCTGGCATCGCGGCTGGGTGGCGCTGTCACTGCTGATCGCCGTCGCCGCCTGCTGGTGCGCGCTCTGGGTCGCCTTCCGGCTGCGCAGCCACCCCGGGCACACAGCGTTGAGGCTGGGCGCTGCCTGTCTGCTGGGCGCGGGTATCTGCGGTGTGCACTACGCCGGCATGGCCGCGGCACGCTTCCCGGCCGGCAGCGTCTGCGGCGCACTGGGCAAGGACGACCTTCCTGCCAGCTCACTCGCGGTCGCGGTGGGAGGCGTCACCCTGCTGATTCTCGGCCTCGCATTGGCGCTGGCGTGGATGGAACAGCGCCTCGAAACCCACCTCCTGCGCCTGCGCAACCACGACCTCAGCAACAGCCTGGACGATGCGCAGGCCGAACTGACCCGCGCCGCGTTGCACGATCCGCTCACCCACCTGCCGAATCGGCGTCTGCTGCAGAAGCACATCGAACGCGAACTTCTGCTGGCGGCACAGACACGGCGCCGCTTCGCGGTGATGTTCATTGATCTGGATGGCTTCAAGCAGGTCAACGATGCCTGGGGTCACCATACCGGTGATGCGCTGCTGGTCGCGGTCAGCAAACGCTTCAGCGCATTGCTGGGGCCGGGCGACCTGCTGGCACGCCTGGGCGGCGATGAATTCGTGCTGGTTGCCGGTGGCCATGAGGTCGCCGGCATCACCGCGCTGGCGGATCGCCTGCTGGCGGCGCTTCAACCCACCGTGGTCGAGGGCCAGCCCCTACCGGTGACGGCGAGCATCGGCATCGCGCTCTGTCCGGACCATGCCCGCACCGAACGACAGCTCATGGCCTCTGCCGATGCGGCCATGTACCGGGCCAAAGCAGCCGGACGCAACCGCCATGTGCTCTATCAGGCAAGCATGGACGGCGGGCAGCAACAGCAGCAGGTGCTGCTGGACGATCTTCGTGCGGCGATGACGCGTGGCCGGATCCAACTGCTTTATCAGCCAAAACGTGATGCAGCCGGGCAGCGGACCTGTGGCGCCGTAGTGCAGGCACAGTGGCGCCACCCGCGGCATGGCCGGATACCCTGCGACACGGTCACCGCCCTGGCGCAGCGCGGCGGCCTGGGGGGCGAACTGCGGCGTTGGGTGCTCGATGAAGTCTGCCGGCTGCTCGGCAGCTGGCATCGCCAGGGGCATGCAGACGCCTCGATGTCGGTCCCGTTGTCTGCGCTGCAGCCGAGCGCGCCGGCGCTGGAACAGGACGTCATGCAGGCCCTGGCACGCCACCGCATACCGCCCGGCCGGGTGCTGCTGGACGTGACCGCGGACGTGCTGCTGCAGGCCAACCCCGCGCTCGTCGCGCAGCTTCAGGCCCTGCTGGCCCGGGGCCTGGGCCTCTGCCTGGATCGGTTTGCCATGGACGCCTCGGGCCTTTCCGCCCTGAAACGCCTGCGTGCCACGGAGTTCCGGATCGACCCGGCCTACATCGCCGGGCTGCCCGCCTCCGTCGAGGACCAGGCGGTCGTCGCGGCCCTCGTGGGCCTGGGGCACTCCTTGCATATGCGGGTGATCGCCGACGGCGTGGAAACGCCCGCACAGCGCGACTGCCTGCAGCGGATCGGCATCGATCAGCTGCAGGGGCCCCTGTGGCCGCCGTTGGACGCAGACTGCTACGGACACCGCTATCTGCACGCTGGAGGCCGGATGACCGGCTAGCGGGCCACGCAGCCGCCCGGGCACGGATCTTGCACCCAGCCAGTGATCCTTTGAGACCTGTGCACGATGTCCGAGAGCGAAGACGGCGGCGAAAAGACCGAACAACCGACAGAGAAACGCCTGCGCGAAGCCCGTGAACAGGGCAATACGCCGCGCTCGCGTGAACTGGCGACCGCTGCGGTTTTCGGCGGCGGCGTACTGGCGGTCATGGCTACCGGCGGCAGCCTGGCCAGCGGCGGCGTGGCGTGGATGAAGCAGGCCCTGACGCCCGACCTGTCCCTGCGCCAACACCCCATGGAGCTGTTCGGCCATGTGGGTGACCTGTTCCTGCGCCTGCTGCTGGTGAGCGCGCCGCTGCTGATCGTCTGCCTGCTGGCAAGTTTCGTGGCGCCGCTGGCGATGGGGGGCCTGCGCTGGTCGGCCAAGGCGATGATGCCGGACTTCACCCGAATGAACCCGGCCTCCGGGCTCAAGCGGCTGTATGGCCCCGAGGCGGTAGCCGAGTTCGCCAAGTCGCTGCTGCGCGTCGCGTTCGTCGGCGTCGGGGCCGGGATCGTGATGTGGGGCGGCATGGACCTGCTGCGCGGGCTGCTGCATCTGCCGCTGGAGAGCGCGATCAGCCGCGGCCTTGGCTTCACGCTGAAGCTGCTGCTGGGCACGGCAGTGGCCATGCTGCTGCTGGCCGCCATCGACGCCCCGTACCAGCGCTGGAACTGGATGCGCAAGCTGAAGATGACCCGTGAGGAACTGCGCCGCGAGATGAAGGAAAGCGAGGGCAGCCCGGAGGTGAAGGGCCGCATCCGGCAGATGCAGCACCAGATGGCCAACCGCCGCATGATGGAAGCGGTGCCCACCGCCGACGTGGTGCTGGTCAACCCCACGCACTACGCGGTCGCCCTGAAGTACGAGGGGGGCAGGATGGGCGCGCCGACCGTCGTGGCCCTGGGCGTTGACGAAACCGCCCTGCACATCCGCAGCATTGCCGAAGGCAACAAGGTGGCGATCGTCTCGGCTCCGCCCTTGGCACGCGCCTTGTATAGGGAAGGGGAACTCGGAAAGGAAATCCCCGTGAGACTGTATTCCGCCGTTGCCCAGGTGCTGTCCTATGTCTACCAGCTGCGGAACTGGCGCAGCGGGCCCATGCCGGCCCAACCGTGGGTGGACGTGGACGAGCATGCCCCCGGCAGCACGCCCGGTGGCCGCCGATGAGCGCCCAGGCCGGTGGCCTGAACACCCGCAACCTGCTGGCGATGATCCGCCAGGGAATCGGCGCGCCGCTGATTGTGATGGCGCTGCTGGCCATGGTGGTCGTGCCGCTTGCCGCACCGGTGCTGGACGCCCTGTTCACCTTCAACATCGCCATCTCGATGATGGTGCTGCTGGCGGTGGTGTATGTGAAGCGGCCACTGGATTTCACGATCTTCCCGATCGTGCTGCTGGTCACCACGATGCTGCGGCTGGCGCTCAACGTGGCCTCCACGCGGGTCATCCTGCTCAACGGACAGAACGGTCACGACGCGGCCGGCAAGGTGATCGCCGCCTTCGGTGAGTTCGTCATCGGCGGCAACTACGCCGTCGGCATCGTGGTCTTCGCCATCCTGACGATCATCAATTTCGTGGTGATCACCAAGGGCGCCGGGCGCGTGTCGGAAGTCACCGCCCGCTTCATCCTCGACGCGATGCCCGGCAAGCAGATGGCGATCGACGCCGACCTCAATGCCGGATTGTTGACGCGCGAGGAAGCCAAGCTGCGGCGCGAGGAAGTCCGCGAGGAAGCCGACTTCTACGGTGCGATGGATGGTGCCAGCAAGTTCATCCGCGGCGATGCCATCGCCGGCATCCTGATCCTCTTCATCAACATGATCGGCGGCCTGGCCGTGGGCATGCTCCAGCACAGCATGGCCTTCGGCGACGCCGCAGCCACCTATACCCTTCTGTCCATCGGTGATGGCCTGGTGGCCCAGTTGCCCGCCCTGCTGGTCTCCAGCGCGGTGGCGATGCTGGTCACCCGGGCCTCGCGGTCGCAGGACATGAGCCAGGCGATGATGGGCCAGGTGTTCGGCCAGTACCGTGCACTGGCGATCACCGCCGGCATCATCGGCGTGGTCGGACTGGTCCCCGGCATGCCCAACGTCGCTTTCCTGACGCTGGCTGCCATCCTCGGCTTCCTCGCCTGGAAAGCCTGGAAGAAGACCCAGCAGGGCCAGCCGTCCGCTGATGCGCCTGCCGCTGCCCCGATGGATGCGCTGGGTCGCCCGGCGGCGCCGGCCCCGACTGCGGAACTGACCTGGGATGAACTGCGCCCGGTGGATCCGCTGGGACTGGAAGTCGGCTACCGGCTGATTCCGCTGGTGGACGCCGCACAGGGCGGCGAACTGATGGCCCGCATCAAGGGCGTGCGGCGCAAGCTGACCCAGGACATCGGCTTCCTGATTCCGTCGGTGCACATCCGTGACAACCTGGAACTGCCCGCCACGGCTTACCGCCTGTTGATCCACGGGGTACCCGTGGCCACCGCCGAAATCCACCCCGACCGTGAACTGGCGCTGGACCCCGGCAGCGCGCTCGGCCAGCTGGACGGCATCGCCGGCAAGGATCCCGCGTTCGGCCTGGACGCCACTTGGATCCAGCCGCACCAGCGTGCCCATGCCGAAACGATGGGCTACACGGTGGTCGACCCGGCCACCGTGGTAGCTACCCATCTCTCGCACCTGATCCGCGAACACGCGCCGGAGCTGCTCGGCCACGAAGAAGTACAGCAACTGCTGGCCAACCTGGCCAAGAGCGCGCCGAAGCTGGTGGAGGACCTCACCCCCAAGGCGCTGCCGTTGTCCGTGGTGGTGCGCGTACTGCAGAACCTGCTGGTCGAGCGCATCCCGGTGCGGCAGCTGCGCAAGATCGCCGAGGCACTGGTGGAGACCGCTCCGTCCAGCCAGGACCCGACCACGCTGACCGCTGCAGTGCGCAACACCCTGGGCCGCTTCATCGTGCAGGAGATCGCCGGCATGTCCGCCGAGCTGCCGGTGTTCACCCTCAATCCGCAATTGGAACGCGTCTTGCAGGAGTCCACACAGGGCAACGGCGCTGCGCTGGAACCCGGACTCGCCGAACGGCTGCACCAGAGTCTTGCCGACTGTGTCAGCAAGCAGGAAGCCCGAAACGAGCCTGCCGTGGTCCTGGTACCCGGCCCGGTCCGCGCCGCACTGGCACGGCTGGTCCGTCACAGCGTTCCTTCGCTGTCGGTGCTGGCCTACAGCGAGGTACCGGAGGACAAGCGTCTGAAGCTGGTGGGCACCATCAGCTGACACGCGGGCCACCGCGCCGGAAACCCGACAGCAGCGCCAATGCAATGACCTGACTTCCACATTTAACGAGGGGACACCGCACCGTGATGACCACCGACCACCCGCGATCCCCCGCCCCTGAAACGAATCCGGCCCGGTACCCCAGCATGAAGATCAAACGATTCGTCGCCGCCGACATGCGCTCGGCCATGAACCTGGTCCGCAAGGAACATGGCGCCGACGCGGTGATCCTGTCCAACCGGCGTATCGAGGAAGGTGTCGAAATCGTGGCGGCCGCGCACTACGACGAGAGCGTGGTGCAGCGCGCCCTGGAAACCGCCCGCAAGGACAGTGCACCGGTGCAGGCCGCACCGGCACGGCCGCGCACCGCTGCCGACGCGATGATCGCCGCAATGACCCGTCGACGGACCCCGGCGCAGGAGCTGGAGCCGGTGGCCGCTACGACCTCGGCCGTGGCCGCCCTCGCCCGCGCTGCGGTCGGCGCAACCGGTCGCACCCTCGACAGTGCCGACGAGAACGTGCCCCAGCGTGGCAGCGAACTGGTCATTGCGCACCGCATACGGCGCCACCA
>JAZBLM010000114.1:0-10458 GCA_037033225.1 Pseudomonadota bacterium
CGCCGCTGGCCATGGCTTCCAGGGTCACGTTGCCGAAGGTTTCGCTGCGGCTGGGGAACAGGAACAGGTCGCCGCTGGCGAAGTGGCGCGAAAGGGCTTCGCCGCGCTGGATGCCGCAGAACAGGAAGTCGGGGTTGTCCTGCGCCAGCTTCTCACGCGCGGGACCATCGCCGACCAGCACGAAGCGTGCCTTGGGACGCTGCTGCTGGATGCGGCGGAAGGCGTTCACTGCCAGTCCAAGGTTCTTTTCCGCGGCGATCCGTCCGACGTAGATCGCGGCAAAGCCGTGGCCCTCGATGCCCCAGTCCGCACGCAGGGAGGCATCGCGTTTTGCCGGGTCGAACTGCTGGCTGTCCACCGCACGGGCCAGCAGGCGGACCCGTTCGAAGCCTTCCAGCGCCAGGAATGCCTGCAGCTCCCGGGTGGGGACCAGGGTGGCATCGGCCTGGTTGTGGAAGCGGCGCATCCAGCGCAGGGCGGCGGCCTGCAGCCACGCGGCGCCGTAGTCGGGCAGGTATTCGTCGAAACGGGTGTGGAAGCCGGTGGCCACCGGGATGCCGAGGCGTCGCGCGCAGCGCAGCGCCGACCAGCCCAGCGGACCTTCGGTGGCGATATAGACCGCGTCCGGGCGCTTGGCCTGCCAGTGGCGTGCCAGGCGCAGCGGTGCGGGCATCCCGAAACGCAGGCCCGGGTAACGCGGCAGGGCGGCGCCGTTGACCAGCAGGGTGCCCTCCAGCAGGCCGCCATCGCGGTCACCGTCCTGGCGGGGACGCACCAGGTCGACATCGTGGCCGGCCTGGCGCAGGCCCAGCTCCAGCCCCTGTACCGTTAGGGCGACACCGTTCACTTCCGGAGGATAGGTCTCGGTCACGATCGCGTAGCGCATGGCGGCTCTCCCGTTTTGGGAATGCTCGCCGCTGGCCATGTCCCGCCCATGACCGGAGTGCGACCGCCGCGTTACGGGGTGGGGCGTGGCCGCCACCCGCGCAACCCGGCAGGGTCGATCCATGATCGACTAACGCGCGCGTTGTTGGCCTGCCCGCCAACAAGCAGACCTGCGGCTGTTGGCGTGCGGTTGCTGTTGCTGTTGGCGGTCAGGCCACGAACGGCTTGAACTGCAGGCCCAGCCCGGACATGCCGTCGACCTCACCGATCAGGTCGGCGCGCAGCAGCGGCCGCGGGTCGATGAAGGCCTGGGGCACGATCATCGACAGGCGGTCATCCTCGGCGGTGAGCTCCAGCGCGGGCAACGGCGTGGACTCGTGGGCACGGTTGACCAGCACGGCCAGCCTCAGCAGCGCGGCCAGACGCCGCGCAGGCACCACCAGCCGCTCCGGGAGCGCTTCGAACGCGCTCTTGGGCACGTTCCGGCGGTGGGTGCGTACCAGTGCGGCCAGCATCTGCTGCTCCTGCCGCGAGAATCCGGCGATATCGGAGTTCTCCAGCACGTAACTGCCATGGGTGTGGTATCCGCTGTGCGCGATCATCAACCCAAGCTCATGCAGGCGCGCCGCCCACGCCAGCATGCGCTGGTCGTCGGCATCCAGCCCCCAGCTCAGCTGCACCTGGTCGAACAGCGCCATTGCCGTGGCCTGCACGCGGTCGGCCTGGTCCACGTCGATGCCGTAGCGCACGGTGAACGCGGCGACCGACTCGTCGCGCGGATCGTTCTCGCCAGCGCGTCCGACGATGTCATACAGGATGCCCTCGCGCATGGCCGCCTTGCTGACCAGCAGTTTTTTCAGCCCCAGCGCCTGGAACGCCGCCTCCAGCACCAGCACGCCGCCGGCGATGATCGGCCGGCGGTCACTGCCCAGGCCCGGCAGCACGATGTCGTCGATCTTCCTGGCCTTCAGCAGTTCCTCGCGCAGCTGCGGCAGCGCCTCGGCGGTGATCGCCCCCTTGCTCAGTTTCATCGACGCGCAGATTTCGCTGATCGCCTTGTGCGTGCCCGAGGAGCCGAGCGCCTCGTCCCAGCCCAACGCGCGGTACTTGCTGGCGAACGGCTGGAACTCGCGGCCGATTTCCGCCAGTGCGTCCTTCCAACGCTTGCGGCTGAGCTTCCCGCCGGGGAAAAAGCGACGCGTGCTGGCGATGCAGCCGGCCTGCAGGCTTTCGCGCTCCAGGGTCTGCATGCCCGAACCAATGATGAACTCGGTCGAGCCGCCGCCGATGTCGATCACCAGCCGACGCTGGCCGGCCTTGGGCGGCTGTGCGTGCGCGACGCCCAGGTAGATCAGGCGCGCCTCCTCGCGGCCGCTGACGACTTCGATCGCATGGCCCAGCGCCGTCTCGGCCGGCATCAGGAACGCCTGCGGCGAGCGCAGCTGACGGACGGTATTGGTGGCCAGTGCACGGACGCGGTGCGAGGGCACATCGCGGATGCGCTGGCCGAAGCGGGCGAGGCATTCCAGCGCGCGCTGTCGCGCCTCGCTGGACAGTCCCCCTTTGCCATCCAGTCCATCGGCCATGCGCACCGTCTCGCGCAGGCGGTCGACGACGCGCAGCTGGCCCAGCGTGTAGCGGGCGATGACCATGTGGAAGCTGTTGGAGCCGATGTCGATGGCGGCCAGCAGGTCGCCATCTTGCAGGGTCGGTGAGGTCGAGGTATGCGGCATGGTCGAATGGTAGCCGAAGGCGGGTGCCGCTCGTCACCGCGCCGTCTTCACCACCCCGCATCGGGGGGCGATCACAACCCCTGCATCAAGCCCATCTGTGCCGAATGCGGGGCCTCGTCATGGGCCGGCGCCAGTTTCACGTAGCGGCCGTCGGCCTGCAGCTCCCAGGCGTTGAGGTTGTCATCCAGGTAGTTCTGCAGCACTTCACGGTAGACCCGCCGCGCCAGCGCCGGATCCAGGATTGGAAACGCGGTTTCCACGCGGCGCAGCAGGTTGCGCTCCAGCCAGTCGGCGCTCGCGCAGTACAGCTCCGGCGCCCCGGCATTGCCGAACCAGTAGACCCGGCTGTGTTCAAGGAACCGGCCGACGATGGAGCGCACCCGGATGTTGTCCGAGACGCCCGGCACGCCCGGTCGCAGCGTGCAGGCACCTCGAACGATCAGGTCGATCTGCACCCCGGCCTGGGACGCGGCATACAGGGCGCGCACCACCTGCGGTTCGTTCAAGGCGTTCATCTTGGCGATGATGCGCGCGGGGCGACCCGATTCGGCAATCGCTTTCTCACGGTCAATGCGCTTGAGCACGCCGCTGTGCAGGGTGAACGGCGACTGCAGCAGGTGCTTCAGCTTCGCCTTGGAGGCCAGCCCGGACAGCTGCTGGAACAGCAGGTGCACATCGTTGCCGATATCGGGGTCGGCGGTGATCAGGCTCAGGTCGGTATAGGCCCTCGCGGTGCCACTGTGGTAGTTGCCGGTGCCCAGATGCACGTAACGGCGCAGCTTGCGGCCTTCCCTGCGCACGATGAGCAGCATCTTGGCATGGGTCTTGAAGCCCACCACGCCATACACCACCTGGACCCCCGCCTCCTGCAGCCGATCGGCCAAGCTCAGGTTGGCCTCTTCGTCGAAGCGTGCCCGCAGCTCCACCACCACCGTCACATCCTTGCCGTTACGGGCGGCCAGGATCAGCGCCTCTACGATCAGCGAGTCCTTGCCGGTGCGGTACAGCGTCTGCTTGATCGCCAGCACGTTCGGATCCACCGCAGCCTGCTTGATCACGTCCAGCACGGCGGTGAACGCATCGAAGGGATGGTGCAGCAACACGTCCTGGCGCGCGACGATGTCGAAGATGCCATCGGCGTCGCGCAGCGTGCGGGGCGTCATCGCCGGATACTTCAGGTCGGCGCGCGGCACGACGTCATACAGCTGGATCACACGATTCAGGTTGACCGGGCCGTCGATGTAGTAGACCGCGTTTTCGGTCAGCCCGAAGTTCTGCAGCAGCGTGCGCACGATGTCGCGCGGCGTGTCCTGGGCGATCTCCAGCCGCACGGCGGGACGGTAGCCTCGGTCCACCAGTTCGTCACGCAGCGCCAGGGCCAGGTTCTCGACCTCTTCTTCGTCCACCACCAGCTCGGAATTGCGGGTCACCCGGAACTGGTAGGCGCCTTCCACTTCCATGCCCGGGAACAGCTCATCGACAAACGCTGACAGCATCGAGGACAGGAAAACGAAGTTGCGGCCTTCCCCCAGCGACTCGGGCAGCTCGATGATGCGCGGCAAAGAGCGTGGTGCGCGCACGATGGCCAGGTGGCCACTGCGGCCGAACGCATCCACCCCCTTCAGCACCACCACGATGTTCAACGACTTGTTGAGGATCTTCGGGAACGGGTGCACCGGATCCAGCCCCAGCGGCGAGAGCACCGGCATGATCTCGTTGCGGAAATAGGCACGCAGCCAGCGTTTCTGGCGGTGGTTCCACGAATGCCGGCCCAGCACGCTGACGCCGGCGTCGTGCAGCGCCGGCCGCAGTACGTCGTTCCAGCAACGGTACTGTTGTTCGACCAGCTCGGCGGCGCGGTCATGGATGGCGGTGAGGATCGCCTGCGGGCTCATGCCGTCCGGTGCCGGCGGCAGCCCGAACTCCTGCGCGTGGCGCACGGCGGCGGCGCGGATCTCGAAGAATTCGTCCAGGTTGGTGCAGGAAATGCACATGAAGCGCAGGCGCTCCAGCAGCGGCACCTGCGGATCCAGGGCCTGTGCCAGCACGCGGAAGTTGAAGTCCAGCTGGGACAGTTCGCGGTTGATGTACAGCGCCGGGTCGCGCAGCGAATCGGTCTCCGGCTGCGGCAGGGTGGGGAAGGGTCCGGGGCTGCTCATGGCGTCAGTCTTCTGCAGGGAGGGAGGCAGCCGGTTCGCGCGCGCGGACATGCGTGGCGTCGAAATGGCAGGAGAACGTCGAACCCTTGCCGACCTCGCTCTGGATGTCCAGGCGGGCGTGGTGCAGGCCGAGGATGTGCTTGACGATGGACAGGCCCAGGCCGGTGCCGCCGCTTTCGCGCGAGCGGCTGCTGGACACGCGGTAGAAGCGCTCGGTCAACCGCGGCAGGTGGTTGGCCGGGATGCCGTAGCCGGTGTCGCACACCGACAGCACCACCCCATCGCCCTCGCGGGCGAAGGTGACCCGCACCTGGCCGTCGGCCGGGGTATAGCGCACGGCATTGGTCACCAGGTTGGAAAACGCGCTGTGCAGTTCCTTGATCGACCCCAGCAGGTCCACGCCGGCCAGGTCTTCCACCGTAATCCGGTGCCGGCCCTGGCTGTGCGCTTCCGCTTCCCGGCGCAGGGTGGCCAGCATCGGCAGCATCGCCACGACCTCCGCGTCGCCGGCATCCTGCGATTCCAGCCGCGACAGGGTGAGCAGGTCTTCCACCAGCTGGGCCATGCGCTGGCTCTGCTTGCGCATCTCGTCCAGCATCGGTCCGGTGCCCGGGAAGTCTTCCGGGTCCATCATGTCCAGGTATCCGTGGACCACCGTCAGCGGCGTGCGCAGCTCATGCGACACGTTGGCGACGAAGTCCCGGCGGACCTGCTCCAGCCGCAGCAGCTTGCTGACGTCACGCGCGATGAGCAGCCAGTGGTCGGCCGAATAGGGGATCAGTCGCAGGTTGAGCCGGATCGCCGCGTCTACCGGAGACGGAACGTCCAGGATCGGCTCGGCGTTGCGCCCTCCGGCCAGCCAGTGGGCCAGCGGCATCGGCTGCAGACGCTGTACCAGGGCCTGGCCCAGATCACCGGGATGGTGCAGGCCAAGCAGGGTGGTGGCCGCTTCGTTGAACCACTGGACCCGCTGGCTGTTGCGGTCCAGCACCACCACCGCATCGGGCAGGGCGGCAGCGGCCGCGCGATAGCTGCGCAGCATGTCCAGCAGGCGGCGCTTGCGTACGCGCATCTCGCGCTGGTTGCGGTAGACCACCCTGTCCAGCTCGTTCCAGACGCCGTTGCCGGATGCGATCTCCCAGCGCTGGCGGGCGGTCAAGCGGCCGAGAACCCGGCGCAGCCGCCAGTAATGCCAGGCCAGCACCCCCATCGCGGCAACCGCCAGTCCCATCCATGCATCGCCCAGCAGCGCACCGAGCAGCGCGCTCGACAGCAGCACCGCGGCCACGGTGGCCAGGGTCTTGAACCAGGCAGAACGGATGTGACGCGGCATTGCAGTACTCGTGATCAGGTGGACATCGAGAAGCGGTAACCGGCGCCGCGCACGGTCTGCACCATGTTTTCAGCGCTGAACGGCTCCAGGGTCTTGCGCAGGCGGCGGATGTGCACGTCGATGGTGCGCTCCTCCACGTAGACGCTGCCGCCCCACACGTGGTCAAGCAGCTGCGCGCGCGTGTACACCCGCTCCGGATGGGTCATGAAGAAGTGCAACAGCCGGTATTCGGTTGGGCCGATCGGCACCGGCTGGTCGTTGGCGAATACGCGGTGCGCTGCCCCATCGATGCGCACCGGGCCGACCGCCACGCTGCCATCTTCATCGTCATCGCGTGCGCGGCGCATGACCGCACGGATGCGCGCCAGCAGCTCGCGGGCGGAGAACGGCTTGACCACATAGTCATCCACGCCGGCTTCCAGGCCACCGACGCGATCATTTTCTTCTCCGCGCGCGGTCAACATGATGATGGGGACTTCGCGGGTGAGCGCTTCCTTGCGCCAGCGGCGGGCGAGGTCCAGGCCGCTGGTGCCCGGAAGCATCCAGTCCAGCAGGATCAGGTCGGGCACGCGATCGGCGATGGCCGTCTGTGCTTCGCGTGCATCGCCGGCGTGGATCGGCTCGTAATCACCTTTGCGCAGGGCAAAGGCCACCATTTCGCGGATCGCGGGTTCGTCGTCGACGATCAGGATGCGTTTCTGCACGAGGCCACCAAGTTGCTCATCAGATCGGGAGTCACGTCAGTAGACTACGATTTGATGACACGTTTGTGACGCCATCGGCTCCGCTGTAATGACCAGCAGTCGGCAATCCGCCGCGCTGCACGGCTCAGCGGCGCTCCAGCTCCGGGTCATTGACCCCTTGCCGTCTCATTTCAAGCACGGTCGGGGTGATCGCTTCGATGCGGGCATCGACGCGCGCGCGGGTGACGTAGTCCAGTCCTGGCTGCCGTTTGAGCGCCTGCAGCTGCATCAGCGACTGTTCCGGGCGGCCGTTGAGGTAAGCCGCCTCGGCGTAGGCCTCGCTGGCCCGGTGGGGATCACCGGCCAGTTCGCTGGCGCGCGCGAAGCGTTGCTGGAAGACCGGATCGTTTCCGCTTTGTGACAGCAGCGGACGCAGCATGGCCTGCGCTCGCTGCCCGGCCGCCTGGCCGCCCTGTTCGTTGAGGATCTGGGCGAACGTCAGCGCGATCGGCCGGCTGCCCGGGTGCTGGCGCAGCAGCGCTTCGAACCGCGCATTGGCCTGTGCGGCCCTGCCGGAGCGCGATTCGGCCTCACCCAGCGCCAGCGCCACCCACAGGTTGCCGGGGTCGGCGTCGTGCAGCTCGGCCAGCGTCTGCGCGGCTCCTGCCGCCCCGCCGATCCCGCTGGTGAGCTGTGCCAGTGCCTGACCGTAGCGCTGAGCGGGCGTCAGCCCACCTTTCTGCCTGGCCAGGCCTTCGTATTCACGGCCCAGGTCGGAGGGCGTCTTCGCACTGAGCACCCGCAGGCGCTCCCGCGCCCAGTCGAAATCGCCGCTGGCGCCGCGGCTGAGCTGGCCTACCGCAACCTGCATGCCGGCCGGCAACAGCAGATTGCTGCGGCGCGCGATCGGCTCGGACAGGCCAGGGTCGCTCGGGTTGACCCGTTCGGTACGGACACCGCCGGGGACTTCGGTGGTCAGCAGCACCGTGTCCTTTTTCATCTGCTCGGCACGCAGCTTGGCCTCGCTGATGCGGGTGGTGTTGACCGGGTGGGTGCGCAGGAAATCCGGCACGGTGTAGCCGCCGTCGTTGCCGCGCATGGACGCGCTCATGCGCTCGAAGAAGCCGGCCATCGCGTCGACGTCATAGCCGCTGCGGGCCAGGGTACGTATGCCCAGGCGGTCGGCCTCTGACTCGTTGGACCGCGTGTAGTCGATCTGGCGCTGCTGCATCAGGCCCATGCCCGAGGCGATGCTGGCCATGGTGGCGTTGCCGGCCGAGTTGCCGCCGGCCTGCTGCGAAGCGATCACGGCGGCCAGCATGCCCAGCAGGATCGGGATCTGGTCGCGCTGGGCGCGTTCCACCCCCCGCAGCACATGTTGCTGGGTGACATGGGCGATTTCGTGCGACAGCACCGCAGCCACTTCATCTTCGCGCTCGGCAGTCAGCACCAGGCCGGCATTGACCCCGATGTAGCCGCCCAGCGTCGCGAACGCGTTGATCTGGCGGTCGTTCATCACAAAGAAGGTGTACGGCTGGCGCGGCTGCGCGCTGTTGGACCCCAGCCGGGTCCCCATCGTCTGCAGCCATTCGGTGGTGAGCGGGTCGTCAAGCAGGTAACCGTAGTTGCGCAGTTCGCGCAGCATCATGCCGCCGTACTCGGCCTGGCGGGCAGGGGTCAGCAGTTCACCCGCCGACGAGCCGATGTCGGGCAGCGAGTCCTGGGCCACGGCCAGCGGGGTGGCCAGCACGAGGGTCAGGGCGGCGGAAAGCAGCAGCGGTCGCAAGCGGTCGGTCCTCGGGCAGCGTTCCCCAGCGTGGCAGGCCGGGGGGAAACCTATTGTTAATCCACAGTGTTGCGGCCGTGGCATGGTTTTTCCAACAGGCCGCTACCATATACAGACAGTCGAACCGTCGTGGAGTTTCCCATGAGCCAACTTGAACAGACCGCTGCTGGCGCACCTGCCATCACCATTTATTCCACCGCTGTCTGCCCGTACTGCGTGGCGGCCAAGAACTTCCTGAAGAGCAAGGGCCAGCAGTGGACCGAGGTGCGCATCGACCTGGATGCCACCGAGCGCGAGAAGATGATGGCCAAAACGCGTCGCACCAGCGTGCCGCAGATCTTCGTCGGTGACGTCCACGTGGGCGGATACGACGACATGATGGCGCTGCACCGCGAGGGCAAGCTCGAGCCGCTGCTGGCTGGGCAGGGGCAGGCATGAGTGCCTCCGGAGAGGGCGGCGGTGATCGCCTGGCGGAGTTCAATGCCTACCGCAAGAAGATGAACGAGCGCATCCTGGCCGAGCCGAACCAGGTGGTACGCCGCTTCTTCGCGTTGGACACGCAGACCTACCAGGCAGGCGCGCTGGACGTGAAGACCAAGGAGCTGCTCGGCCTCGTGGCGTCGCTGGTGCTGCGCTGCGACGACTGCATCAGTTATCACGTGGCCCAGTGCAAGGCCGCGGGCGTGCAGCGGGACGAGTTCTTCGAAACCTTCTCGGTGGGGCTGGTGGTAGGTGGATCGATCGTGATTCCGCACCTGCGCCGCGCCGTCGATTTCCTGGACGAGCTGGAAGCAGGGGCCGAAGCCCCGGCCGAACACGCCCACTGACCCGGGCCGGTCGCGCTGCTGCGCTCTCCGGTACGGCAGCACGCCACCCCCGTCGGGGACGGCCGACCTGGCAGCGCCTGGCGGTGCTGGGCGGCGCCCCCGGGGGTGGGACCATGGTCTATTTGGGGTCGTGTCGCGGCTTCGGGCATAATTGCGGGTGAAACTTACTGCGCCGGCGCACCGGACACCCCCGGACGGCGTTTTCCCCCCTGTTCGGAAATTCGATCAATGACGCAGAAAATCACGGTCATCCGCGGCGATGGCATCGGCCCGGAGATCATGGACGCTACCCTGTACGTCCTGGACAAGCTTAACGCCGGCCTGGAGTATGAAGACGCAGACGCAGGCCTGGTCGCGCTGGAGAAGCATGGCGATCTGATGCCGGCGTCCACGCTGGAGTCGATCGCACGCAACCGGATCGCGCTGAAGAGCCCGCTGAGCACCCCGATCGGCGGCGGCTTCACGTCGATCAACGTCAGCCTGCGCCGCCACTTCGACCTGTACGCCAACGTACGTCCGGCGCACACCTTCCCCAACACCAAGTCGCGCTTCGACAACGTCAACCTGATCACCGTGCGTGAGAACACCGAAGGCGCGTACCTGGCCGAAGGCCAGGAAGTCTCGGCCGACGGCGAAACCGCGTTCTCGGGCACCCGCATCACCCGCAAGGGGTCCGAGCGCATCGTGCGCTACGCTTTCGAGCTGGCGCGTGCGACCGGCCGCAAGAAGGTCACCGCGGTGCACAAGGCCAACATCATCAAGTCGACCTCCGGCCTGTTCCTGGCGGTGGCCCGCGAAGTGGCCGCGAAGTACCCCGACATCGAGTTCCAGGAAATGATCGTCGACAACTGCTGCATGCAGTTGGTGATGCGTCCGGAACAGTTTGACGTGATCGTCACCACCAATCTTTTCGGCGACATCATTTCCGACCTGTGTGCCGGTCTGGTGGGGGGGCTGGGCCTCGCACCGGGCGCCAACATCGGCGAGAACGCTGCGATCTTCGAAGCCGTGCACGGCACCGCGCCGGACATCGCCGGCCAGGGCAAGGCCAA
>JAZBLM010000115.1:0-10346 GCA_037033225.1 Pseudomonadota bacterium
GCCGGCGACGCGCGGCACGGCAGCGCGGGCACGCTTCACCATCCGCCGCCTCCGTCCCGTGCGCATGCCTGGGCGCAGATCCTCCAACGCCGTGGAACGCGCGCAGCACCCCGCCTCACTGGGCCTGCCCAACGTGCGCACGCCTTCGGCGGCCATGGCGTCGGACAATGGGGCGAAAGAGGCGTTGATGTCCCCTGCAAACCCCGCCAAGGGCGCCGGCAAGGAGTTGCACCCGTCCCATCCGGACGAGCGGCGTGAGCGGGCCCGCACCGGGGGGGCGATGCGGACCCCGGCAACGCCACGTCCGGCCACTGCATCCGCCCCAAGTGCAGGCGCCTCGACAACCGCACCGCGTCCCACGTCCACATCGCCGACGCCCATGGCATCCACCGCGACGCCGGCCGCATCGCCGCCGCCGCAGCTGCCCGCCTGCGTGCGCTTCCACGACACCGGCCACGCGCAGCGGCAGATCGACTACGTCCGCCTGCAGGACCGCCCGCTGCGCTTCTGCGTGGACGGACGCGCTACGGTGGCCCTGCATTGGGCGTTCAACACCCGCTGCGCACCGGCGTCGGACGCGGGTTCGTGCATCATCCACCGTGTCGTGCACGAGGACGTTCCGCCGGCGCTGCGTGGCCTTGCCGTGCGTCGCTACCATTCCCTTGATCATCGGGTGCGGCATATCCCGCGCGAGCCGCAGCCACTGGGTAGCGACGCGCTGTACAGCGTGCTGAGCCTGTCCGTCCTGCCCGATTCGACACTGCGACAGAACGGAGTCACGGGGAGCCACGTGCTGCCTCGCAACAGTCTGAAAGTCATCCGCCACACCCAGCTGGACGGCGGTGAGCGGCTGCTCATTGCCTTCTTCTCTACCGCGATCGTTGAGGGCGTGGAGCGCCTGCAGGCGGGATTCGTCGACATCGAGCACGCGCACGGCACGTTCAGCGTCTCCGATACGCGCAGCGGCTACCGGTTCGCCAGCAGCACGCTCGACGACCTCATCGCCGGCATCGAGCAGGTCAGCGGCTGTCAGTCACGCCCGGACGCCGATGCGTTGGCGCTGCTGACGAACGCGCGGGGCGTGCCGCTCAGTCCGCTGCAGGCCGCGCATCTTTTCATCCGCCGCGAGGCCACCCACGCCAGCACGGCGCCGTATGCCGCATTGGCAGCCGATGCCGCGCCAACGCTTTTCCCGCAGTATCCGTTCTCCTTCGCCCAGGGCCGCTTGAACGCCAGCCTGTTCCGCACCACGTTCCTGGTCGTCGATGCCAGCGTGGTCTACGTCGATGCGCAGGGCCGCCCTGGCACGCTGCAGTTCGCCTCGGCAGGTCCAGGGGCCGAGCTGCATACGCTGCAGCCGCATGCCGGATTCCAGGCCCAGTTCCTCCGCGAACACGGGCTGCAGGAAGGTGGGGATTACCGCATGGATGAAGTCGCCCGGATTCTTGAAAACTACGGCATGAGCCAACTCGCCTTGCCGGAGATCGATCCGGTCCCGGCTGCATCGCGACTGGACGATTTCCACGTCGGCGACCTGCCTGCGCAGAGGATGCCCCCATCAGGCTGGAAGGACCCGGACGACACCGACTGCCGCCTGCTCGGGGTGCCCTTCGTCGACGGCACAGCCGATGCGCCCCCGCTGCCCTCCACCTTTCGCCTGTATCCCCTGCATCTGACCTATGTCGACCACCGTGGCCAGTGTGGCGAGCTGCGGTTCCGGCATGTCGCTGCTGAAGATCGGCGGATCGAGATCAGCCAGGGCAACAGCGCAGGCGCCTTGCTGTTCGCCCGCGAAGCGGGTCTACAGCCCATGACGGCCTACACGCCTGCTGATCTTCGCCGCTGCCTGTACGCCAGCGGACTGGTCCACGTGCCGACCTGAGCGGTTACCTGCGCGCTCAGGCCTCGGCGCTGGCAGCATCCAGTTGGGCCAGATCACTGCTGGAAAGCGACAACGTGCCGGCCGCCAGCACGTCGTGCAGCTGCGCGACGCTGGTGGCGCTGACGATCGGCGCGGTCACCGTGGGCTGTGCGAGCAACCAGGCGAGTGCCACCTGGGCGGGCGTGGCCTGATGGCCGAGCGCGATGTCATCCAGTGCGTCGAGGATGCGCAGTCCACGTGTGTCGAGATACTTCTGCACGATGGACTGGCCGCGTGCGCTGCTGCGTACGGCATCTTCCGGGCGGCGGTATTTGCCGGTCAGGAAGCCGCTGGCCAGCGAATAGTAGCCGATCACGCCCAGCTGCTGGCGCTGTGCCAGCGGGGCCAGCTCCCGTTCGTAGCCGGCACGGTTGTACAGGTTGTACTCCGGCTGCAGCGTCTCGTAGCGCGGCAGGCCATAGTCGGCGGAAACCTGCAATGCGTCCGCCAGCCGGTCCGCGCTGTAGTTGGAGGCGCCGATGGCGCGGACCTTGCCCTGTTCGATCAAGCGGCCGAAGGCAGCCAGCGTCGCTTCCAGCGGCGTGGAACCGTCATCCTCGTGCGCCTGGTAGAGGTCGATGACATCGGTCTGCAGGCGGCGCAGCGACCCGTCCACCGCCGCGGCGATGGTGTCCGGCGACAGGCCCGGATGTTCGGCCCATTTGCCGACTTTGGTCGCCAGGACCACCCGGTCACGCTTGCCGCTGCGCGCGAACCAGCGCCCGATCATCGTTTCCGATTCGCCGCCGGCGTTGCCGGGTACCCACGCCGAGTAGGCATCGGCCGTATCCACCAGGTTGAAGCCTGCGTCGACGAAGGCATCAAGCAGTGCGAACGTGGTCTGTTCGTCCACGCTCCAGCCGAATACATTGCCGCCGAAGGCGAGGGGACCAACCTGCAGGCCGGAACGACCCAAGGGCCGGGTAGCCGTGGGGCGGGAAGCCGTCATGCGCACCTCCAGATTATTCCAACGAGGCGTCCAGCTTACGGCGCACCCGGGCGGCATGCAGCGCAGTGGCCCACAAAACAGCGTTCTGAGTCCGCCCCACGTGCAGCGTGTCGTGAACACGGGACGGCGCCGGGCTGCTAGGCTCGCGACACCATCAGCCGGGAGGCGCGTCCATGAAGTCCATCACTGTGCAACGCCGTAGTCATCTGATCCTTGCCTCATTGCTGTGCCTGGCACCGCTGGCCCTTCAGGCGCGTACGCCGGTCGCTGCCGACGCCGCCAGCCTCCCCACTCCCGGTGCTGCGCTGCAGGCGGCCGTCGATGCGTCCACGCGTGACCCGGCCAACGTCAAGCGCGATGCGTGGCGCCACCCGGCGCAGACGCTTGCCTTCTTCGGTGTGCAGCCGGGGCAGACGGTGCTGGAAATCACCCCGGGCGGCGGCTGGTACAGCGAGATCCTTGCGCCGTTGCTGCGCAGCCAGGGGCACTACATTGCGGCCGTGGTCGATCCGCAGGCGCTGCCGGCAGGCAAGGGCCGCGACTACCAGCAGCGGAGCCGCGACGGGCTGCAGAAGAAGTTCGACGCCGCACCGGCGCAGTTCGACAAGGCGCGCCTGGCCGCCTACGACCCGGCCAAGCCGGTGTTCGGTCCGGCCGGTTCGGCCGATGTCGTACTGACCTTCCGCAACGTGCACAACTGGCGCAAGTCCGGCCAGGCCGGTGCCATGTTCCAGGGCTTCTTCGATGTGCTCAAGCCGGGCGGTGTGCTGGGCGTGGTCGAGCACCGCGCCAAGGCGGACGTCGCCGAGGACGACGGCAGCGGCTATGTCGGTCAGCAGCAGGTGATTGCCCTGGCCGAAGCCGCCGGTTTCCGCCTGGATGGCAGCAGCGAGATCAATGCCAACCCGCGCGACACCAAGGATCACCCCAATGGCGTGTGGACCCTGCCGCCGTCCAACAGCCACGATCCGGCCGACGCGGCGAAATTCGCAGCGATCGGCGAAAGCGACCGCATGACGCTGCGCTTCGTCAAACCTGCCCGCTGAGCCCCATCTCAGCGAGGCGGCAGCCCGGCGCCCGGTGGGGCGTCGGGTGGCACCGACAGCAGGCACAGTGCCTCCCAGGTCGCCTCCGGCGCTGCGCCGGTCAGTTGCCATGCTTTGCCCAAGGCATTGACGTAATGCACCACGGCGGCATCGCGCTGGGGTGAAAGGGCAAGTTCCTTGATCACCGTGGCGCCGATCACGTAGGGATCATCGTTTGGACACTGCGTGGCCAACATGAGGTGAAGGGGGGCAGGGAACGCCGCCGCCGTCGTGCCCTGCCACAGCCAGTGGCCGAATACGGCAAGACGGCCTGCGGCGCCGTCGTCGCAGGTGACCATCTGCACTATGAGCGCATCGCAATAGCGGCGCGCCGCCGCATCCAGGGTGTGGCCATGGCGGGCGTGCAGGTCACGGAAATCCTGCAGGAACGCGGCTTCCAGGGCCTCGGCCAGCGCGTCGTCGCGCGGTTCCCGGCGGCCCGCGGCAAGGGCCTGCTGCATGCCGCCCACATGCAGCGCCAGTGATTCGTCCGGCTCACCCTGTGCGATATCGTCCAGCAGGGCGAGATAGGCCATCGCAGCGGTCTCGCTGATCAAGGCATGCGCCCCGCGCGTCCGACTGGGCATGCCCTGGAGCAGACGGGCGCCGGTTCCCAGTGCATCGGTGGCGTCGCCGCCGACCAGCTGCAGGCTCGGTGCATGCCGCAGGGCCCAGGACCCTACGGCAGAGAGGCGTGCGTGTTCGGTGGGAAAGGCACGGGTCACCGCCGTGGTCAGACCGGCATCGCAGGTCCGGCGCAGATCCAGGTACAGCGTGTCCCGGCGAACAGCGGCCGGAAGCGCCATGGCCTGCCCGGCCGGCGCCACAAACTGGGGCCCGGCATTGCCGATCTGCACAGGTCGCGGCCCCGTCCCCCTGGCGGGACGCTGGGTCGGTGACCACGCAGTGGCCGTCGTCGGATCAGGCAGAGGATGGATACGGTGCATCGTCTCAGGTCTCGGGGTCGAGGGAGGAGCGGCGCGGCGGCGCATGCGCGACAATGAGCGTCCGGCCGCCGGCAGAGCGTCCGCGCACCTCCGCATGCTGCAGGCCCATGGCGCTCATCCTTTTCAACAAACCGTTCAATGTGCTGTGCCAGTTCACCGACCGCAGCGTGCCACCGCGCCCGACCCTGGCCGGTTTCGGCCTGCCGCCGCACGTCTATGCGGCAGGTCGACTGGACCATGACAGCGAGGGGCTGCTGCTGCTCACCGACGATGGCGCGTTGGCCCATCGGCTCACCGACCCCCGCCACAAGGCCGACAAGACCTACTGGGTGCAGGTGGAAGGCCAGCCGTGCGATGAGCAGCTGCAGGCGCTGTCGCGTGGCGTGCAGCTCAACGACGGTCCAACCTTGCCTGCCATCGCCGAACGAATGGACGTTCCGCACGTGTGGGCCCGCGATCCGCCCGTGCGTTTCCGCAAGACCGTGGCCGATAGCTGGATCTGCGTGACGCTGCGCGAAGGTCGCAACCGGCAGGTGCGTCGGATGACGGCAGCGGTGGGGCTGCCAACACTGCGTCTGATCCGGGCGTCCATCGGGCCGTATCGGTTGCAGGAGCTGCAACCGGGTCAGTGGCGGCAGGTCGACTGATCGACGTCCTGCCCCGGGTGTGCGGCTGCAACGCATCGGCGATGGCCTGTACACGCAGGCCAGGCTGGTCATCGGGAAACGACGCGGCGGTGTGATACAGGATGGACACGTAGGCCAGGGCCACGTGCGGCACATCGGCGCCCACGCCAGGCAGGCGTGCCAGCAGCCGGCAGCCGGCAAGCAGGGGGGTGTCGGCCGGTCCGGGCAACAGCCCCAGCGCATCGGCGTTGGACATGGCCCAGCGTCCGAAGACCTCGATGCGCAGCGGTTCGAAGGTGTAAGTGGACATCAGGTGGGCCTGTGGCGCGCCCAGACGGGTGGACGCCAGCATGCGGTAGCGCATGTCACGCGCGCTGGCGAGCGCCAGATCAGCCGCACACAACGGCGGGCCCAGGGCGATCCGATGCGGCGGCGCCCCGGGTGCGGGCGGCGGTGGCGAGTCCACCCTGACCGGGGGACTCAGGTCCAGCCACGACTCGGGGCGGTTGGCGACGGAGCTCAATGGGGACGAGGCGGCACAGCGCACCTCGGCTGCTGCAGCCGGGAGCGGGTCAGCACGATGGGTCGACGAGCACTCGGCCGTCTGCAGGGAGCCAAACATCGGTGGGGTTCCGAAGCGCGGCAGGGGTGCCGCACCCGCACGTTGGGCGAGCGCGGTGCCGGCTTCAATCCCACGGCAGGGATAACGCCGCAGAATGATCGAAACAAGAAAGGGACGCATCCGATGGACACGTCCCTTGTTCCTGCGCGGCGTGGGCCGGGTGGCCCGCGCTGGGTCAGGCGTCGCTGCCGATGTCGCTGTGTTCGTCGATCACAGTGTTGGTGCGACGGTCACGGGCAGCGATACGAGACGCCTGTCCATCCACGACATGTCCGTTGGCCAGTTTCTTTTTCTGCTGTTTGCGGTACAGCGCATAACCCAACAGGCCCACGCCCACGGCCGCAGCGGCAATGGTCACCGCAGGGTTGCGGCGGGCCATGGTGGTGGCGACCTTGCCACCGGTCTTGACCGCACCCAGGGCAGCGCCGGTCTTCAGCCAGTCAGTCGCGGTGGGCCCGAAGTGACGCAGGCTGCCGCCCAGATTGCCGCCGGCCTGCTTGAGGCCATCGCCGGCGGTATGCGCCAGGTCCAAGGCGCGTTCCAGTGCTCGATCAGTGATTACGGTCAGTCTGCTCATTGGGGGTCCTTTGCCTCGGGTCGGAGTGTAGTGTCGCGTGCCGGCTGTAAACGGCATGTCAGGCACGCTGTCACATGCTGTAGTCGCGCTGCTCCCGTTCAGCATTGCACGCCCGCGCGTCCGGGGTCAGCGCCAATGCCGCCACGCTCAGGTGCCGCGGGGCTTGGCCCGATGGGTGGCGGTGGCCGTCCACGGGTCGTCGGGCCAGGGGTGGCGGGGATACCGGCCCTTCATTTCCTTTTTCACCTCCGCATACGTGCTGGCCCAGAAGTTGCGCAGGTCTTGGGTGACCTGCAATGGGCGGCCGCCGGGCGACAGCAGGTGCAGGGTAAGCACGACACGGTTGTCGGCAATCCGCGGGGTATCGGCCAGCCCGAACAGCTCCTGCAGCTTCACCGCCAGAACGGGCGGCAGCGGCTCGCCCGTTTCGCTGTCCAGGCCATAGTGCACCGGCCGCTGCAGGCCGGAGGGCACGCTGATGTGCGTCGGTGCATGGCGATCCAGCGGCTGGCGCTGGCCCCATTCCAGTGGCGTTTTCAGCGCTTCGGCGAAACTGGCCTCGTCCAGCGCATCCAGCCGCGTGCGGCCGGCGAAGGCGGGTTGAAGCCACGTTGCACGAGTGGCCAGCAGGGCCCCGTCGCTGAGATCGGGCAAGCCGAGTTCGGGCATCCATCGGCGCAGGCCTTCCACGCGGGCCTGCCATTGACGCAGGCCTTCGGTCCACGGCAGCGCGGCCAGCCCCAGTTCCGCGACCGCCTCGGTCAGCGCAGCCGCCGCATGCTGCGGATCCACCCGGCCGGCGGAGCGGCTGTCGATCACGATGCGGTCGAAGCGGCTCTCGCGCAGCGCGACCAACGCGCGCCGGTCCGCATCCCAGCGCACGGTGTCTTCGCTGACGAAGCGGCTCGGCCAGTGTCGCCGCAGGTACTGCTCGTCCAGCGGTGCGGCGCGCAGCAGCAGCGCATCGCGCGCCTCAAACCGCAGCTCGCTGGCCACCAGCCATGGCTCGCCGCGCAGATCGCTCAGCTCATGCAGGCGCACGCTGCGTCCATTGGCCAACAGGTAGCGCAGCGGGTCGGTGGGGTGGCGATAGGCGATGCGATCGGGAAACGCGCAGGCCAGCAGGTCGCCCAGCTGGTGTGCTTCGATGCTGGTCGGCGGCGCGGCATCGCAGCGCAGTCGCCGCCGCCACTGGCGGGCCGCAGTGTCGATGGCGGCCAGGCTGCCGCGGTGGGCATCATGTGGCGTACGCCCGCTGCGGAAGGCGGCCAGCGCACGCCAGCGCGCGGCCAGTGCATCACCGCCCTGGCGCAACGGATCACGCGCTTCCAGCAATGCGGCAAGGTCGGCCGCCAGTGCCTGCTGCACGCCACTTTCCGCTGCCAGCAGCATTGCGGCCAGCCGCGGGTGGGTGCCCAGTGCCAGCATGCGCCGCCCCTGCGCGGTGATGGCGTCGTCCGCCGACAGCGCATCCAGTCGACGCAGCAGCTCGCGCGCGGCAGCCAGCGCCCCACTTGGCGGGGGATCGACGAAGCGCAGGTCGCTGCTGCCCCATGCGGCCAGCTCCAATGCCAGCCCGGCCAGTTCCACCTGCTCGATCTCGGCGCGGCGCTGCGGCTCCAGGCGCTGTGACTGTGGCCACAGGCGCCATGCCCACCCGGCGGCTACGCGTCCGGCACGGCCGGCGCGCTGGTCGGCCGACGCCTGGGTGATGGGTACCACGGCCAGGCGGGTGAAGCCGCTGTTGGGGTCGTACTGCGGTTCGCGCGCCAGCCCGCTGTCGATCACCACGCGCACGGCGGGCAGGGTGACCGAGGACTCGGCCACATTGGTCGCCAGCACCACCCGGCGTTGACCGTCGGGCCCTGGCTGCAGCACGCGCTGCTGCTGATCCACCGGCAGCTCGCCGTGCAACGGAAGCACGTCCAGCGCAGGGTCCAGCACATCCTGCAGGCCAGCGAGCACGCGCTGGATCTCCCGCTGCCCCGGCAGGAACACCAGCACATCGCCGGGGTGCGTCGCCAGCGCCTGCTGTACCGCGCGGCGGACCTGCAGTTCCAGCGCCTCGTCGCGACGTGCGGGAAAGTGGCTGATCTCCACGGGAAAGCTGCGGCCCGCGCTGCTCAGTCGCGGCGCATCCAGAAGACGCGACAAGTGCTCGCCATCGAGCGTGGCCGACATCACCACCAGACGCAGGTCTTCGCGCAGCTGTGCCTGCACGTCCAGCGCCAGGGCCAGGCCCAGGTCGCCGCTCAGGTGCCGCTCGTGAAACTCGTCGAATACGATCGCCGCCACCGACTCCAGCATCGGGTCATCCTGCAGCATGCGGGTCAGGATGCCCTCGGTCACCACTTCCACGCGGGTCGCGGCGGAGACCTTGTTTTCGAAGCGGATGCGGTAACCGACGGTCGCACCGACCTCTTCGCCGCGCTGCCGCGCCATGAACTGCGCAGCGCTGCGCGCGGCGACGCGGCGTGGCTCCAGCACGATGATCTTCCTGTCCTGCGTCCACGGTGCATCCAGCAACGCCAGGGGCACCTGGGTGGTCTTGCCGGCGCCGGGCGGGGCTTCCAGCACCAGCCGCGTGCCGGTTGCCAGGGCATCCAGCACCTGCGGCAGCAGGGAGGAAATCGGGAACTGCGGTGTCGTCATCGTGCAAGGATAAGGGGCCCTGGGGGGCGACGGGTACAATGGCGCGGCGTTCTTTCCCACTGCGATGACCATGCAATTGATCGATATCGGCGCCAACCTGACCCACGATTCCTTCGACCGTGACCGCGACGCCGTGCTTGCCCGTGCGCGCGATGCCGGCGTGATGCAGATGGTGGTCACCGGCGCCAGTCGCGAGCATTCACCGCTGGCACTGCAGCTGGCCCGGCAGCATCCGGGCGTCCTGTATGCGACGGCGGGTGTGCATCCGCACCATGCCGTGGAGTACACCGACGAATGCGATGCCGAGATGCGCGCGCTGCATGCGCATGCGGAGGTCGTGGCGGTGGGCGAATGCGGGCTGGACTACTTCCGTGACTTCTCGCCCCGGCCGGCACAGCACCGTGCGTTCGAGCGGCAACTGCAGCTGGCCTCTGAAGTGTTGGCGGCCGATGGCGCTCGCAAGCCGCTGTTCCTGCACCAGCGTGATGCCCATGCGGATTTCATGGCGCAGATGAAGAACTTCGAAGGCCGCATGGGTGCGGCTGTCGTGCACTGCTTCACCGGCGAACGCCAGGAGCTGTTCGATTATCTGGACCAGGACTGGTACATCGGCATCACCGGCTGGCTGTGCGACGAGCGCCGCGGCGCGCACCTGCGCGAGCTGGTCAAGCACATCCCCGCCGACCGGCTGATGATCGAGACCGACGCGCCCTACTTGCTGCCGCGCTCCCTCAAGCCGATGCCGAAGGATCGCCGCAACGAACCGATGTTCCTGGCCCACATCGTCGAAGAACTGGCGCGGGATCGAGGCGAGGACACCGCGCAGGTCGCCGCCGCGACCACCGCCGCCGCACGTGCGTTCTTCCGCTTGCCCTGACAGCGCCGACCCAGGGTCGGCGGGCATCCCCCCAGCGATTCTGGTCGATCATGGATCGACCCTGCCGGAGGCTGCCGCGCGCGGTCTGCC
>JAZBLM010000116.1:0-10062 GCA_037033225.1 Pseudomonadota bacterium
CGTAGGAAACGCCATACGCCAGCGGGTCGATGTCCACGGTGCCCAGCCGGCTGCCATCCAGCGTGACCTTGCTGTCGATGTCCATCCAGCGCAGGTCCACGCGCAGCGCGGCCTCTTCGTTCAGCGCGAAGTCCAAACCGGCGTGCGCCGCCAGGCCCCACGAATCATCCAGCTTCAACCGGCTGCCCGCCAGCGCGCCGCCGGTTTCTTCGCTGAAGAACGTGGTGTAGTTCAGGCCCGCACCCAGGAACGGCGACACCTTGCCCTGGCGGTTGAAGTGGTACTGCAGGGTCACCACCGGCGGCAGATGCTTGGTGCTGCCGACCCGGCCGAGGCCTGCGATGCTGATGTCATGCTTGAACGGGAGTGCCGCCAGGACCTCGATGCCCAGGTTGTCGGCCACGAAGTACTCGGCCGTCACGGTGGGCTTGATGTCACTGTCCACGTCGACCTTCAGCGTCCCGCCAGCCAGCGTGCCGTTGTCCGATTTCGGCGCGACCTGGTGGATACCGGCGGAGAAGGTCCAGTCACCCTTCGACTGGGCCATCGCCGGCACTGCGGCGAAGGACAGGGCGGCGGCCAGGCCGGTCATCAGCAGGGAAGCGGGGGTGCGCATGGTGCAGGTCTCGTTGCGGGGTGGATGGGCGCAGTCTCGGCCTGGCCTGCGTGCAACGCCTTGATCCGGATCAAATCCCGCCAGGCCAGGGGCACCGGCAGCCCACGCTGGCCGCCGATGGTCGGGACGGTTTGCTAGACTAGCCAGCCTTATCCATCCCGCCGCGTCGCACGCGGCTGCAGGAGCTGCTCAACATGGCAATCAAGGTTGGTATCAACGGTTTCGGTCGCATTGGGCGCAACGTGCTGCGCTCGGCGGTGCTGAACTTCGGCGACGACATCGAGATCGTGGCCATCAACGACCTGCTGGAGCCGGATTACCTGGCCTACATGCTGAAGTACGATTCGGTGCACGGTCGCTTCAAGGCCGATGTTGCGGTGGAAGGGGGCAACCTGCTGGTCAACGGCCGCAAGGTGCGCCTGACCCAGGAACGCGATCCGGCCAACCTGAAGTGGGACGAAGTGGGCGTGGACGTGGTGATCGAGTCCACCGGTCTGTTCCTGACCAAGGAAACCGCGCAGAAGCACATCGATGCCGGTGCGAAGAAGGTGATCCTGTCCGCTCCGTCCAAGGACGACACGCCGATGTTCGTGTACGGCGTCAACGACAAGACCTACGCCGGCCAGGCGATCATCTCCAACGCCTCGTGCACCACCAACTGCCTGGCTCCGCTGGCCAAGGTGATCAACGACAAGTGGGGCATCAAGCGTGGCCTGATGACCACCGTGCACGCCGCCACCGCCACGCAGAAAACGGTCGATGGTCCTTCCAACAAGGACTGGCGCGGCGGCCGCGGCATCCTGGAGAACATCATTCCGTCCTCCACCGGCGCGGCCAAGGCGGTCGGCGTGGTGATCCCGGAACTCAACAAGAAGCTGACCGGCATGAGCTTCCGCGTGCCGACCTCGGATGTGTCGGTGGTGGACCTGACCGTCGAGCTCGAAAACGAGGCGACCTACGCCGAGATCTGTGCCGAGGTGAAGGCACAGAGCGAGGGCGCGCTGAAGGGCATCCTGGGTTACACCGAAGACAAGGTGGTGGCCACCGATTTCCGCGGCGAAACCCATACCTCGGTGTTCGACGCCGAGGCCGGCATCGCGCTGGACGGGACCTTCGTGAAGCTGGTTTCGTGGTATGACAACGAGTGGGGCTATTCGAACAAGTGCCTCGAAATGGCGCGCGTCGTCGCGGCGAAGTAAGCCCGACGATAGGCCCCCCCCGCGAACCCCGGCTCCGGCCGGGGTTCGTCGTTTGAAAGGCAGGTACGCTGCGTGTGCCTACCTCTACGTGTCCGCTTTCCCAATGGTGCGGTGTGGGCAGCGCGGGTAAACCGATGGTTCCCTGGACAGGAAGCATCGACACCATGAATATTCCATCTTTCCGCGCGCTGGCGGCGTTGCTGCCGGTCATTGCAGCCTCTTCCGCAGCGGCCGATCCCGGCAATGAACAGGATCGCCAACGCATCGCGTCCATCGTGACCCAGATGGAGCATGCCGACCTGCGCAGGGACCGCAGGTCCGATGGCGATGACACGCCCAGTGTCGTGCAGCCGTTCGACGGCGGGTGGATCATCGACCTGGGGCGCGGCCTCTTTGGCCAGGGGTGCGGTTCACAGGTGCCCGCCGAACTGGACGAGCGCCTGCAGGCCATCCGGCTCGAGGTGATCCTGCAGCGCGAAGCGGCCGGCGCGCCCACGCCGGGGCTGGACCTGCAGTTCGATGGGCAGCCGCTGGAGCGCTGCTTTGACGAGCCGGTGCAGCCAGGTCGACCGGTTGCCGGGCAGGCGCCCGACGTTTTCATCTCCGCCAGCCACGGTTACTACCTGCATGCGGGCACCACGTGGAAGCTGCAGCGGCCGCTTGTCAACGGCATGGTGGAAGACCGGGTCACGCCGCGGTTCGCGCACCGCCTCGCCGGCGCATTGCACGATGTGGGCTTGACTACCACCCTCGCGCGGTCCGCGGCGAGCTTGCCGCATTCCCTCGCATCCCAACCGTGGTGGCAGATGGCGTCGCGTTACCACGCGCAGGCGCTGTATCCCGGCCGCCCAGACATCTGGCGCAGCTATGCTGATCGCAGTTCCCCGTTGCGCGAGTACAACGATGACATCCGGACGCGCCCATTGATGGGCAACGCGCTGGGGGCCGGAATGCTAGTGCACCTGCATACCAACGCCGCGGCGAGCCCCGAGGCGACCGGGGCGATGGCCTTCTACCAGCCCGGACGCGGTGAAGACCGGCGCCTTGGGCATGTCCTGCTGTGCGCCATGCGTGAGGCGGTACACCGGCTGCCCCGCTATCGGAATTACCGGGTCAGGGTGGAGCCGATGACGGGCAACTATGGTGAGAACCGGCTCGCGCTGAGCCCATCCATCCTGATCGAGCTGGGCTTCCACACCAATCCCGGCGATGCGGCTGCCTTGCAGGACCCCCACTTCCAGCAGGCGGTTGCCGAGGGTCTGCGCGAGGGCATCGTGGCCTTCCGCGCGGGCAAGGGGCGCGAGGAGGACTCTCTTTGCCATTAGCCATCGGTTTCCTCGGCGTGCCCTGCTTGACGTAGCATGCGTCAGTGCGAAAGTGCCATCGGGGCGCGGAACGATCACCAGGAAGCGACGGAATGGAAGCATTGATTGGCATGCTGGTCGTGGTGGCACTGGCCATCCCGCTGTTGCTTGTGGTGGCACTGGTGATGATTGCCGGGCTGCGTCGCCGCGTCGTCGCGCTGGAGCAGGCACTGCTGAAACGCGGTACGGCAGAGGCCAGCGAAGGGCTCGCGCCGGCGGCGCACGCTGCGGCGGCCGACCCTGATCCCTGGGATCCGTTGCCGCAGGCCCGGTCCTGGCCGACCCAGGCTTCCGCTGTGCCCGAGCCGGTGGATATGGAGTTGCCGGGAGCACACGTGGCGGCGACGGCACCCGTCACCGCGCCACCGCCTCTTCCGCCGCACCGTGCACCGCCGATTTCAGAGGACGCCGCCCCGCCGCTGCACGCTGCGTCCGGCGAGCGTGATCCGCCGCCGCCCTCCGGTCCGAACGTCATCGAGCGCGCGCTGGCCGGCGCCAAGCGCTGGTTCACCGAGGGCAACGTACCGGTCAAGATCGGCATGTTGGTCCTGCTGGCCGGCGTCGCCGCCCTGCTCAAGTACGTCAGCGACCAGGGCCTGCTGGACGTGCCGATCGAGCTTCGGCTTGCCGGTATCACCGTGGGCGCCCTGGGCCTGCTGGTATTCGGCTGGCGGCAGCGCGGCCAGCGGCGGATGTTCGCCCTGGCCCTGCAGGGCGGTGCGATCGGCGTGTTGCTGTTGACCACCTTCGCTGCCTTCAAGGTCTATGGGCTGATCGACCCGGCCCCGGCGTTCATCGCCAGCATTGCGCTGGTGGCCGGGCTCTGCGTGCTCGCCGTCGCCCAGGACTCGCGCACCCTGGCCGTGCTGGGCATCCTTGCCGGCTTCATGGCGCCGTTGTGGCTGTCCACTGGCAGCGGCAACCACGTGGGACTTTTCAGCTACTACGCGGTGCTCAACGCCGGCATTTTCGCGATCGCCTGGTTCCGTCCGTGGCGCGCGCTGAACCTGCTGGGCTTTGCCTTCACCTTCGGCATCGGCATCGCCTGGGGCGTGCTGCAGTACCGTGCCGAGGACCTGCCCAGCACGCAGCCGTTCCTGACCCTGTTCTTTGCGTTCTACCTGCTGATTCCACTGCTGTATGCCCGTCGCCAGCCCGCCGAAAAACGGGACCTTGTCGACGGCAGCCTGGTGTTCGGCACGCCGCTGGTGGCCTTCTCGTTGCAGGCGGCCATGCTGCACGACCAGCCCATGGTGCTGGCCGGCATCGCCGTTGGCGTGGCCGCGCTGTATGCGCTGCTGGCGCGCGCGCTGATCACGCGCCCTTCGTACAGCGTGCTGGCCCAGTCGCATGCCGTGCTGGCGGTGGGCTTTGCCACGCTGGCGGTACCGCTGGCGTTGTCGGCGCGGGTGACCGGCGCGGTGTTCGCGCTGGAAGGTGCCGGGCTGGTCTGGCTCGGCCTGCGCCAGCAGCGACGCCTGCCGCAGATCACCGGCGCACTGCTGCAGATTGCTGCCGCGTTCGCTTTCGTGGCCGGTGCCGACCATTGGGGCGGCGACACGCGGATGTTCCTCAACCCCACCGCGATGGGCGTGGTGCTGCTCGCCGTGGCCGGGTTCGCTTCGGCCTGGAGTTGCCGCCGCCATGGGCGCGACAGCGTTGCACTGGTGTATTACCTGTGGGCGTCGCTGTGGTGGCTGCTCGGGATGGCCGCCGAATGCTTCCGCTTCCTGCCGGACCGCCACCACGCCGACGCGTTGCTGATGCTGGCCGCGGTCACGGCCTGGCTGGCGGCGGAAGTGCACCGTCGGCAGCCGGCCCGCGTACTGGGCATCACCACGCTGGCGATGCTGGCCATGGCGTTCCCGCTGCTGATCGGACAGGTCGGCGCGCACGAGCAGCCGTTTGCCGGCTATGGCGCTGTGGCCTGGGCGCTGATGGCGGTGCTGGGCGTGCGTTCGTTGCAGGCATTGCGCCAGGGGGCTGGCCGCGTGGCCCAGATCGCCCAGTTCCTGTGGTGGCTGTTGTGGCCGTGCGTCCTGTCGCTGGCCTTGCTGGAACTGGGCAGCCGGATCGGGGTGGCGGAAGGCTGGCGGGTGGTGATGGTGCTGCTGCCGTGGATCGCGTTGGCCACGCTGTCGATGCACCGCTGGTCCTGGATCAGCCTGCCGCTGGGGGCCACCTTCGACCCGGCGCGCAGGCCCTTGCAGGTGGTCGTGTTCGGGCTGCTGGGGGTGGCGTGGCTCGGCCTGCATTTCGCGCCCGGCTGGACCGATCCGCTACCGTGGTTGCCGGTGGTGAATCCGTCCGAACTGGTGCAGTGGGTGATCCTGTTGCTTGCGGCCCAGTGGCTGTATTCGCCCCAGTCGCCGCACGCGCTGCAACGCGTGCGCGTGCCTGTGCTGGCCATCGCTGGATTCATCGCCATCACCAGCCTGACCCTGCACGCCGTGCATCACTGGGGTGGCATCGGCTGGAATGAGGCCCTGCTGTCCACCAGCCTGGCCCAGACCAGCCTGTCGCTGGTGTGGAGCGTGCTGGGCGTGATCGCCTGGGTATGGGGTTCGCGTCGTGGCCAGTGGGTGCTGTGGGTGGTGGGCGCGGTGCTGATGGCGGTGGTGCTGCTGAAGCTGATCCTGATCGACCGCCAGCACCTGGGCAACCTGTTGGGCATTGCCTCGTTCATCGCCTACGGGTTGCTGTGTACGGTGGTGGGCTATTTCGCACCGGTGCCGCCGCGCCGGGTGCAGACCGCGGAGGACGCGTCATGATGAGATGGGTGACCATGGTGCTGGGCCTGGTCGGCGCATTGGCGGCCGGCGCCCAGGAACATCGCCAGCAATACGCCGAGCAGTGGCCCCTGAGCCTGTCCAGCGCTCAGTCGGGCGCTTACCGGATCACGCTGGAGCCGCAGATCTATCGCCGTGCCTGGTCACCCCGGCTGGCCGATGTGCAGGTCTACAACGCGGCTGGGCAGGCGCTGCCGTCGGCTTTGCTGGCACCCGACCAGCCTCTGGCGCAGCCCCCGGTGCAACGTGAGCTGCCCTGGTTCGCACTGCCTCCGCTGGATGCACGCAGTCGCAACGACCTGCAACTGCTGACCGAGCGCGACCCTGATGGTCGCGTGCGTCGGGTGGAAGCGCGGATGGGTGCGTCGGCAGGCCCCGCCGTATCGGCGGGCTGGCTGATCGACGCAAGCGTTCTGGGCCAGCAGCCGGTGGCTGCGCTGGTGCTGGACTGGGTGGAGCAGGACGCGCCGCTGCAGGCCACGGTGCAGGTGGATGCCAGCGATGACCTGCGCAACTGGCAGCAGATCGATGCGTCGGTACCGCTGGTGGATCTGCAGCGGGCCGGCAAGCGGCTGCTGCAGCGGCGAATCGGCGTAGATCGCAATGCGCGGTACCTGCGCGTGCTGGCAGCGGATGGACAGGTACTGCCGGTGCTGCGTGGCGTGCTGGCCGAGCTGCCACCGGCACCGGCGACCATTCCGTGGGAATGGGTCGCGTTGAAGGCTGGTGCGAACAAGGCAGGCAGCTTCGAGTACACCCTCGATGGGCGTTATCCGGTCAGTCGACTGGACGTGTCCACCGATGACAACAGCCTGGTGCAGTGGACTGCCTACAGCCGCGATGACGAGGGCCAGGACTGGCAGCGTCGGGCAGCGCCGTGGGTGGCCTACCAGGTGCAGGCCGATGGTGCAGCCGGCCATCGCCAGCGCTCTGCGCCGAGGGAGCTGGGAACGGTTGTACGCGATCGCTACTGGAAGCTGGTCGCCGAGCCTTCCAGCACCACGGCGGTGCCGGTCCTGCGCGTGGGATACCAGCCCGAAGTGCTGGTGTTCCTGAGCCAGGGGGCTGCACCCTATGCGCTCGCGGTGGGCAGCGCGACGGCGGCGCGCAGCGATGCGCCGGTGGGCGTATTGATCGACGATCTGCGGCAACGCAATGGACCGGCCTGGCAGCCGACGCTGGCGCGTCTGGAAGGTGGCGTGGAGCCGTTGGCAGGCGATGCAGCGCTGCAGGCGCCGCGCGACTGGAAGCGGTGGCTGCTGTGGGCACTGCTGGTGCTGGGCGTTCTGGTGGTGGCCGGGTTGGCGCTGAGCGTGCTGCGCCAGAAGCCGGTCGAGGGCTGATCGTCCTCGATCAGCGTTGACGGCCAGCGGCCGTCACTACCGCAGCATGACCATCCCGATAGTGACGGCCGCTGGCCGTCATCGCGTCAACCTGTCAACCGGCCCGGCATGCGTTTGCCGTCCACGCTTCGAGCCCGGACAATAGGGGGCTGCGCCACACGGCGCGCTTCTTTCCCCTGACAGGAATGCCCATGTCCATCGTCCGCATGACCGACCTCGACCTTTCCGGCAAGCGCGTTCTGATCCGGCAGGACCTGAACGTGCCGATCGAGAACGGCCAGATCACCTCGGAGCAGCGCATCACCGCCTCGCTGCCCACGCTCCGCAGCGCGCTGGAACAGGGGGCCGCCGTCATGGTGACCTCGCACCTGGGCCGGCCGAAGGAAGGGCAGTGGAGCGAAGAGAATTCGCTTGAGCCGGTCGCCCGTCGCCTTTCCGAACTGCTCGGTCGCGACGTGCCGCTGCTGCGCGACTGGGTGGACGGCGTCGACGTGCAGCCAGGCCAGATCGTGCTGCTGGAGAACTGCCGCATGAACGTCGGCGAGGGCAAGGACGATGAGGCCCTGGCGCGCCGGTACGCCGCGCTGTGCGATGTGTTCGTGATGGATGCCTTCGGTACCGCGCACCGCGCCCAGGCCTCTACCCACGGGGTGATCCGTTTCGCCCCGGTCGCTGCCGGCGGACCGTTGCTGATGGCCGAACTGGACGCATTGGCCAAGGCACTGAAGGAACCGGCCAAGCCGCTGCTGGCCATCGTCGCCGGCAGCAAGGTCAGCACCAAGCTGGAGCTGCTGGCCAGCCTGGTGGGCAAGGTCGACCAGCTGATCGTCGGCGGCGGCATCGCCAACACCTTCATCGCCGCTGCCGGCCATGCCGTTGGCAAGTCGCTGTACGAACCGGACCTGCTGGAGACCGCGAAGAAGATCGTCGCCGACGCCAAGGCGCGCGGCGCCGACATTCCGCTGCCGGTGGACGTCGTGGTGGCCAAGCAGTTCCTGCCCGATGCCGAGCCGACGGTGAAGAAAGTGGACGCCGTGGCGGAAGACGATCTGATCCTGGACATCGGCCCGGACACCGCAGCGCACTATGCGACGCTGATCCAGAAGGCCGGTACGGTGGTCTGGAACGGGCCGGTGGGTGTGTTCGAATTCGAAGCCTTCAGCAAGGGCACCGAAGCGCTCGCCCGTGCCATCGCCAGCTCCAGGGCATTTTCCATCGCCGGCGGCGGTGACACGCTGGCCGCCGTGGACAAGTTCGATATCGCCGGCCAGGTGAGCTACATCTCCACGGGCGGTGGCGCGTTCCTGGAATTCCTGGAAGGCAAGACCCTGCCGGCCGTGGCCGCGCTCGAAGCCCGGGGCGCCTGAGTGGCCGTGGGCAATGCCGCGGAAGGAGCCGGGCGAGGGCCCGTGGCAAGTTCGCCGGCCACGCTGTTCTTCGACCTCGACGGCACCTTGATCGATTCCCAGTTGGGCATTACCCGCTGCATCACCCATGCGTTCGAGCAGGTCCAGCATCCGGTGCCGCCAATGGAGGTACTGCGCGGCTGGATCGGCCCCTCGTTGCGCACCAGCTTCGGCCCGGTGTTCAACGACGCTGCAACAGTGGAGCGGGCGGTGGGGTTCTACCTGGAGCGCTTCGAAAGCGAAGGCTGGCAGGAGCACACCGTGTTCGATGACATCGGCGATGTGGTGCGCGCACTCAACGCGCGCGGCCATCGCCTGGCGGTGGTAACGGCGAAGAACGAGCCGCATGCGCGGCGTATCGTCGACCACCTGCCATTCGGCAGCTGCTTCGAGGAGGTCGTAGGCGCGACGGCCGACGGGGCGCGCAGCAGCAAACCGCAGCTGGTGGCCGAAGCGCTGTCGCGGTTGTCGGTGCAGGCTGGCCAGTGCTGCATGATCGGTGACCGCCGCATGGACATCGAGGGCGCACGCCATCACGGGCTGCGCAGCATCGGGGTGCTGTGGGGCTTCGGCAGTGAAGATGAACTGCGTGGAGCGGGCGCCGACGTACTGGCGACTACGCCCAACGCGCTGCTGGCACTGGCCGGGTGAGCCGCGGCATGCAGGGTAGTGCCGGGCCACGCCCGGCCGATGCCTGCGGTCCCAGCGGACACGCGCTCACGCCTCGCGTCGCGCTCGCCGGCCAGGGTCGGGCGCCACCGTCCATGACCGAAGTTCAACCGTGCTGGCCCGTATTGTCTTGCAGACATCGCGCAGACGCAGGCGCCGCAACGGTGTAAACGCATACATGCGGCGTGAAGGATGTGCTAGTTTTGCTGCTTTAACGGAGCCCCTCCACCATGTTCGAGCGTCAGCGTCGCACCAAGATCCTTGCCACCCTCGGCCCGGCCACTGATCCGCCCGGCGTGCTGGAGGAGCTGTTCCGTGCAGGGGTCAACGTGGTGCGCCTGAACTTCAGCCATGGCGATCCGTCCGGACAGGCCAAGCGCGCTGCCGACGTGCGCGCGGCGGCTGCCCGCGTTGGCGTGGAAGTGGGCATCCTGGCCGATCTGCCCGGTCCGAAGATCCGCATCGAGCGCTTCGCTGAAGGCAAGATCCAGCTCAAGGCGGGCGACCGTTTCGATCTGGTCGCTGCCGCCAACGTGGCCCCCGGTGACACCAGCCAGGTGGGCGTGAGCTATCTGGGCCTGCCCCAGGACGTGGGTCCGGGCGATGTGCTGCTGCTCGACGACGGCCTGATGCAGCTGCAGGTGGTGGAAGTGCAGGGCGAGCGCATCATCAACAC
>JAZBLM010000117.1:0-9800 GCA_037033225.1 Pseudomonadota bacterium
CGGCTGGTGGCCTGGCCCGGCGTATCGTCCAGGCGCCGGGTCAAGGCAATGCGCTTGCGCGCCACGTCGACCTCCAGCACCTTCACTTTGACGATATCACCCGCCTTGACCACGTCACGCGGGTCCTTGACGTAGGTGTCGGAGAGCGCGGAGATATGCACCAGTCCGTCCTGGTGGACGCCGATATCGACGAAGGCGCCGAATGCGGCAACGTTGCTGACCACTCCCTCCAGGATCATGCCTTCGCGCAGGTCCTTGATGTCTTCCACCCCGTCGGCGAAACGTGCTGCTTTGAACTCGGGACGCGGATCGCGGCCCGGCTTTTCCAGTTCCTTCAGGATGTCGCGCACCGTCGGCACGCCGAAGGTCTCGTCGGTGAACTGTTCGGGCCTGAGGCCGCGCAGGAAGCTTCCGTCCCCGATCAGGGCCTTGATCGGACGCGCAGTGGCCGCCACGATCCGCTCCACCACCGGATAGGCCTCGGGATGTACGGAGGAAGCATCCAGCGGCTGGTCACCGTCGGCGATGCGCAGGAAGCCGGCACACTGCTCGAAGGTCTTCTCGCCCAGGCGCGGCACTTTCAGCAGGTCCTTGCGTCGCTTGAACGGGCCGTTGTCGTCGCGGTGGCGCACGATGTTCTCGGCGACCGTGGAGGACAGGCCCGACACCCGCGCCAGCAGGGCCGCCGACGCGGTATTGACGTGCACGCCGACGGCATTCACGCAGTCCTCGACCCGTGCCTCCAGCGCACGCGCCAGGCGGTACTGGTCCACATCGTGCTGGTATTGCCCCACGCCGATCGCCTTCGGTTCGATCTTCACCAGCTCGGCCAGCGGGTCCTGCAGGCGCCGCGCGATCGAGACCGCGCCGCGTATGGACACATCCAGGTCCGGGAACTCGCGCGCCGCGAACTCCGATGCGGAGTACACCGAGGCACCTGCCTCGCTGACCACGATCTTCTGCAGCCCGGCCCGACCAGTCGCTGCGATCACTTCCCCTGCCAGCTTGTCGGTTTCGCGGCTTGCGGTACCGTTGCCGATCGCGATCAGCTCGACATCATGCTTGATGCACAGGTGCTTGAGCGCCTGTAGCGACTGCTCCCACTGCCGGCGCGGCTCATGGGGGTAGATGGTGTCGGTGGCGACCAGCTTGCCGGTCGCATCGACCACGGCCACCTTGCACCCGGTGCGGATGCCCGGATCCAGGCCCAGCACGGTCTTCGGCCCGGCAGGTGCTGCCAGAAGCAGGTCCTTCAGGTTGTCTCCGAAGACCGTGATGGCTTCGGCTTCGGCCTTTTCGCGGGCCTGATTGAACAGGTCCAGCAGCAGGTGCATGTGCAGCTTGGCCCGCCACGTCAGCCGGCAGGCATCGAGCAGCCACTTGTCTGCCGCGCGTCCCTTGTCGCTGATTCCCGCCTTGAGCGCCACGCGGCCTTCCGCATACTGATTGCCGGCCTCGGCGTCGGCCCCGGGATCCAGCTCCAGGTGGAGGAATTCTTCGCGCCGTGCGCGGAACAGCGCCAACAGGCGGTGCGACGGAATCTTCGCCAGCGCTTCGGCATGTTCGAAATAGTCACGGTACTTGGCACCTTCCTGTTCCTTGCCTTCGGCCACGCGTGCGCGGATGACGCCGACATCGGACAGCCAGCTGCGCAGTTCGCCGACCAGGGCCGCATCCTCGCCCCAGCGTTCCATCAGGATCGCGCGTGCCCCCTCCAGTGCGGCTTTGGCATCGGCCACGCCCTTGTCACTGTCGACGAAGCCTTCGGCGAACGCCTTCGGTTCCCGGGTCGGATCCTCCAGCAAGCCATCGGCGAGCGGTTCCAGCCCTGCCTCGCGCGCGATCTGCGCGCGGGTGCGACGCTTGGTCTTGTAGGGCAGATACAGGTCTTCCAGCCGGCTTTTGGTGTCCGCCGCCAGGATGTCGATGCGCAGTGCCTCGGTCAGCTTGCCCTGCTCATCGATGCTGGACAGCACGGCGGCGCGCCGATCTTCCAGCTCGCGCAGGTAGGTCAGCCGCGACTCCAGGTTGCGCAGCTGGGTATCGTCCAGCCCACCGGTCACTTCCTTCCTGTAGCGGGCGATGAAGGGCACGCTGGCGCCTTCATCGAGCAGCGCGATGGCGGCGCGCGCCTGCGCCGGCTGGGCGCCGATTTCCTCGGCGATGGTGCGGGCGATCTGCTGGGCAAGCTGGGTATCTGACATTGCGTCCGGCCGTGGCCTTGGTGCGGAAAGACCCCATTCTGGGCCTGCGCGGCGGGTACGGGAAGGCGTTGACAGATGGATTGCCGGCAAGGCAGGTCATCGGCCAGCGCCGGGATCCCTGCATGGACTGGGATCCCGGCACGGACACGCCATGGGACGTGTCCGGCCTCGGCTCGATCAGCGGTAGTGACGCGCGGCGGACTGCATGACGATCTCGTCGCGCATCCCCTCCAGCGCCATCAGCCTGACTTTCCCCACGCCCTGCAGTTCCATGAACCGCTCGGTATAGATCTCCGGCCCCAGCGCGGTGTCGGCGCGGGATTTGCTGAAGCCATAGGGCATCACGCCCTTGTCGCCATCCTTGCTACCACCGACATAAAGAACGATTGCCATGTGATGTGTTCTCCAGATTACGTACTGCGTTGTGTCCTGGGCGGCCGCTGCAGTACTGCCGTCACGACTGCCCAGACGCAGCTTAGCCGTGCGAAGCTGACTCGGATGTCACGAAGCGTAATATCAACCGATTGCACGGACATGACGGCAGAACGGCAACTTTTCCTTACATTTGTTTAACGCGGCGATGACGCCTCGCTCACGAAGCGGGCGGTTGCGCTCATGCCGACGCTGGGCCTCCATGCAGATACGTCATGGCCACCAGCCCCACCCGTAGCGGGCGTAATGATCGGCGGCCCGCTCGAACGGGTTGCGCACGCTGACTCCCCCGCATAGCAGATACACGGGCAGATACAGCGGCCCCAGTACCAGATACTGGTAGACGTGTGCGCGCTCGTGGTCATCAAGGCGGATGCTTGGCTCGACAGCGCAACCGGCCTGGTGCGCGTAGGTATGGCATGCCACGCCGAGGTCACTGCCGGTGTGCAGGATGACGTTGCCCAGCGTGATGGCACCGCCCGGTCCCCATGGCCAGTGCTGGAAGACCAGCGCGCAGTCCCGGCTGCTCCAACGGACCCGCGCGCCGGCCAGCATTCCCAGCGTGCCTCCCGCCAGCCCGATCAACGAGTTCGGCGAAGTCCACAGCGCGCCCAGCACCTGCACTATGCGCAGCCAGCCTGGGTGAGGGCTCAGGGCGCTTCGTTGGGAATCAGCAGCCACAGGATCAGATAGACCAGGATGCCCGGAAACGCGGCGGAGGCGATCGAAACGACCACGAACAGGATGCGCAGCAGCGTCGGGCTCCAGCCGAAGCGGTGCGCGATGCCGCCGATCACCCCGGCGATCATGCGGTCATTGAGCGAGCGCGCCAGTGTTCTGGGCGGAATGGCATTCATGGCAGTGGCTCCAAAGGGCTGGACACTACCCTAGCGCAGGATCTGTCTACGTCGCGCGTTGACGCGGACCGGCCTCATGCGCTGCGTGCGCACAACCACTCATGGAGGGTCGCAGGCACTTCGCGCTGCGCCCTGCCTGAGACGTAGATCCCGATATGGCCGCCGCGGAAACTGGACTCGGTGTAATCGCTCGTCCCCAGCAGCCCCCGCAGGGCACGCGATGCGTCCGGCGGCACCAGATGGTCCTGTTCGGCATAGAGGTTCAACACCGGCAGCGTCACCTGCGCAAGATTGATGTCATGCTCGCCGATGCGCACCCCGCCCTTGACCAGTCCGTTGGCCTGGTAGAACTGTTTGATGAACTCGCGGAAGGCCTCGCCAGCCAGATCCGGCGAATCGAAGATCCACTTCTCCATGCGAAGGAAATCCTCCAGCGCCGCCTTGTCATCCAGGATGTCGAGCAGGCCGACGTACTTCTGGACGTTGAGGCGGAACGGCTTGAGCATCAGGTAACTGGTATTCATCAGGTCGGCCGGGATGTTGCCCAGCGTGTCCACCAGCAGGTCCACATCGACCTGCTGCGCCCAGTGCGACAGCATGTTGTCGGCCGTGTGGAAGTCCACCGGCGTGACCATGGTGATCAGGTTGGCCAGCTTCGCCTGCCGCATGGCGGCATAGCACAGCGCGAAGACTCCGCCCTGGCAGATACCGAGCATGTCGACCGGCCCACCGCTGCGCGCGACAAGCGCATCCACGGCGCCGTCGACGTAACGCAGCAGGTAATCTTCCAGCGTGAGGTATCGTTCGGAGCGGTCGGGGTAGCCCCAGTCCAGCACGTAAACGTCGTGGCCCAGCGCCAGCAGTTTCTGCACCAGCGAGCGGTCGGCCTGGAGGTCGACCATGTAGGGGCGGTTGACCAGCGCATACACGATCAGCAGCGGACGACGCTGCACCGGCGGCGCCTCGCCCACGAAACGGTACAGCACCACCTTGCCGTCGCTCCACACCGGCTCGCGCGCCGTCGCGCCGTAGTCGACGTCCTCAACCGACGGCAGCAGCTGCAGGCCTTCCATCAGCTTGCGCTGCATGGAGAGGGTTTCCTGCATCAGGTCATCCGCATTGAAACCGAGGGGACCTTTCATGCACGCGGCTTCCGGGAGCCCGCCTTCTTCGCGGCAACGGGTGTTTTCGCATGCGCCTGGGCAGGCGCCCTGGGTGCGGCAGCCTGCTTCGCCGCGCGCTTGCGGGTACGCGCAGCGACCTTGGCCGGCGCCGGTTGCACCGCGCCTGCCCAGGAATCCCCGGCCGGCGCAGCGGTACGCTCCAGCGTGGCGACACTGGCCTGCAGCCGGCGCAGCTGGCGTTCCAGCTCGGCGATACGGCGGTGGGCAGCGTCCATCTCACTGCGGGTCGGCAGACCCACGCGCTCGCTCAGCTGCTCCACTTCCTGCTGCACCGCCGCGCGCAGGCGCATCTGTGCATTGCCCAGCGCGGCGAACACCTGCTGGAATGACTCGGAAAGCGCGACCTGCGCGTAAGCGTCTTCGGCCGCCTCGATCCACAGGTCGAACATCGCACGCGCACTGGTCAGCTGGCTGCCGGGCGTCTCGTGCTCGGCCAAGCGCTTCTCGAACATCACGAACGCGGCATCCAGCGCCTGCCGGATCTGGGCCACGTAGTCCCTGGAACGGTCCTGGAATTCCTGTTGGGCCTGCATCAGCTTCTGCCAGCGGGCCTGGTGCTCGCGCCCCGGACCGAAAGCCGGGCCCTGCAGCCACGGCGCCAGGCGCTCCTGCCACTGCTGCAGCACGGTGACCACGTCGTCCATGCCGCCGCCCGTGCCAGTGCTGCCCTGGGCTCCCTGCAGCATCCACTGCAGCAGCGTATCGTCCTTGCCCTGCCCCATCACGGCGTCACGCCAGGCCTGGGCCACTTCCGCGCTGGTCGCATCGCGCCCGGCGAACTGCGAGGCCACCTTCTGCATCGTGCCGTACCAGCCGCCTGCCTGTTCGCGGAAGCGGTTCACCGCGTCATCGGCCGGGCCCGGGCCACGCTCCGGCAGCAGCTGGGCCCACCAGTCCATCGCCTCGTTCCAGTCACCCGGATTGCCCGCGACATTCCCTGCGGCGGCGGAGCGCTGCGGATCCCACGCGGCCTGGAACTGCCGCGCAAGCGACTCGAAATCGAATCCACCCAACGATGGGCCTGCAGGTCCCTTCATGGCGCTGCCTTCCGCTGGACCTGCGTCGTCATGGCTTCGGGATCCGCAGCGTCTTGCTGATCATCAACGACCCGGAGAGCGCGAACAGCAGGACCAGCGGATGCAGCTGCCACGGACCGAGCTGCCATTGGCCCAGCCACAGCGCGGGCCCTATGGCACCGGTGGCGGCGGCAATGGCCAGCACGATCACAAGCAGCAGGCTGCTCGGAATCGGCGTCCCCTCGAAATACGGCACCTTGTCGCCGCCTTCCGACAACGCCTCGGCGGTGACGTTGTAGCGCGCAAGGCGACTGACGCCACAGCAGACGAAGTAGCTCAGCACCAGCCAGTCCCACCCGCCCTGCATGCCACAGGCATAGGCCAGCGCTGCCGGGGCGACACCGAAAGAAATGACGTCCGACAGCGAATCGAGTTCACGCCCCAGCGTCGAGCTGGATTTGCGCCAGCGGGCGATCCGTCCATCCAGGGCGTCGAAGATGAAAGCAAGGGGGATCAGCGCCATGCCGAACAACAGGTAGCCCTGCGCGCCATCCTGCAGGAAGCGCATGGCCGCGAAGACCGCGCCGGTGCCGCAGAACGCATTGGCCAGTGTGAACCAGTCGGCCAGGTGGAACTCGCGCAGCATCGAGAAGTGTCGTTTCATGAAAACTCACGGGCATCGGTGGTCTACAGAGTACGCGAGCCCATGCGAAGGCAACAGACACTGCCCACGTCACGCTTTCACTCCACACTCACGCCTCGTCACATGCGGTGAATTTTTGGCCAGGCATCTTGACAACGTTGTCCCGCAAGAGCGGACACGGGTTATCCACAAAGTTGCTCACCAACAATCCACACCCCCTGTGGACAACTGCGGCCGCGGCGGCGATTGAACCACACCCACCACGCGGGCCTCGCAGGCGCTGCCGCAGCGGCCATTTCCCCGCGCGAGCCCACGGCCTACAGCCGGGTAAACGCCCAGGACTGCAGCTGCCCGTCCGCATACGGCATCACGCCGTGGAAAGCCCGGGGGTCCTCGTCGAACACCAACGGCAGGAAATGCCGGTCGCCCTCCCACATGGGCAGCGTATGAAGCTGATCCAGATCCACCCATTCAAGCGTGCCTTCATGGTTCCCCTCATGGGGCGTCCCTTCGTAGGCGTGGATCACGAAAACAAAGCCAAACCAGTCCTCGCCCTGCTTGCCGAACCCCGGCCAGCTGATGGTGCCGCGAAGCTGCATGTCGGTGCACTCGATGCCGGCCTCTTCCTGGATTTCCCGACGCATGCCGACGACCACGTCCTCGTCCCGCTCCACCTTGCCGCCCAGCCCGTTGTACTTGCCCAGGTGATGGTCGCCCGGCCGCGTATTGCGGTGGATCATCAGCACCTGCCGACGATCCGGTGACAGAACGTAGCCCAGGGTGGCAACGATGGGGGTATACGGCATGCAGGCAGCCTTCAGCGGTCAGACCGCCGATTATGGCCGATCAGGGGACCAGCGACAGCTGCTTCTCGGCGGGCATCGCAACGGCCGCATCCGGGTCACGCCTGAGCGTGGCAACGCCGTGCCCACGCTCGGCCAGATAATCCAGCCACTTGCCGAGGAAGGTATTCATGCGCATGCGATGGCTGATCAGCTCGGCCGGCGGAGGGTACATGCCGACCACGTCCTGCCACCGACGACCCACGTAACAGTGCGTCGTTTCGGCCTGCCGGGCGTCGCGATAGAGCCTGATGTAGGCCGACGGGTCAGGCTGTCCCGTGACCGGATCACACAGGTCATAGGTGAGCCGCAGCTCCGCGGTGTAGGCATGTCGGGCAATGACGTCCAGGCGGACATCCAGCCCGTCGCCCACCGACGACACGTAGCTGCCCACTGCGAGGTCACCGGGCGCGAACAGGCGCACCAGATGCCGGTGGTTTTCTGCGTAGAGGCCCATCAGCCAGCTGAGGCGGCTTAGACGGGGAATGCGTTCGGCGAGGGGACGTGCTTGAGCCATGACCTGATCCTACACAATGCGGCCCCGCAGCGGCAGCACGACCCTGAACGGGTCGGATCGCGTGCCGCCCGCGCGCGCCCGCATGGGCGCGTCAGCTGGCTGAAGCCGGCGCTGCAGGTATCCCGCCCGCGTCAGTACAGCTCGCGTCGCAGTCCCAGCGTCGCCAGCACCTTGCTGGAAATCTCTTCGATCGAGGTGTGCGTGGTGCTCAGCGTCGGCACCCGTTCCAGCTGGAACATGCGCTCGGCGATGGCCACTTCCCGGCGACAGGTTTCGGCACTGGCATACCGGGAATTCGGCCGGCGTTCCTGGCGGATCTGCTGCAGCCTCTCCGGGTCGATGGTCAATCCAAACAGCTTGCGGCGATAATTGCGCAGGCGCGGCGGCAGCTGTTCGGTTTCCAGGTCTTCGTCGGTCAGCGGGTAATTGGCGGCACTGACACCATAATGCAGCGCCAGGTAAATGCAGGTGGGTGTCTTGCCCGCCCGGGAAACCGCTACCAGGATCACGTCGGCGTCGTCGTAGTTGACCGCGATTCCATCGTCGTGGCTGAGCGCGAAGTTCATCGCGTTGATCCGGCGATGATAGGTCTCGAAATCCACCATGCCGTGCGCCTGCCCTACGCGGGACAGCCGTGGCGAGGACAACTCGGTTTCCAGGCGCTCGATGAAGGGGGCGAATACGTCCAGCATCAGCGCACCGCTGCTGGCCAGGATCACGCTCAGGCCCTGGTCGACGCATGAGTTCACCACGATCGGGCGGACCTGGTACCGCTCGCCTGCTGCCTGGATCCGGGCACAGGCCTCGGCGGCCTTTTCCGGATCGTCGATGAACGACATCCGGTCGGTGATGAAGCTGAATCCAGAGAACTGCGTGAGCAGGCTATGCCCAATGGTTTCAGCGGTGATACCGGTTCCATCGGATACATAGAACACCGGTCGGATGGTCGTCATGGCTGCAATATCCCGGTCCGAAACTTGAAACAGCTGCTGTCACCAGCTTGTGCCGACGGCAGTCCGACCGGCATCATAGCGGCTTCTTCCTACGGACGTGGCCATTCCCAGCCCGCCTCGGGCGATGGCCAAACGGAGCATCGCGCTTGAACGAGAACATCCTCTGGTTGCACGAACTGCGCTTGGCCGACCTGGCTCGCGTAGGCGGCAAGAATTCGTCGCTTGGCGAAATGATCGGCAACCTGGCCGGGTTGGGCGTTTCCGTCCCCGGTGGTTACGCCACCACCTCTGAAGCCTTCAAGGACTTCATTGCCCACAACGATCTGTCCACGCGCATCTTCGACAAGCTGGCCACGCTGGACGTCGAAGACGTCGCCGCGCTGACCGCGGCCGGCAAGGAAATCCGCGGCTGGGTGATCGATGCACCGCTGCAGCCGCAGCTGGACCAGGACATCCGCAGCGCCTATGCGCAGCTGAGCGCCGAAAACGGTGGCGGCGACATTGCCGTTGCCGTGCGTTCCTCGGCCACCGCCGAGGACCTCCCCGACGCGTCGTTCGCCGGCCAGCAGGAGACGTTCCTCAACGTCACCGGTGCCGATGACGTCGTAGTGAAGGTCAAGGAAGTGTTCGCCTCGCTGTACAACGACCGCGCCATCGCCTATCGCGTCCACCACGGCTTCAAGCACGAGGACGTATTCCTGTCCGCTGGCGTGCAGTTGATGGTCCGCTCCGGCGTCGGTGCGTCCGGCGTGCTGTTCACCCTGGACACCGAATCCGGTTTCCGCGACGTGGTGTTCGTGACCTCGTCCTTCGGCCTTGGCGAAATGGTCGTCCAGGGCGCCGTCAACCCGGACGAGTTCTACGTCTACAAGCCCACGCTCAATGCCGGCAAGCCGGCCATCCTGCGCCGCTCGCTCGGCAGCAAGGCCATCCGCATGGTCTATTCGGATGTGCCGGGTGAGCGCGTGCGCATTGAAGACACCCCGGCCGAACTGCGAAGCACTTTCTCCATCAGCGATGAAGACGTGCAGGAGCTGTCCAAGCAGGCGCTGGTCATCGAAAAGCATTACGGCCGCCCGATGGACATCGAGTGGGCAAAGGACGGCGTCAGCGGCAAGCTGTTCATCGTGCAGGCGCGCCCGGAAACGGTGA
>JAZBLM010000118.1:0-9728 GCA_037033225.1 Pseudomonadota bacterium
TGGCCCAGCGTGGCCTGTCGCTCGGCATGAAGCTGGAGAACTGGCCGCCGGCCGGTGTCGCCAGCCACGGTATGCTGGGCTGATACCGTAGTGCCTGGAGGCTCCACCGGAAGCGGTGGAGCCTTTCTGTTGAAATCATGCCACGACGGACGAAACGTCCGCGCGGCAGGTCGTCCAGGAGGGATGACCAGGACCATCCGCAGTCCGTGCAACAACGCCATGAAGGCGACAACGATCCACAAAGTCCCATCATTCATTTCAAGGAATCACCACCATGCGTCACCAGAAATCCGGCCGCAAGTTCAGCCGTACCAGCGCCCACCGCGAAGCGATGTTCAAGAACATGGCCGCGTCGCTGTTCAAGCACGAGCTGATCAAGACCACGCTGCCGAAGGCCAAGGAACTGCGCCGCGTCGCCGAGCCGCTGATCACCCTGGCCAAGGTCGACTCCGTTGCCAACCGTCGTCTGGCGTTCGCCCGTCTGCGTGACAACGAAGCCGTGGGCAACCTGTTCACCATCCTGGGCCCGCGCTACGCGAACCGTCCGGGCGGCTACCTGCGCCTGCTGAAGTGCGGCTTCCGCGCCGGCGACAACGCGCCGATGGCCTATGTGGAGCTGGTCGACCGTCCGGCTGCCGTTGCCGAGGAAGTGGCCGAGTAATCGAGCTGCTCCTGTTTCATCGCCAGAAGCCCGGCCGCGTGCCGGGCTTTTGCGTTTCCGGCATCCGGCGACGGGACGCGCTGTCCGACCGGCGCACGCAGATTGGCCTTCGAACGGCGGGTTCAATGCATTACCCTTGGCGCCTGCTTGCTGGAGTCCTCACATGAATCCGTTCCGTTGGCCGTTCCGTGTCCAGTTCCTGCTGGGTTTCCTGGCCTGCAGCGCACTGCTGGCGTACGCCATTTTCCTGCAGCTGCAGATGGGGCTGGAGCCGTGCCCGCTGTGCATCTTCCAGCGCATTGCGTTCGCGGCGCTGGGGCTGTTGTTCCTGATCGGCGCGCTGCATGGCCCGTCAAATCGTCCGGGTCGGATGACCTATGGGGTACTGGCATTCATCGCGGCCGCCGCCGGCATGGGCATCGCCGCGCGCCACGTGCATGTACAGATGATTCCGCCGGAATTCGGTGCGACCTGCGGTCCGCCGCTGGCCTTCCTGAGTGAGACCATGGGCCCGTTCGAGGTGTTCCGCACCGTGCTGACCGGCACCGGCAACTGCGGCAACATCGACTGGACGTTCCTCGGCCTCACCATGCCGATGTGGTCGCTGGTCTGGTTCGTGCTGCTTGCGGGATGGGCGTTGTCCGCTTCGCTGCGCCGGGCGCGATGATGTCTGGCGTGTCATCCGCCGGGCCGCGCCCGACGATTCTTCTCTTCTTCCGGTGACCTGCCATGACTGCACTTGAATCTCCGCCCCTGGCTGACTGGTCGCCCGAAAGCTGGCGCGCGCGTACTGCGCTGCAGCTGCCGGTGTATCCGGACCCGGTCGCGCTGGACGCGGCGCTGCACGCGCTGAAGCGTCTGCCGCCGCTGGTGACGTCATGGGAGATCGTGGCACTGAAGCAGCAGTTGGCCGATGCGCAGGAGGGCAGGCGCTTCCTGCTGCAGGGCGGCGATTGCGCGGAGAACTTCAGTGATTGCGAATCCGGCATGATCTCCAACCGGCTCAAGGTGTTGTTGCAGATGAGCCTGGTGCTGGTGCACGGCCTGCGCAGACCGGTGATCCGCGTGGGCCGGTTTGCCGGCCAGTATGCGAAACCGCGCTCGGCCGATACCGAGACCCGCGAGGGCGTCACCCTGCCAAGCTACCGCGGTGATGTCATCAACGCTCCCGAGTTCACCGATGTGGCACGCCAGCCGGATCCGAAGCGGATGCTGCAGGCACATGCCCATTCGGCGATGACCATGAACTTCGTTCGTGCCTTGATCGATGGCGGCTTCGCTGACCTGCACCATCCGGAATACTGGAACCTCGACTGGGTAAGGCACTCGCCGCTGGCGGAGGAGTACCAGAAGATGGTGGCCTCGATTGAAGGGTCGGTCCGCTTCATGGAGACCCTGTCCGGGACACGCATGCATGATCTCAAGCGCGTGGATTTCTATACGTCGCACGAGGCGCTGCTGCTGCCCTACGAGCAGGCGCTGACCCGCCGCGTTCCGCGTCACCAGGGCTGGTTGAACCTGAGCACGCACTATCCGTGGATCGGGATGCGCACTGCGGCGATCGATGGCGCGCACGTTGAGTACCTGCGCGGTGTGAGCAATCCCATTGCGATCAAGGTGGGTCCCTCGGTACAGCCGGACCAGTTGTTGCGTCTGATCGATGTACTCAATCCAGACGACGAGCCCGGTCGCCTCAGCTTCATTCATCGCATGGGCGCGGCGCAGATCGCCACCCGGCTGCCGCCCCTGCTGGAGGCGGTCAAGCGCGACGGCCGGCGGGTGCTGTGGGTGTGCGACGCGATGCATGGCAATACCGAGAGCACCGGCAACGGCTACAAGACGCGGCGCTTCGACAATATCCGCGGCGAAGTGGAGCTTTCCTTCGACCTGCACGCCGCAGCGGGAACGCGTCTCGGCGGGGTGCACCTGGAGCTCACCGGTGAGGACGTCACCGAGTGCACGGGCGGCGCGCGCGAGTTGACCGAGCGCGATCTCGAGCGTGCATATCGTTCCAGCGTGGATCCGCGCCTGAACTACGAACAGTCGCTGGAAATCGCCATGGCGATCGTGCGCAAGCAGTCGGCGCTCGGCTGAGGCCTTCGACACCCCGCTTACGAACGCCTGACATCCTGCTCATGTGATCTGCGACACCCTGTTTTTTTGCGTGTGGCTGGAGGTGCAGGCGTGGTGAGCTGGGAACTGGCGCGTGCCTATGTAGTGCCGTTGGGAATCGCACTAGGTATCGGTGCACTGGGGGCGTGGCTGATTCTGGCGCTGTATCGGCGCCTGGCCGGACGCGATCGTCGTCGCGCGCGGATCGGGCGCATGCTGGGGCCGCCGCTGGCACTGGCCTTCCCGTTGTTCCTGATGGTGCCCGCACTGGAGGCGACGCCGCTGCATGACCGCTGGCTGGAGCAGGCACAGCGCTTCGTACACATCAGCCTGACCGCCTGTTTCATCTGGCTGTTGGTGCGGGCCGTCGGGGCGGTGGAAAAGGCGATCCTGCGCAACCATCCGATCGAAGTGGCCGACAACCTGGAGGCTCGCCGCATCCAGACGCAGACCCGGGTGCTCAGCCGGGTGCTGATGGGCGGCATCATCGTGCTCGGCATCTCGCTGGTGCTGCTGCAGTTCGACATGGTGGCCAAGATCGGTTCGGCCCTGCTGGCGTCGGCGGGCCTGATAGGGCTGGTCGCCGGCATCGCGGCCAAGCCGGTGTTCGGCAACCTGATCGCTGGCCTGCAGATCGCGGTGACCCAGCCGATCCGGCTGGATGACGTGGTGATCGTCGAGGGCGAGTGGGGCCGGATCGAGGAAATCGGCAGCAGCTATGTCGTGGTGCGCATCTGGGACGAACGGCGCATGGTCGTGCCGTTGACGTGGTTCATCGAGAACCCGTTCCAGAATTGGACCCGGCGTAGCGCAGACCTGCTGGGCACCGCCTTCCTGTGGCTGGACTACCGCGCACCGATCCCGGCGATCCGCGCCGAGCTGGAGCGCATCTGCAAGGGCGAGCCACTCTGGGACGGCCGGGTCTGCGTCACCCAGGTCACCGAGACCACCGAGCATACGCTGCAGGTCCGCCTGCTGGTGAGCGCGCGCAGTTCCGGGGATGCGTTCGACCTGCGCTGCCTCGTGCGCGAGCGCATGCTCGACTTCCTTGCACGTGAGCATCCGCAGGCGCTGCCGCGGCTTCGGGCACAGCTGGAGGAATCGATCGACACACCGCGTCATCGCGTCGCGCAGACGGACAGCAGCGACATGCGGTCGCCAGGCGCCGAGGACGGAGAGCCTGCGGTCCAGCCAAGCGTGTGAGATGCGCGAGGCAGGCCGCGGCGCCCCAGTGGGGGGGCGGCGCAGCGCTGAGGGTCAGCGGCCGTCACTAACGTGCACCGCACTGACGGCCAGCGGCCGTCAGTACCGGGATAGTGCGGCCGTCACTACCGGACACTGCGGCCGTCACGACCGCCGTGCGGCGCTACAGCGGTGGCGGTTGCCGCGCCATGGTGCGTTGCTCGTAGCTGTAGCCGAGCTCGATCAGGCGCGGCTCCGACCAGGCCGTACCCATGAACAGCAGACCGACAGGCATGCCGTCCACGCGACCCATCGGCACGCTCAAGCTGGGATAACCGGCTACCGCCGCAGCGCTGTAATTGCCACCGGGAAAGGCATCGCCGCCGGGGCTGTTGATCGGCCATGCCGTGCCGGTGGTAGGAGCGACCAGCGCATCGAGCCGACCGGCCTGCAGCCGCGCATCGATGCCCTGTTCGCGCGCCAGCCGCCGCGCCAGCGTACGCGCCTGCACGTACACCGCATCACCGGTGGTGCCGGCTTGCGCGGCGTCCTCCAGCAGCTCCTGGCCGAACAGAGGCAGTTCCTGTGCGGCGTGCTGCGTGTTGAACGCGATCAGCTGTGGCAGCCTGCGCAGCGGGGCTTCCCATCGGCGCAGATAGCGCTCCAGGCCGGATTTGAATTCATGGCGCAGCACGATCTGCTCGGCCTCTGCCCATGCACTGTCGTCCAGCGCCGGAACGGATATGACCGTTGCGCCCGCGCGGCGCAACGCATCCGTGGCATGCTGCATCAACGTGCCGATGCCTGGCTGCTGCAGCAAGGGGCTGTCCAGCACGCCGATGCGTGCGCCGCGCAGCCCGTGGACGTTGAGCCGGGCGGTGTAGTCGTACACCGCGCTGCCCGGCCGGGTAGCCGTGGCCGGATCGGCGTCGTCGCGGCCGGCGATGGCCGTCAGCACTGCGGCCGCGTCGGCGACCGTACGCGTGATCGGTCCGGCGGTGTCCTGGCTGAAGGAAATCGGCACGATGCCGTCGCGGCTGACGAGCCCCACCGTTGGCTTGAGTCCGACCACGCCGTTCACGGCAGCCGGGCAGACGATGCTGCCGTCGGTCTCTGTGCCGATCGATACGGCGGCGAGGTTCGCTGCCACGGCGACCGCGCTGCCGCTGCTGGAGCCGCAGGGGCTGTGGCTGGGGCGATACGGGTTACGGGTCTGTCCGCCGCGTGCGCTCCAGCCGGACGTGGACCCTTTGCCGCGATAGTTGGCCCATTCGCTCAGGTTGGTCTTGCCCAGGATCACCGCGCCGGCGTTGCGCAGGCGTTTCACGAGGAAGGCATCGCCGGGCCGGAACCCGGCCAGGGCCAACGAGCCGGCCGTAGTGCTCATGGGAGCAGCGTTGATGTTGTCCTTGAGCAGCACGGGAATGCCGTGCAGCGGGCCGCGCAGGCGGCCCTTGCGGCGCTCCTGGTCGCGCTGGGCAGCCTCTCGGGAGGCGTCGGGGTTGATCTCGATGACGGCGCGCAGGCGTGGGCCTGCGCGGTCCAGCGTGGCGATGCGGGCGAGGTAGGCCCGCACCAAGGCAGTGCTGGTCAGCTCGCCGGCCGCCATGCGCGCCTGCAGATCGGCGACCTCCGCCTCCGCGTAGGGGAACGGCAGCGTGTCGGCTGGACCCGGTGGCGCGCCAGCCGGTGGGCGCTGGGCGGCATGGACAGGCAGCGCACAGCCGATCAGCGCTGCAACCGACAGAGCGAGCAGAGCGGAACGGGCAGGGAGCGATCGGAGAATGCGCATGGCAGGCGATCCGGACACCCGCGCAGTGTAGCGCGGCGACTCAGTGTTTGCGTTTGAAGATGTCCCGTGCCAGCACGTAGACCACGATCAGGTTGATCACCAGCACCGTCCAGGAGGCCCAGCCGGGATGGCGGACAATGGCGTACACATCAAAGGGAAGGTAGATGCCGGCGGACACACAGCCGAGCCAGGAAGCCCATTTCTTCGCGCGCCACAGGCCCCAGGCTTCCACCAGGTGCAGCAGGGCATAGGCGAGCATCGCTGCGGCAGCAAGGTGCACGGCATCGGGACTGATCATGTTCAGCAGCGAGGGCAGGGTGCCATGATCCGGGTCCAGGCTGAATCGCCGGATCAGGGCATTGATGCCATCACGCAGTGGCTGCGGGCCGAGCAGTTCCAGCCCGGTCGCCGCCAGCAGTGCAAGCACCGCTTTGCCCGTTTCGAGCAAAGCGATGACATGCAGGCCCGGATGCCGTTTCGGATCCGGGTAGTACGCGGTGGGGCTCACGGGTGGACTCAGCCGCCGCGCGAGGCCTTCTTGCGATCGCTTTCGGTCAGTCCCTTCTTGCGAAGGCGGATTTCCTTTGGCGTGATTTCGACCAGCTCGTCGTCTTCGATGAAGTCCAGGGCCTGCTCCAGCGAGTACTTGATCGCCGGGGTCAGCTGGATCGCATCATCCTTGCCCGAGGCACGCATGTTGGTCAGCGGCTTGGTCTTGATGGCGTTGACGGTCAGGTCGTTGTCCTTGGAGTGGATGCCGATCAACTGACCTTCATACACGTTGTCGCCCTCGGCTGCGAACAGCTTGCCGCGTTCCTGCAGCGGCCCAAGCGAATACGCCGGGGTGGCACCCGGAGCATTGGCGATCATCACGCCGTTCTGGCGCTTGGCGATGGCGCCCTGTTCCTTCGGGCCGTAATGGTCGAACACATGGAACAGCAGGCCCGAACCCTGGGTCAGGGTCTTGAACTCGTTCTGGAAGCCGATCAGGCCACGTGCCGGGATCTGGTACTCCAGGCGCACGCGACCCTTGCCGTCGGGCTCCATGTTCTTCAGCTGGCCCTTGCGCATGCCCAGCTTTTCCATGACGCCGCCCTGGTGCTGCTCTTCGATGTCCACCACCAGCTGCTCGATCGGCTCCATGGCCTGGCCGTCGATCTGCTTGATGATCACTTCCGGACGCGACACGGCCAGCTCATAGCCTTCACGACGCATGTTCTCGATCAGCACCGACAGGTGCAGTTCGCCACGACCGGAGACGAGGAACTTGTCGGCATCTTCCAGCTGCTCGACCTTCAGGGCCACGTTGTGGACCTGTTCGCGGTCCAGACGGTCCTTGATCTGGCGGCTGGTCAGGAACTTGCCACCGGACAGGTCCTTGTTGCCGGCGAACGGCGAGTTGTTGACCTGGAAGGTCATCGAGATCGTCGGCTCGTCGACGGTCAGGGCCGGCAGCGCCTCCGGGGTGTCCGGGTGGCACAGGGTGTCGGAGATGGTCAGCTCCGGGATGCCGGAGATGGCGACGATGTCGCCCGCTTCGGCGGTGTCCTGCTCGATGCGCTCCAGGCCGAGGAAGCCCAGCACCTGGGCCACCTTGCCGTTGCGCTTCTTGCCTTCACGGTCGATGACCGCGACCTGCATGTTCTTCTTCAGGGTGCCGCGCTGGATGCGGCCGATGCCGATCACGCCCACGAAGTTGTTGTAGTCCAGCTGGCTGATGCGCATCTGGAACGGGCCGTCCGGATCCACGTCCGGGCGCGGCGCATGCTGCATGATGGCTTCGTACAACGGGGTCATGTCGCCCTCGCGCACGGTGTCTTCCAGACCGGCGTAGCCATTCAGGGCCGAGGCGTAGACGATCGGGAAGTCCAGCTGTTCATTGGTGGCGCCCAGCTTGTCGAACAGGTCGAAGACCTGGTCGATCACCCACTCCGGGCGCGAGCCCGGGCGGTCGACCTTGTTGACCACAACGATCGGCTTGAAGCCCATCGCGAAGGCCTTCTGGGTGACGAAGCGCGTCTGCGGCATCGGGCCGTCCATCGCGTCGACGAGGATCAGCACGGTGTCCACCATGGACAGCACGCGCTCCACTTCCCCGCCGAAGTCGGCGTGTCCGGGGGTATCGACGATGTTGATCCGGTTCTTGATACCGGTCTTCTTGTCTTCCCAGGTGATGGCCGTGTTCTTGGCCAGGATGGTGATGCCGCGTTCCTTTTCCTGGTCGTTGCTGTCCATCACGCGCTCGGCGAGGACGGTACGCTCGGACAGGGTGCCGGACTGCTTCAGCAGCTGATCGACCAGGGTGGTCTTGCCATGGTCGACGTGCGCGACGATGGCGATGTTGCGAAGATTTTCGATGGACATGCGAAAGGGGGCCAGTCGGCGCCGGATTTGGAAAAAGAAGTCCATCATCATACCGCGAACTGGGCAGATCGCGAATTTATGTTTCCAGACCGGTACGACGTGCCCGTTCAGCAAGCTGCCAGGCGCTGGGGCGGCCTGGATCCAGGTGTATCCGGCCGGCCTCGCCTTGGACGAAACGCGCGCCAGGCCCGGCCGGCCCACGGTCGGCGGAACCGCCCGTCTCGTGCGGCAGGAGGCCGCCGGCATGGCGCAGCTGCATGAGGCGGGTCGGCGCTTCCGCCAGAGCGCCCCGCCGTCGCCATTGCAACCACAACCCAACCCGCAACCATCGGCGTAGCAACGATGGAAACAGGACGGGTGTAAACTACCGGACTAGACCTTTCCAACCCGAATTCCAAGGAATCGCATGTCCGTGATCGCCACTTTCAACACCTCCAAGGGCCCGATCAGGGTCGAGCTGTTCGCCGACAAGGCCCCGCTGACCGTCGCCAACTTCGTCAACCTGGTCAAGCACGGTTTCTATGACGGGCTGGTCTTCCACCGCGTCATCCCGGACTTCATGATCCAGGGCGGCTGCCCCAAGGGCCAGGGCACCGGCGGTCCGGGCTACAAGTTCGAAGATGAGAAGAACGGCGTGAAGCACCAGGTGGGTTCGCTGTCCATGGCCAATGCCGGTCCGAACACCAATGGCAGCCAGTTCTTCATCACCCACATCAAGACGGACTGGCTGGACGGCAAGCACACCGTGTTCGGCCAGGTCCTTGAAGGGCAGGCCATCGTCGACTCGGTCAAGCAGGGCGACCTGATCAATTCGATCACCCTGGAAGGCGACACCGACGCCGTGCTGGCCGCGCAGGCCGAGCGCGTGGCGGAGTGGAACAAGCTCATTCCGAGCGCCTGATCCGAAACCGCGGCCCCCTGTGAAGGGGGCCGTTTTTCATGTTCCGGCCGTCCACCCATCCCGTACCGGGCGCGCGGCGGCCTCCCAACCGCTATCTCGTTTCCAAGCAGAGGAAATCCCCATGAAAGCACCTGTTCGTGTTGCCGTGACCGGCGCCGCCGGCCAGATCGGCTACGCACTGCTGTTCCGTATCGCCTCCGGTGAAATGCTCGGCAAGGACCAGCCGGTCATCCTGCAGCTGCTGGAGCTGCCGGTCGACAAGGCCCAGGCCGCCCTGAAGGGCGTGATGATGGAACTGGAAGACTGCGCGTTCCCGCTGCTGGCCGGCATGGTCGGTACCGATGACGCTGAAGTCGCCTTCAAGGACGCCGACATCGCCCTGCTGGTCGGCGCACGTCCGCGCGGCCCGGGCATGGAGCGCAAGGATCTGCTGCTGGAAAACGCGAAGATCTTCACCGCCCAGGGCGCCGCACTGAACAAGGTCGCCAAGCGTGACGTGAAGGTGCTTGTGGTGGGCAACCCGGCCAATACCAACGCCTACATCGCGATGAAGTCGGCGCCGGACCTGAACCCGCGCAACTTCACCGCGATGCTGCGCCTGGACCACAACCGTGCGCTGAGCCAGCTGTCGACCAAGCTCGGCAAGCCGGTCGCCGGCATGGAGAAGCTGGTGGTGTGGGGCAACCACAGCCCGACCATGTACCCGGACTACCGTT
>JAZBLM010000119.1:0-9704 GCA_037033225.1 Pseudomonadota bacterium
TGGCGCCAGGGTTCAGATCCGGCGTTCGTCGCACGAGGCGGTCGCTACCGTCCCCGCCCAGCCCTATCGCCCGGCCCAGCCCACACACACGCCACGAGGAACGCAGCCGGTCCCCGGGCCTACCGCCCGTCGCCGTGATCCCACGCATCCTGCAGGCCTTCCCGATAGTTCGGGAATCGCGGTTGCCACTGCAGGCGTTCGCGCGTGCCGCGGCTGTCGATGCGCTTGCGGCTTGAGTAGAAGCGTCGCAGGGCCGGGCTGAGCGACGGATCCTCCCACGACTGCGGCGGCGGCATCGCATGGCCCCCCAGCTGCGCCGCATGCGCCAGCACGTCCTGCGGTGGCGCGGGCAGGTCATCCGCCGGCAGGTACAGTGCCATTTGCTCCGCGCCCTGCAGCGCGGCCACGACCACGTCCGCTAGATCCTCCACATGCAACCGGTTGAACACCAGGCCCGGTCGGATCACCTGCCGCGCACGGCCCTCGGCCAGCTGCACCAGCGCATTGCGACCGCGTCCATACAGCCCCGGCAGCCGGAATACCGCGCAGCGTGCGGACACCTCGGTGGCCAGCTGGCACCACTGCTGTTCGGCCAGCAGCCGCTGCAGGGCCGACGGCGTGCGAGCATCGGCCTCGGCGCGCTCATCCACCCAGCCGCCATCGCGGTCCGCGTAGACCCCCGTGGAGGACAGATAGCCCAGCCAGCGCAGCGACGTGCTCGCCGCGAGCAGGGGACGCACCCGCCGCAGGGCCGGGTCGCCCTCGGCATCGGGCGGCACGGTGCACAGCACCGCCTCGGCCTGGGCTATCGCAGCCAGCAGTGCGTCATCGAGCGGGTGACCAGCGACCAGCCGATGGCAGGCAACGCCATCGGTGCGGCGGTTGCCACGATCCCGCACCGTGCCGTCCACCGTGCAACCGTGCCGCTGCAGCTGCCGGGCAATGGCCAGGCCGCTGTAGCCCATCCCCAGGATGAGCACACGGTGGGGCAGGGCGACGGGGTCCCTCACGCCGCGCGTTGGGCCTGGTAGCCCCGCAGGCTGGCGTCAGCTTCGGCCAGCAGGGGGGCGGCCTGGCCGAAGCCCTGCGCGCGCGCCAGCATGTCGCCGACGATGTGTTCGGCTTCCACCTGCTGGCCGGCTTCCAGATCGCGCAGCATCGAGGCCTTCAAGGGTGATCCCGGCTGCGTCAGCGTGTCCAGCGCCGTCTCCTGCGCCGTCGTCGGGACCGGTTCACCGGATGCATCCGCCACCGCCACGCATTCGGCGTACAGCGCCCGCAGGAAGCGCTCGCCACCTTCGCTGCCCATGATCGTGCCGATGTCGGCCCGGCGCAGGCAGGTGGCGGCCGCCAGTGCGGTCAGGAAGGTGTACTTGATCCACTGTTCCTGGCGGATGTTCTCGCTGGCGGTGTGGTCCAGTCCGGCCTGTACGCAGGCTGCGGCGAACGCGAGTACCCGAGCGCTGAGTCCGACATCATCTCGCTCACCGAAGGTCAGCCTGGCCGGCTTGCCCAGGTGCAGCACGGCGCCGTCGGCGTCCTTCGCGGCGCTGATGAAGCACAGCCCGCCCATCACCGCATCGCGGCCGAAGCGGGCATCCAGCAGCGGGTAGTGGCGCAGCCCGTTGAGGATCGGCAGCACGCTCGTGCGAGATCCCACCGCCGGCGCGATCGCGTCGATCGAACTGTCGAGGTCGTAGGCCTTGCAGCTCAGCACGACCAGGTCGAACGGCTGCGCCTCGGCCAGCGCAGGCAGCGCATCGGCGGTGACATGCGCCACCGGGAACGCCGCATCGCCAAGCGGGCTGCGGATCACCAGCCCATCGCGCTGCAGCTGGGCGGCACGTGCCGGTCGTACCAGGAAGGTGACGTCCACGCCGGCCTGGGCCAGCCGTCCACCGAAATACCCGCCGGTCCCGCCGGCGCCAAGGATCAGGATGCGCATTGCACTCTCACAGAAAAAAGGGGACGGAGGGGATTAAGTCGCATCCCGCCATGTTAGGCCAGATACGACTTAATCCCCTCCGTCCCCTTTTTTGCTCAGCTGCGCAGGCCGACGCCGCGGCGCAGCAGCCACAGGGCCACGAACGTCAACGCCACCACGAAGCCGAGCATCAGCGCATAGGCCACCCACAGCGGTACGTCGCTGGTGCCCAGCAGGCCGTAGCGGAAGGCGTTGACCATGTAGAAGATCGGGTTGGCATGGGTCGCGGCCTCGGCCCAGTCCGGCAGCAGCTTCACCGAATAGAACACGCCACCCAGGTAGGTCAGCGGGGTCAGGATGAAGGTCGGCACGATCGCCACGTCGTCGAATTTCTTCGCGTACACGGCGTTGATGAAGCCGGCCAGCGAGAAGATCGTCGCGCCCAGCAACACCGTGGTCAGCGTCACCAGCGGGTGCGGGATGCGCACCGGAGTGAAGAACATGGCGATGATCAGCACCAGCACGCCGACCATCAGCCCGCGCAGCACCGCGCCGGCCACGTAGCCCCACAGGATCACCCAGTTCGGCATCGGGCTGACCAGCAGTTCCTCGACGTGGCGGCCGAACTTGGCGCCGAAGAAGCTGGAACTGATGTTGCCGTAGCTGTTCTGGATCACGCTCATCATCACCAGGCCCGGCACGATGAACTGCATGTAGCTGTAGCCGCCCATGTCGCCGACGCGCGAGCCGATCAGCCCGCCGAAGATCAGGAAGTACAGGGTCATGGTGATCGCCGGCGGCACCAGGGTCTGGCCCCAGATGCGCAGGATGCGCGCCACTTCGCGGCGCACCACGGTGGCCAGTGCGATGCGGTTGCGCTGGCCATCGGTCAGGACAGGGGTCGGGGTGCTGCTCATGCCACGTTCTCCGGGTTGCCGGTGAGGCGCACGAACAGCTCCTCCAGGCGGTTGCTCTTGGTACGCATGGAGCGCACGCGGATGCCTTCGGCATTCAGCGCGGCGAACACGCGGTTGAGGTCCATCGCGCGCGGCATGTCCACGTCCAGGGTATGGCCGTCGATGGCGTTCAGGGTGGCCCCTTCGATCTGCGGCAGCGCGGCCGGCAGCACGCCGTCGATGTCGAACAGGAAGCCCTCCACGTCCAGCTTGGCGAGCAGTTCACGCATCGGCCCCTGGGTGACGATCTGGCCGTGGTTGATGATGGCCAGGTTGCGGCACAGGTGCTCGGCCTCTTCCAGGTAATGCGTGGTGAGGATGATGGTGGTACCGGCGGTGTTGATCTCCTTCAGCACGCGCCACATGTCGCGACGGATCTCGATGTCCACGCCGGCGGTCGGCTCGTCCAGGATCAGCAGCCGCGGGCGGGTCATCATCGCGCGGGCGATCATCAGCCGCCGCTTCATGCCGCCGGACAGGGTGCGGCTCATCACCTGTGCCTTGTCCCACAGATGAGCGCGTTTGAGCTCTTCCTCGGCGCGCTTTTCCGCTTCGGCGCGGTCCACGCCGTAGAAACCGGCGTAGTTGACCAGGATGTCGAACGGCTTTTCAAACAGGTTGAAGTTGATCTCCTGGGGCACCAGGCCGATCAGCCGCATGGAGGCGCTTCGCTCGCCCACCAGATCCGTGCCGAACACCTCGACCTGTCCCGCGCTGAGGTTCACCAGCGAGCTGACGATGCCGATCAGGGTGGACTTGCCGGCGCCGTTCGGGCCGAGCAGGGCGAAGAAGTCGCCCGGCGCCACTTCAAGGGAAACCCCTTTGAGTGCCACGGTGCCATTGTCATAGGTCTTGCGCAGGTCGCGTACGCGCAGGGCGGGCGCAGTGTCGTTCAGGGAAGCCAAGCGGGAAGCCTTTGCGCCTGCGGGTGGCGCATGGAGGGATGCAGGGAGGGGGTATTATAGATCCCCCCACGGGCTTGCCCCGGCTACACACTGTTCCCACTGCCGTGCCAGTCCAATTCCCCATGAAGCTGGTCGACCGCCGCATGCTGGCGCCGACCGTCGGCCATTACCAGTTCCTCCGCGATGACGGCCAGCCGTTGGATTTCCAGCCCGGCCAGTTCATCCAGATCCATTTCCAGTACGCCGACGGCACCGAGACCAAGCGCAGCTACTCGCTTGCGACCGTCCATGACCATGCCCTCGGGCCGGGCGAGGCGGTGGACATCGCGGTGAGCTTCGTGCCGGGCGGAGCCGCCACGTCCCTGTTCGAAGGCCTGGACATCGGCGGCCAGCTCAGTGCCAGCGGCCCTTACGGCCGGTTCTGCCTGAACGCCGGCGACCACAACGGCCGCTATCTGCTGATCGCCACCGGCACCGGGGTCACCCCGTACCGGTCCATGCTGCCGCTGCTGGCCACGGCGATGGCCGAGCGTGGCGTGCAGGTCGTGCTGCTGCAGGGCGCCCGCAGTCCCGCGGAACTGCTCTACAGCGAAGACTTCGAAGCCTTCGCGGCGGCCCAGCCGAACTTCCGCTACATCCCCTGCCTGTCACGCGAGCTGCCGGCCGCGCCGGGCCCGGACGTGCGCCATGGCTACGTGCAGCAGCAGCTCGCCGATCTGGCACCGGACGCGTCCACCGACATCGCCTACCTGTGCGGCAACCCGGACATGGTGGATGCCTGCGTCGACGCGCTCAAGGAAGCCGGGCTCGGCAACCCACAGATCCGCCGCGAGAAGTACGTTTCGAGCAAATAGAGGTCGAACGGGTTGAACCCCCCTCGCGGGTGGACGCCGGAGCTGGCTCCGGGTCATGCACCCGCCGACCTGACAGGTTCCGGGGCCACCGCCCACGCAAAAAAAGAAGGGAAGGCGGTAGGGTCGACCCGTGGTCGACCACTTTCGGCGGGTTCCATGGCGCGACAAGCGTAGTCGACCATGGGTCGACTCTACCCTCCCGTTGTCCATCCGGTTCCGACAATCCATCGTGTTGACAGATGGGCCAGGAGAAAAATGCTGCAGCGCCTCGGGCAGACAGGCGACGAAGGTGCCGTGCCGACACCCTTCGGTGTAACTTGGTCACATCCGCGACGGGGCTGCGTCCCTGTGGCATGACCATCAGCAAGGGGAACCAGGGAAGATGTCCAGAAACCACCTGAAACTGGCCGGGGTGCTGGCCAGTGTGCTGTGCGTGGCCTGCAGCGCGCCGCCTCCGCAGGACGAGGGCGACGCGGGCGGGCGCCATTATGGGCAGATCGCGTTCAAGCCCTGCACGCTGACCGGACCGGTCGCTGCGGCCAACGTCGAAGCCCAGTGCGGCACCCTGAGCGTGCCGGAAAACCCGGCCGCGCCGCAGGGACGGAAGATCGACCTGCGCATCGCATGGCTGGACGCTGACAACACGGGCAACGGCCTGCCCGACCCGGTCTTCTTCCTGGCCGGCGGCCCCGGACAGGCGGCCAGCGAAGTGGCCCTGCCGGTCAGCACCGCGCTGCGCCAGGTGCGCAAGCAGCGTGACATCTTCCTGATCGACCAGCGCGGCACCGGTGGTTCCAATCCGCTGAGCTGTCTTGGCCCGGACGGCAAGGAGCTGCCGATGGACGAGAGCGCCGAGCCGACCGAAGCCTACGTACGCGACTACGCCGCTCGTTGCGCTGCGTCGCTGGAGGGGCGTGCCGATCCGCGCTTCTACACCACCTCGCAGGCCATCGATGACCTGGACGCCGTGCGCAAGGCACTGGGCGCGGAGAAACTCAACCTCGTCGGCGGTTCCTACGGCACCCGCGTCGCCCAGCGCTATGCCGCGCGGTATCCGCAGCACGTGCGCAGCATGGTGATCGACGGCGTGGCGCCGAACGACCTGGTGGTCGGTGGCGACTTCGCCAATACCTTCGAGGACGCGATCATCCTGCAGTCGGCGCAGTGCATCAAGGACGCAGCCTGCGCCAAGCGCTTCCCGGTCAATACCCGCATCCAGCTGCGCACCGTGCTGGACGCGCTGGCGGCCGCGCCGGTGACCGTCGACTACCGCGATCCGGCCACCGCCGAAGCCCGCCAGGACGTGCTCAAGCCGGACAGCGTGCTCGGCCTAGTGTTCGCCTTCTCGTACATGCCGGAGCTGTCCTCGCTGCTGCCCGTGGTACTGGATGACGCGGCGCAGGGGCGCTACGCGCCGTTGGCGGCACTGACCCGCAACGCCTCGCGGGCGCTGGACCTGCAGATCAGCCGGGGCATGCAGTGGTCGGTCATCTGCAGCGAAGATGCGCCACGCTTCCAACCGGCCGCACAGAGCGATCGCCTGCTCGGACCGGACGTGGCGCAGATGTTCTTCGCCGCCTGCGCGGTGTGGCCCCACGACAAGGCGCCGGCTGACAGCGCAGTGCCGTTCAGGAGCGAGCTGCCGGTGCTGCTGCTGTCCGGCGAACTGGATCCCGTAACCCCGCCGCGTTACGCCGAGCAGGTGCTGAAGGGCCTGCCGAATGGCCGCCACATCGTCGCCCGCGGCCAGGGCCACGGCACCATCAACGCCGGCTGCATGCCGCGCGTGCTGGGCCAGTACATCGACACCGCAGACGCCAAGGCTGTGGATGCCGGCTGCCTGGATTCGCTGAGCCACGTGCCGGCGTTCACCTCGTTCAACGGATGGGAACCATGATCGTCGCAGAGGGCCTGCACAAGGCATTCAATACCAAGACCGGCCGCATCCAGGCGGTGCAGGACGTCAGCTTCCGCGCCGAGGACGGTCGCATCACCGGCCTGCTCGGGCCCAACGGCGCCGGCAAGACCACCACCATGCGCATGCTGTACACCCTGATGAGCCCCGACCAGGGCCGGGTCACGGTGGACGGTATCGATGCCAACGAAGATGCGGCCGGCGTGCGACGCCGACTGGGCGTGCTGCCCGATGCGCGCGGCGTCTACAAGCGGCTGACCGCACGCGAGAACATCGCCTACTTCGGCGAACTGCATGGGCTGGACGCGGGCACCATCGCCCAGCGCACCGAAGCGCTGTCGCGCGCGCTGGACATGGCCGACATCCTGGACCGGCAGACCGACGGCTTCTCGCAGGGCCAGCGCACCAAGACCGCCATCGCGCGCGCGCTGGTGCACGACCCGCGCAACGTGATCCTGGACGAGCCCACCAACGGCCTGGACGTGATGACCACCCGGGCCATGCGCCGCTTCCTGCATGGCCTGCGCGACGAAGGCCGCTGCGTGATTTTCTCCAGCCATATCATGCAGGAGGTCGCCGCGCTGTGTGACCACATCGTGATCATCGCCAAGGGCACGGTGATGGCGGCCGGCAGCGCCGACGAACTGCGCGCACAGGCCGGTGAGAGCAACCTCGAAGATGCCTTCGTCAAACTGATCGGCACCGAAGAGGGCCTGCACGCATGAGCATCCTGTCCACGCTGTTCACCGTGATGCGCAAGGAACTGCGCGACCTTTCGCGTGACCGCCGCACGCTGGCGCTGACCCTGCTGATGGGCCCCCTGCTGTATCCGATCCTGATCCTGGGCATGGGCAAGCTGGCGGAAAGCCGGGTCAAATCGCAGATCGACCAGCCGCTGGAGATCCCCACCATCGGCGCAGAGCACGCGCCGAACCTGGTGCGCTTCCTCGCCGCGCAGGGACTCAACGCCACGCAGGCGCCGAAAGACCTGGACCAGGCCATCGGTGACCAGCGCATCGACGTGGCGCTGCGCATCAGCGATACGTTCGAAGAACGCTGGCGCGAGGGCCGTCCGGCGCTGGTGGAGATCCTGCAGGACAGCACGCGGCGCGCCGCCGATGTGCCGACTGCGCGCCTGAAGGCCGCCCTGCAGACCTACAACGGGCAGGTCGGCACGCTGCGGCTGATGGCGCGCGGAATCGATGCCCAGGTAGCGCGACCACTGGACGTGGCGACCCAGGACATGGCCTCGGCCGAAGCCAAGCAGGGCATGATGCTGTCGATGCTGCTGCCGCTGCTGTTGACCATCACCTCGTTCCTGGGGGGCGCCTACCTGGTGATGGACACCACCGCCGGTGAGCGCGAACGGCAGTCGCTGGAACCGCTGCTGGCTACCCCGGCCAAGCGCAGCGCCATCGTCAGCGGCAAGATCGCTGCTGCCTGCATGGTCGGCATCGCCTCGCTGGTGCTGACCCTGGTCGCGTTCAAGCTGAGCGCGCAGCTGTCCGACAGCAGCGTGGGCCGTCAGCTCAACATGGGCCTGGGTTCGATGCTGCAGATGCTGCTGGTGATGCTGCCGATGCTGCTGATCGGTACCTCGCTGCTGACCTTCCTGTCAGCGGCGTCCAAGAGCATGAAGGAAGCCCAGAGCCACATGACCTGGCTGATGCTGTTGCCGATGCTGCCCAGCTACGCGCTGCTGGTGTACCCGCTGAAGAGCGTGCTGTGGCAATACGCCATCCCGTTCCTGTCGCAGAACCAGATGCTGCTGAAGGTCATCCGCCACGAGCACATCAGCCCGACCGTCTGGGCCATCTACCTGGGCGCCAACCTCGGCCTGGCCGCACTGCTCTGGTTCGCCGCCGTACGCCGCTACCAGCAGGAACGCCTCGCCATCTCCGGCTGAAAAAAGGGGACGGAGGGAATTAATCCGTTTTAACAACCCGCGACGCCCCCTGTCGCGGGTTGCCGTCGCCGCCGGCTTTGCGCGGGCGGCCCCGCGGCCGCGCCACTACTGGATGGCCCAGGGTTTCGCCGAGCATCTGCAGGAAACGCGCATCGCCGAGCGCTGACTGCGTCCTGCCCTGCTCGCGTATCACAGCGGCTTCGCGCCGGGCCCGGGACGTGTCACGCAGGAAGGTCGCGTAGCGCTGCACGCGCTGTTCGGCGGTTTCGCCCAACGCATTGAACACGGCGTGCCGGGTGAGCAGAGGGTCGTCACGCAGCCCCAGGTTGCCGCGTGCACTGGACCACGGGCAGTGCTCGGGCAGCGTCGCCAGGCCCGCGCGGATCGGGTTGAGCTCGATGTAGCGATACACCGCGAGCAGATACGCATCGTCTTCGACCAGGCTGGAATGGAACCGCCCCTGCCACAGCGGCCCGGTCCGCTCGTGGCGGCGGTTGAAGGTTTGGACATAGCTGTTGCCCAGCCCCCGCATGGCAACGGCCAGCGAACTGGCCACCCGTGGGCTGACCAGCAGATGCACGTGGTTGCCCATCAGGACGTAAGCGTGCAGCGCGATCTGGTGCTTCTGGAAGGCTTTGTGCGCGACCCGCAGGAAGTGGTCGCGGTCCAGATCGTCGGCGAAGATGGCGCCGCGGTTCACGCCGCGCTGGACGACGTGGAACGGCAGATCGGGGGCAAGCAGGCGGGCGCGGCGCGGCATCGGCGGCAGGCTCCACGGAGAGTGGACATCCAGCCTGCGCGGTAGCGCCGATCCGGTGCATCGGGCAATGCCGCAACGCCACCGGCCGCGGGCGCCCTTCGGCGATGGAGGGGATTACGACTTAATCCCCTCCGTCCCCTTTTTTGCTCAGCCGCCCGGGCTGAAGGCGAGGGTGCGGCGGGTGGTGACCGGGGCGGCGACCGGTTCGAAGCGCCAGCGCTTCACGGCGGCCATGGCTTCGCGATCGAAGATGCGGGCCGGGTTGGCGCGCAGCACGCGGGCGCTGGTGACCGTGCCATCGGTGCCCACGGTAATCTCCACCAGCACTTCGCCGGACGTGCCCGAACGCAGGGCATCGGCCGGATAGCGCGGGGCCGGCGTACTGACCGGACGCAGCGTCGGGGCAGCGGTCTGGCGGGCCGATGCTGCAGCGGCTGCCTGGGCCGCGGCCTGCTGTTGGCGCTGTTCGGCTTCGCGCCGCGCC
>JAZBLM010000120.1:0-9379 GCA_037033225.1 Pseudomonadota bacterium
CGGCAGCAGCAGGGACAACACCATCAATCGACGCTTCATCGGAATCACCTGTTCAGGAGAGGTGTCCGCAGTCTACGCCAGCTTCCGGTTTCCGCATCACGGGGCTGGCGGCGCCCCGCTCGCTGCGCCCTGCTCTGCGCTCGTGCCGTCCTCGTCGCGCTGCAGTACGCGTGGCCCGCCCTCCGCAGCAGGGGCGTCGCCCGGTGCGGGCGGCAGGGTCGCCACATCGATCTCCGACAGCGGACTGTCCGCGGGGCACACCTCATCGGGGAAGCCGTAGTCCCGTTTCAGCGTCTGCCCGCAGGCGTTGACCGTATCCAGCTCGGCCCCTTCCCGCTTGCACTGCTGGTCGAAGGCCACCAGGAAGGCGTCCTTGCGCCGTACGAAATCATCGCCGCAGGCGCGCATCTGCTTGATCCGCTCCAGGTCATCCTGCACGGCATTGGTCCCGTCCAGTCCGTACTGGCGCAGCTCTTCGGATGTCAGCAGGCGCAGACTGCGATTGGGCACCGTCATCATCAGGTCGGCCACGCCCACGGCGACGCCGTTGCGCTGCAGGTAGTTCCTGACGTTGTCGTACACCTCCTGCAGCTCCAGGTTGAGCTCGGCACGCGAAGTGGCCTTGGAACTGATGCGCATCATGCGATGGATGCCGACCTTGCCCGACACCAGCCGGTTGTCACCGGCGGCCAGAACGAAGACACAGGCACTGTGGCAGACCGAGCCTTCACGAATCCAGATCGTCCAGTTCGACTCACCGATGCTGTCGCCGGCCACGATCGCCGATTCCACCTGCCCCCCGCTGGAATCCAGGTCCAGGATGCGCTTGTGGATGCCCAGCTGCTCGGCCACGATGGCCAGCCGCCAGCTCAGCTCGGCGAAGCCCGGATTGATCTTGCCCGCATAGCGCACCCGCAGCAGGCCCCGCTCGGCGCATGGCTGCAATGCCTGTTCGAGCTCGTCCCGCTGCAGACCGGGCAGCTCCTCGCCATCACCGGCATCGCTGGCGTAGTCCGTTCCGCAGCTGATCCACGCCTTGCCATTCTCCAGCGCGGCGGACGGCCATGGGCGATCGGCGCGCTCGGTCGGCGGCGCGCTCGGCCGCGGGGCGTCGGCCGCGTTGATCGACACCATATGGTCGCCATCGGCGCCGGGCACGCGGCTGCGCGCATCATTGGAGGTGACGGCATCGGACGGCCCGCCCGGACTGCAGGAGGCAAGGAGAACACACAGCAGGGGCAGGCACCATCTGGACGGCATGAACCATCGAACCGGTCGGAGAACAGGGCACCAGTCTAGGGCCTGCGGATGTCCGCACGACAACCCGCCCTGAACCCGCGGCGCGACCCTGCATGCATGTCTGAAAATGGCGAGCCCTGCCCGCTGGCCGGGCCTAGACTAGGCCGATGGACCGTCCCGCCGCCCTCGACATCGCCACCTGCGAGCGTGCCCGACTGGCGCGCGACGCGCGTTTTGACGGGCTGTTCTTTACTGCCGTACGCAGCACCGGCATCTACTGCCGGCCTGTGTGCCCTGCGCCTGCACCCAAGCCGTCCAACGTCGTGTACTACGCCAACGCGGCGAGCGCCGCAGCGGCTGGCTTCCGCCCTTGCCTGCGCTGCCGGCCGGAGCTTTCCCCCGCGGTCCAGCAGGGTCTGGAGCAGGAGACGGTACGGCGTGCCCTGGACCTGATCCATGAGGGCTTCCTGCAGGGCGCAGGCGTCGCGTCACTGGCTGCGCGGGTAGGGGTCGGCGCGCGTCAGCTGCAGCGCCTGTTCGTGGCTGCGCTGGGGGTGACGCCGCTGCAGCTGCATACCAACCAGCGCCTGCTGCAGGCCAAGCAACTGCTGACCGAGACCGCCCTGCCGATCACCGACATTGCGCTGGCGGCAGGCTTCAACAGCCTTCGTCGCTTCAACGACGCTTTCCTGGATGGCTGCGGGATGGCGCCCGGCGCAATCCGCCGGATGCCCCGCCGGGTGCAACCCGGCGACGGGCTTCGCCTGCGCCTGGGCTACCGGCCGCCGCTGGATTTCGGTTTGATGCTGCAGTTCCTGCGGCGGCGGATGATCCCGGGCATCGAGCAGATCGACGAGGACCGCTACCGCCGCGTGATCGGACCTGCGACCCGTCCGGCGTTGCTGCAGGTGAGCGCCGATCCCGGCCGCAGCGAACTGCTGCTGCAACTGGACAACGTAGACCCGCGCGCGATCCCGCAGGTCGTGCGGCGCGTGCGGCACATGTTCGACCTGGACGCCGACCTGCAGCAGGTGCATGCCACCCTCGCCAGCGAACCGCTCCTCGCCGAGGGCATCGCACAGCGGCCCGGGCTGCGCGTGCCCGGCGGCTGGGACGGTTTCGAGGTGGCCGTCCGCGCGGTCCTGGGGCAGCAGGTCAGCGTTGCGGCGGCCACCACCCTCGCGCGGCGGCTCGTGGTGGCGCACGGCCATCCTCTTGACGGCATGCCGGAAGGGCTGGACCGCCTGTTTCCCGCACCGTCGGTGCTGGTCGATGCCGAACTGGAGGCCATCGGCCTGCCGCGCACGCGGGCGGCGACCCTGCGTGCGCTTGCACGGGCGTGCGCGGACGGCACGCTTGAGTTCAGCGCCGGGCAGCGGCTGGACGCCTTCGTGCAGCGCTGTGTCGCGCTGCCGGGCATCGGCCCATGGACCGCGCACTACATCGCCCTGCGTGCGTTGGGCCAGCCGGACGCGTTCCCTGCAGGCGACCTGGTGCTGCAGCAGATGCTGGGGAGCCCCGGCAAGCGGCTGACCGAGCGCCAGACCGAACAGCGCTCGCAGCCATGGCGACCCTGGCGCGCGTATGCCGTCCTGCATCTGTGGCACCTCTCCACTCCCTTTACAGGAACCCGGCCATGACCCTGGATTACGACCGCTTTGACAGTCCGATTGGTGAACTGACCGTCGCCGGCGATGCCAGCGGCATCGCACATATCCTGTTCGCGCAGAACCGCCACGACGCCAAGGGCCGCGCGCAGTGGCGCCACCGGCCGGAGACCGTGCGCGAAGCGCGCATGCAGCTGCTGCAGTTCCTGCACGGGGAGCGTACCGCCTTCGACCTGCCCCTCGCGCCGCACGGCACGCCCTTCCAGCTGCGTGTATGGAACGCGCTGGCCGCGATCCCGTTCGGCCAGACCTGGAGCTATCTGCAGCTGGCGACGCAGCTGGGCCAGCCAACAGCGACGCGCGCCGTGGGCGCGGCGAACGGGCGCAACCCGCTGCCGATCGTACTGCCCTGCCATCGGGTGATCGGCCACAACGGTGCGTTGACCGGCTTCGGGGGCGGGCTGGAAACCAAGGCAGCCCTGCTGCGCCTGGAGCAGGGAGACGGCGTGTTGTTCGCGCGCCAGTGACGTTGGTTGTCTTGGGTACGTCATCGCCGCGCTCTAGAATGGCGTGATGACTCACCGCCCCCTTGCATGGGCGCTGGCCGCTATCCTGCCGCTGGCTGCCTGCACCACTGCCCCCCACGTTTCGTCCGCGCCAGCCACCGGGCCGGTGGTTCTGCAACCCGCCGCCACGCCGAAGCTGCTGCTCGTTTCCATTGACGGCCTGCGCGCCGATGCGCTGGACCGTGGCATCACGCCCAACCTGCAGCGCATCATTGATGGCGGCGTGCGTGCGCGCTGGATGACACCGTCCTATCCCTCGCTGACCTTCCCCAACCATTACACGCTGGTCACCGGCCTGCGCCCGGACCACCACGGCATCATCCACAACAGCATGGACGTGGCCGAACTGGGCCGTTTCAAACTGAGCGACCGCGAAGCGATCAGCCAGGGTGCGTGGTGGGGTGGCGAGCCGATCTGGGTCAGTGCCGAGCAGGCGGGCGTACGCAGCGCCACCTGGTCGTGGCCGGGCAGCGAGGCCGGGATCAAGGGCATCCGCCCCAGCCAGGGGCACGGCTACGACGAAAGCGTCGCCTTCGAGACCCGCGCCGATACGGTGCTGGGCTGGCTGCAGCAGCGCGGCGCGGACGCACCGCGCCTGGCGACCCTGTATCTGGAAAATGTCGACAAGGCCGGCCACGCGTACGGCCCGGCCTCGGCCCAGTACACCCAGGCCATCGCCAGGGCGGATTCGGTGATCGGACGCCTGCTGGATGGCCTGCAGGCAGCCGGCCTGTCGGACATGGTCAATGTGGTGGTGGTGTCCGACCATGGCATGGCCGCCGTGGCACCCGGTCACGTCGTGGCCACCGAGGACATGGTGGACCCGGCGCTGGCGCGCAACATCAGCACGGGCCAATCGGTTGGATTCGAACCGTTGGCGGGGAAGGAGGCAGCAGCCGAGCGCGCGCTGCTGGGTCGGCATGCGCACTACCAGTGCTGGAGGAAACAGGACCTGCCCGCACGCTGGCATTACGGCAGCAATCCACGCATCCCGCCGATCGTATGCCAGATGGACGAAGGCTGGGACGCCCTGAGCCGCGAGCGCATCGCCCGCCGCGCGCACCAGGATCGTGGCTCGCACGGCTACGACAATGCGTTGCCGTCGATGCGCGCGGTGTTCATCGCGCGCGGGCCCTCCTTCAGACAGGGCGAAGTGATCGATGCCTTCGACAACGTCGACCTGTATCCGCTGCTGGCGCGGCTGCTGCAGGTGCCGGCCGCCCCCAACGATGGCAATGCCGGGACGCTGCTGAAAACCCTGCGTTGAGGTTGTGCGCCGGGCTGCGCCCGGCACCTGCGGAGCGACGTCAACGTGACAAACGGGCGAATCCAAGGGGATGGCACGAAACGCGGCCCGCAGGGGCGGCTTTTGCCGTCCCCCGCAGCCGCCACCCGACCGCCGCCCAGCCCGTAGCCTGCTGTACACAGCCATCCGCGAGCGGGTTTCACCCGCTCGTATCCCGCAACAGCCTGTTCCCCATCCGGGGCATGCCAGCCCGTCCGACGCATGCGATCCTGCGCGCCAGCCCCAGCCAGCGAGATCGCCCGCATGACCACCCTCATCGCCCCACGCGTCCACGACATCGGCGGGTTGGAAGTCCGCCGTGCGGTTCCGTCCCTGCAGGCGCGCAGCGTCGGCCCCTTCGTGTTCGTCGACCAGATGGGACCGGCCGTGCTGGACCCCGGCACCGGCATTGATGTGCGGCCGCATCCGCATATCGGCCTGGCGACCGTGACGTTCCTGTGGTCCGGGGCCATCGGGCACCGCGACAGCCTGGGTTCGGACCAGGTGATCCGCCCGGGTGATGTGAACTGGATGACTGCCGGACGCGGTATCTCGCACTCGGAGCGCACGCCGCCGCCCGAGCGCGAACAGGGGCACCCGCTGCATGGCATGCAGACCTGGATCGCGCTGCCGAAGCAGTACGAAGAAATCGAGCCCGCCTTCCACCACCACACCGCCGCCACCCTTCCGCAGCAGCACCGCAAGGGTGCCTGGCTGCGCGTGATCGCGGGGCGCGCCTACGGCGAGGAATCGCCGGTCAAGGTGTTCGCCGATACCCTGAACGTGGCCATCGACCTGGAACCCGATGCCGAGATCGACATCGATACGGGTCACCGCGAGCGCTCGCTGTACATCCTGCACGGCGAGGCGCAGCTCGATGGCGTAGACGTTCCCGCACAGCACCTGATCCTTCCGTCAGAAGGCGCGCGTGGCCGGTTGCGGGCGAAGACACCGGTCAAGGCCATGCTGATGGGCGGCGAGCCGCTGGATGCACCGCGCCATCTGTGGTGGAACTTCGTCTCCAGTTCCCAGGAGCGTATCGAGCAGGCCAAGGACGATTGGGCAAACGGACGCTTCGGTACCATCCCCGGCGACGCGACGGAATTCATCCCACTGCCGGGTAAGTGAGCCGGCCGCCTGCGTGGCAGCCCGCAGGCCGGCAGGTCCTGCTTGCTCCGCACGCCCGCCGGACCGTCGAAATTGGTTACTGATGAAACGCGATTTGTGCACTTGCTCACGTTCCGTTAAGGTCGCGGGATACCCGTCAGCTGGGCTGGCGGACCGACGCGGCATCCGGGGATGGATGCCAGGTCGCAACGGCGACCACGCCGGCCCGCCGCTGGCGGTGCCGTCGACTTGAACGCCTCCGGGGGAACTGCATGAAAATCGTCTCTGCTGCCGTACTGCTGTGCCTGTGCACCACTGCCATGAGCGTCCACGCACAAAGCGCCCCAAAGTGCCCGTCGCTGCCCGCTGCCAGCAACCTGCAGTGGCAGGAACAGGCAGCCGGCGATTTTCTCGTCTGCCGCGCGTCAACCGGCGACGGGCGCGAGGTGCTCAGCCTGATGCTGACCGGCAATGATCCGGATCTGCGGTTCCCACGCGCCCTGCGCCAGGAGAAGGACAGCTTCGCCGGCGAAGAAATCTATTGGTACCTGCCCGACCTGGGCGGCCAGCAGCCGCCCGGCTTTGCCGACCGCCGCGTCAGCGTGGTCAAGCTCGACAAGAACCGATACGCCCAGCTGGCGCTTTATCCCGGCGACAGCCAGGAGCGCGAGGGCCTGCAGGCAATGATCCGCAGCATGAACCTCAACCCGGCGGCCGTGGCCGACGGCCGCTGATGATGCGCTGCCGGTCCCCAGGGCCGGTCAGCAACCGGCCCCTCCCTCACAGGCACTCAGAAGCGGCCTTCCTGGAAGTCGACGAACGCCTGCATCAGCTCCTGCCGCGTATTCATGACGAACGGACCGTGACGCATCACCGGCTCGCGCAGCGGGCGCCCTGCCACCAGGATCAGGCGTGCCCCTTGGTCGCCAGCCGCCAGATGCAGCCGCGCACCTCCGCCGAGCACCGCCATCTGCTGGTACCTGACCGGCCGCGCGTCGTTGCCGACCCCCATCTGCAGATCGCCTTCGAACACGTACGCGAACACGCTGTGTCCTTCCGGCAGTGCGTAGTCCCAGGCGACGCCGGCGTCCAGGGTGATGTCCAGGTAAAGCGGATCCGTCGCAGGCTGCACGATCGGCCCCTGGGTGCCCTCGACCTCCCCGGCAATGACCTTCACCGTCACGCCCACCATCGGGCTGACCTGCGGAATACGCTCCGGCGCGAACTCCTGGTATTTCGGCGCCGTCATCTTTTCGCTGGCGGGCAGGTTCACCCACAGCTGGAAGCCGCGCATGCGGCCACTTTCCTGCTCGGGCATCTCTGAATGCACCAGCCCCCGACCGGCCGTCATCCACTGCACGCTGCCCGGGGTCAGCAGTCCCTCGTTGCCGTGGTTGTCCTTGTGACGCATGCGGCCGTCCAGCATGTAGGTGACTGTCTCGAAGCCGCGGTGCGGATGGCTGGGGAAACCCGCGATGTAGTCTTCCGCTTTGTCCGTGCCGAACTCGTCCAGCAGCAGGAACGGATCGAGGTCGGGCAACGCGGCACCCCCGATCACGCGGGTCAGGCGAACACCGGCCCCGTCCGACGTCGGCGTTCCGGAAATGGTGCGCAGCACGCGGGCTGTGGTCTCGCTGCTCATGGAAACTCCATCCTGTGGTCTCCCTGCAAGATGGCGGCGACGGCAGCCGTAGCCAAGCCATTACGCCGAAACCCATTGTTCCAGCACTGGCCAGACCCGCAGCAACGCTTGGCATGCATTACGACCAAAGTACTAGCTGCGAAATACCCCGTCCGCATTGACCCGGCCAGGGCCAAGGCGGACCCTTGTGGCGTTCTTAAGGGAGAATTCACCTCATGAAAGGCTTCTCGAAGCTGGGCTGGGCCGTGCTTGCACTGCTCGGCGCATTCTGTCTGGGGACCGTGGCATTGCGCCGCGGTGAACCCATCAACGCGCTGTGGATCGTGGTTGCCGCGGTCTCCATCTACCTCATCGCCTATCGCTTCTACGGCCTGTTCGTGGCCAGCAAGGTCCTGCAGCTGGACCCCACGCGGGCCACGCCCGCGGTCCTGAACAATGATGGCCTGGACTACGTGCCCACCAACAAGCACGTGCTGTTCGGCCACCATTTCGCCGCCATCGCCGGTGCCGGCCCACTGGTGGGTCCGGTGCTTGCGGCGCAGATGGGCTACCTGCCCGGCCTGCTGTGGCTGGTGGTCGGCGTGGTGCTCGCCGGTGCGGTCCAGGACTTCATGGTCCTGGTGCTGTCCAGCCGCCGCAACGGGCGCTCGCTGGGCGACCTGGTGCGCGAAGAAATGGGCCCGGTGCCGGGCACCATCGCCTTGTTCGGCGCCTTCCTGATCATGATCATCATTCTGGCGGTGCTGGCGATGGTGGTGGTGAAGGCCCTGGCCGAAAGTCCATGGGGCATGTTCACGGTCATCGCCACCATGCCCATCGCGATCTTCATGGGCGTGTACATGCGCTACATCCGCCCCGGCAGGATCGGCGAGATCTCAGTGGTCGGCCTGATCCTGCTGCTCGCCTCGATCTGGTTCGGTGGCATCGTCGCCGCAGACCCGGTCTGGGGCCCGGCATTCACCTTCACCGCCAAGCAGATCACCTGGATGCTGATCGGCTACGGCTTCATCGCTTCGGTGCTGCCGGTGTGGCTGCTGCTGGCCCCGCGCGATTACCTGTCGACCTTCCTCAAGATCGGCACCATCATCGCCCTGGCGGTCGGCATCCTGATCGTCATGCCGGAGCTGAAAATGCCGGCACTCACCCAGTTTGCCGCCAGCGGCGACGGTCCGGTGTGGAAGGGCGGCATGTTCCCGTTCCTGTTCATCACCATCGCCTGCGGTGCTGTCTCCGGCTTCCATGCACTGATCGCATCGGGCACCACGCCCAAGCTGCTGGCCAATGAAGCGCATGCGCGTTACATCGGCTACGGCGGCATGCTCATGGAATCCTTCGTCGCGGTCATGGCGCTGGTCGCGGCCTCGATCATCGAGCCCGGCATCTACTTCGCGATGAACAGCCCGGCGGCGGTGATCGGTGCCGATGCGGTGTCAGCGGCGCACTACATCACCAACACGTGGGGCTTCACCATCACCCCGGAGCAGCTGGAAGCAACGGCTGTGGCGATCGGCGAACCGACCATCCTGCACCGTGCCGGTGGCGCTCCGACCTTGGCGGTAGGCATCGCGATGATCCTGCACGAGGCCCTTCCCAGCGCCGGAGACGCCATGATGGCGTTCTGGTATCACTTCGCGATCCTGTTCGAAGCGCTGTTCATCCTGACTGCCGTGGATGCCGGCACGCGCGCGGGCCGCTTCATGCTGCAGGACCTGCTGGGCAGCTTCATTCCAGCGCTGAAACGAACCGAATCGTGGACCGCCAACATCCTCGCTACCGCCGGGTGCGTGGCCCTGTGGGGTTATCTGCTGTACTCCGGCGTGGTCGATCCGTTCGGCGGCATCCAGACCCTGTGGCCGCTGTTCGGCATCTCCAACCAGATGCTGGCCGGCATCGCCTTGATGCTGGGCACCGTGGTGCTGTTCAAGATGAAGCG
>JAZBLM010000121.1:0-8500 GCA_037033225.1 Pseudomonadota bacterium
GCCATCGCGGTGCCGGACCCTGGGAGCAGTCGACCATGGGTCGACTCTACCCACCCGGCAGCCGTACGCGTCCGTCAGTAGACCAGCTCGGCATGCAGGGGCAGCCCGGCTTCCCAGCGGCCGCGGCCGCCCAGGCCGTCCAGCTCGACCAGCACGCCGGCACCGACCACTTCCACGCCCAGTCGGCGCACCAGCGACAGCGCGGCGACCAGCGTGCCCCCGGTGGCCAGCACATCGTCGATCACCGCCACGCGCGCACCGGCCGGCAGCGCGTCGGCATGCACTTCGATGCAGTCGCTGCGGTACTCCAGCGTATATTCCTCGCGCAGCACCTTGCCCGGCAGCTTGCCCGGCTTGCGTACCGGCACGAAGCCGACGCCCAGCTCCAGCGCCATCGCGGCGCCGAGGATGAAACCGCGCGATTCGATCCCGACCACCGCGTCCAACCGCTGGTCGCGCCAGCGAGCACTCATCGCCTGCACGGCGGCGCGGAAATCGTCGCCGTGGGCGAGCAGCGGCATGATGTCCTTGAACAGGATGCCCGGCTTGGGGAAATCAGCGATGTCGCGCAGGCGGGATGCCCACTGCGGTTCGACGTGTGCGTCGGTCATTACAGGGCCAGCGTTGTAGGGCGGCATAGCGTAGCAGGCCGATCACGCCCCCGCTTTCATTTCAGGGATGGCGACCGGCGCAGGTCAGGAACTGCAGGACAGCATCGAGCACCCGGCACGGTCATCGGCCCATGCCGGTCGCTTGCCGGCGTAATGCGCCAGCCCTTCGCGCTCGGTACAGGGCTCGCGCAGCACGTCCTGCAACGCATGTACGCCCCCCAGGTCGCCCTGCTCTGCACGATCGATGGCTTCCTGCGCCAGCCAGTTGCGCAGCACGTACAGGGGATTTGCGCGTGACATCCGTTGGTGGCGTGTTTCGGCCGACAGCGGGTCGGCGCGCAGGCGTGCGGCGTAGTCGTGCAGCCAGTGCTGCAACGGCTCGCGCACGGCCGCTTCGCGCGTAGCGTCGTAGTACACGCCGGCCAGCACAGCCATGTCAGGCCGCGCCATGTCCAGCCGCATGAGCGCGCGGTAGGCCAGGGTCATGTCCATCGCACCCTCCTGCATCAGCCGCTCCCAGCGCGCGTGCAGCTGAATGTCCGCCTCGTCGGCGGCTGACAGGCCCAGTTTCGCTGCGACGTCGCGCCGCCTGCAGGCTGCCAGCGTCGCCTGGTAGGCATCCAGACCGGCCTGCAGGGGCTGCACATCGGCGAACACCGGTGCCAGTGCCTGCGCAAGACGGGTGAGGTTCCAGAACACCACCTGCGGCTGGGTGCCGAACCGGTAGCGGCGGCCCTGCGCATCGGTGGTGTTGGGCGTCCAGTCCGGGTCGAAATCCTCCATCCAGCCGTACGGGCCATAGTCGATGGTGAGTCCCAGCACAGACATGTTGTCGGTGTTCATGACACCGTGCACGAAGCCTATGCGCATCCAGTGGGCGACCATTTCCGCGCTGCGTACGCAGACCTGCGCGAACCAGTCTCCGCGCAGGGTGTCGCCGCTGCCGCGCAGCTCCGGGAAATCGCGCGCGATGCAGGTGTCCACCATCTGCTCAAGCAACACCTGTTCGCCCCGCGAGGCCGGCAGTTCGAAGCTGCCGAAGCGAAGGAACGAGGGCGCGACCCGGCACACCACAGCCCCCGGCTCCGCCTTGGGATGGCCGTCGTAGAACATGTCGCGCACCACCTCCTCGCCGGTGCCGACCAGCGACAGCGCACGGGTGGTTGGTACGCCCAGGTGGTGCATCGCCTCGCTGCACAGGAACTCGCGGATCGACGAGCGCAGCACCGCACGACCGTCGGCACCGCGCGAGTAAGGCGTGGGTCCGGCGCCTTTCAGCTGCAGCTCCCAGTGCCGGCCATTGGCACCGACCAGTTCGCCAAGGGAGATGGCACGACCGTCACCGAGCTGCCCCGCCCAGTGACCGAACTGATGGCCGCCGTAGTTGGCGGACCAGGGTTGCATGCCCTCAAGCAACGCGTTCCCGGCAAAGACCTGGCTGAAGTCCGCACTGGCCACGAAATCAGCTGGCAGGCCGAGCGACGTTACCACCTCCGGCGATACCGCCAGCGTCCTCGGCGCGGCGACGGGGGTGGGCATCACGGCTGACCAGGCGGCACCGCGCACCTCGCGCCGACGCAGCCCCTGCTCGGTATCTCCGGGCAGACGCTGGATCAGTCGGTTGTCAAACTGCAAGGGGAAGTAAGTGTCCATGGTCCTGACATGGGGCCTGCGCGCTGCGCCGGCAAGTCGCTCAGCGACCGCCGAGCGCCTGGAGCGCTCCACCGCGCTCAATCGCACGCTGATAGCCCGGACGCTGCTCGATGCGCTGCAGGAACGACTTCAGGGCCGGTGTCGCGTCCAGGCCGTCGCCGCGGCTGGCCGCTGCCTGGATCGGGAAACTCATCTGGATGTCAGCGGCCGTGAAGCGTTTGCCGGCGAACCACGGGCTCTGCGCGAGGCGCTGCTCCATCCACTGCAGGTGCAGCCGACGCTGCGGCCCGATGAAGCCGTTTTCCGCCTTGTCGGCGATCGCACGAGCAATCGGCCTGGCAAAGAACGGCATCGGGGCGGAGCGTATCCGCGCCATCACCAGCGTCAGAAGCATCGGCGGCATCGCCGAGCCTTCGGCGTAATGCAGCCAGTACCGATACGCCATCCGCTCTTCCGTGGTCGCGGGCAGCGGCGGCGGCGACAGCACGCGCTCGCTGTCGTAACGGTCGGCGAGGTAATCCAGGATGCCACCGGACTCGGCCAGTACGAACTCGCCATCCTGCAGCACCGGCGCTTTGCCCAGGCCGTGCACCGCACGCAGCTCCGGCGGGGCCAGCATGGTCTTGGCATCGCGGGCGTACTGCTTCAGCTCGTACTCCAGTCCCAGCTCCTCCAGCATCCACAACACGCGCAGCGAACGGGAATTGTCGAGATGGTGGACGGTAAGCATGTGCAGTATCCGAAGCGAGGGGGCTGGCATCAGCGTAGAGCGGCCAGGGACTTCAACGCGTGACGACCCGGCGGGGGCGCTCACCGCAGTGACGCGTCACGACGCAGGCAAAAAAAAAACGCCGGAAGCTCTCGCTTCCGGCGTTTCTGGCTACCTTGCGGTAGCAGGCGGATCAGACCGCCTGCACTTCGTCAGCCTGCATGCCCTTCTGGCCCTGCACAGCGACGAAGGTCACCTTCTGGCCTTCCTGCAGCGACTTGAAGCCGTTGCCCTGGATGGCACGGAAGTGCACAAACAGGTCCGGACCGCTTTCCGGGGTGATGAAGCCGAAGCCCTTGGCATCGTTGAACCACTTGACGGTACCGTGCTGACGCTCAGACATCTTTGAAACTCCTGAAACAAAGTTAAATAAATCGCAGCCACCGGATATCGGGGCCGAGACTGAGTTGCAGGCGTTGGCAAAGCGGATCGATGGAGCAGATCGTGAGATCAACTGCACCAGGCCACGATTTACGGTGACCCTAGCAAACACAGTGAGACGGACGATACGCGTGTTCGGATGAAAAAGCGATAGGCATACCATTCATCCTCCCCGGCGCAGCTGTGCCAAGGCTCCGCGGCCCTCTGGTGACATGCGCGACCCAATTCAGAAATCCCCTACACCTTCTCCGGCCCTGCAAGTCGCATCCCGCTATGGAAATGCCGCTCCGCTCCGCTGAATGGATCGCTGAACGACAATGTACGGGCCAGCAACTGCAAGGGCTGCGTAAAGTCGCCGGGGGGCCGATCGCGCAGGTCCGGATAGAGATCATCACCCAGGATGGGGGCCCCCAGCCCGGACATATGCAGGCGCAGCTGGTGCTTGCGCCCGGTGAGCGGCCGTAACCGGTAGTGCCAGCAGGCCTCCCTGCGGTTGATGACCTCGATCCAGCTCTCGCTGTTGGCCTCGCCCTGGCTTTCCTTCATGCGATGGAACGGGGTGCCCGGCTCCAGCCGGCTGCGGCGCGTGATCGGGAACGACAGCACAGGCAGCGCCGGCGCCCAGGCCTCGTAGATCTTCTCGATGCGCCGCTCCCGGAACAGGCGCTGGTACGCATCGCGGTTGGCCGGCCGGGTCGAGAACAGCACCAGCCCGGCGGTCAGCCTGTCCAGTCGATGCAGCGGTACCAGGTCCGTGTTGCCGGTGGCAGCGACCAGGCGCGCAAGCAGCGTCTGGTGCACGTATGCGCCTGCCGGCATCACGGGCAGGAAGTGCGGCTTGTCCACGACCAGGAGCTCCTCGTCATGGTGGATGATGCGTTCGGTGAACGGTATCCGCTGCTCATCGGCAACCTCGCGGAAGTAGCGGATCTCGCGCCCCACCTTCCACGGATCTCCTGGCTGCAGCGCCCTGCCCTGCGGATCCTGCACCCGGCCGAGCGCAAACCGCTGCAGCCACTGGCTGCGGCTGACGCGCGGAAACCGCGCGCACAACCCGTCCAGCAGGCAGTCCCACGGCCCGGGGGGCAGCTGCAGGCGACTGGCGGCGATGGACAGGGCAACGGGTTCGGACGCGGTCATGGCCCACCCATTATCATGGTGCTCTTTGTTCCCGGAAGTCCCATGGCCCTCACCGCCACCATCCGCAAGGCCGAGCTGCAGATCAGCGACATGGATCGCGGCTACTACGCGACCCACAACCTCACCCTCGCCCAGCATCCGTCGGAGACCGACGAGCGCTTGATGGTGCGGCTGCTCGCCTTTGCGCTCAATGCCGAGGACCGGCTGGAATTCGGCCGCGGCCTGAGCACCGACGACGAACCGGACCTGTGGGAGCTGGACTACACCGGGGACATCCTGCGCTGGATCGATCTGGGGCACCCGGACGAGTCGCGTGTACGCAAGGCGTGCAACCGCAGCCGCAGGGTGCAGGTGGTCACCTACGCCGGCCATGCGTCGGATGTGTGGTGGCAGAAGCAGGGCAAGGGGCTGGAACGCTTCGACAACCTGTCGGTACTGGATCTGCCGGCCTCCTTCGTGGAGCTGTGGGGTCAGCAGATCCAGCGTGCGATGCGCTGGAGCGTGCTGATCCAGGACACCGAAGTACAGCTGATCAACGACAAGCTGCAGCTGGAAGTCACTCCGGTCTGGCGCAAGCGCGCCAAGGAGTGAGTGGCATGGCGGCGACGCGATGCGATGTGCTGGTCATCGGCGCGGGCGCGGCCGGGCTGATGTGCGCCCTCACCGCAGGGCAGCGCGGGCGCGTGGTGCAGGTGATCGACCACGCCAACAGGGTCGGCAAGAAGATCCTGATGTCCGGTGGCGGTCGCTGCAACTTCACCAACACCGGTACCACCCCGGCCAATTTCCTGTCGGCCAACCCGCACTTCTGCAAGTCCGCCCTCGCGCGTTACACGCCGGCGGATTTCATCGAGCTCGTCGAGCGCCATCGCATCGCGTATCACGAAAAGGAGCTGGGCCAGCTGTTCTGCGACGTGTCGTCCAAGCAGATCGTGAAGATGCTGGTGGACGAATGCAGCCAGGCGGGAGTGCAGATCCGCACCGATTGCGCGGTGCAGCGCATTGAACGCGGCGGCGACGGCTTCCACGTGCAGACCGCGCAGGGTGCCTTCTTCGCCGCGTCGCTGGTGGTGGCCACGGGCGGTTTGTCGATTCCCCGCCTCGGCGCGACCGGTTTCGGCTATGAGATCGCCCGCCAGTTCGGCCATGCGGTGCTGCCGACCCGCGCGGGACTTGTGCCACTGACGCTGAGCGGCACCCATCAGCAGCGCCTGGCCGATCTGGCGGGCGTCGCGCTGCCGGTCGAAGCCCGCAGCAATGGCGTGGCGTTCCGCAACGCGATGCTGGTCACCCACCGTGGCATCAGCGGTCCGGCAATCCTGCAGATCTCCTCCTTCTGGCAGCCCGGTGACCGGCTCGAACTGGACCTGTTGCCTGGCCATGACGCCGAGCAGTGGCTGCGCACGATGAAACGCGACCGGCCGGATGCGGCGCTGCGCACGGTGCTGGCCGAGGTGCTGCCAAAGCGGCTGGCCCAGCGCCTGTGTGAGCATTGGCTGCCTGACCGGCCGGTCAGGCAGCTGGATGAGCCGCAGCTGCGCCAGGCCGCCGCCCTGCTGGGAGGATTTCCGCTGGTGGCCAGTGGCACCGAAGGCTATCGCACCGCAGAGGTCACGCTGGGGGGCGTGGATACGGCGCAGGTCTCCTCCTCGACTTTCGAATCGCGCAAGGTCGCCGGCCTGCATTTCATCGGTGAGGTGCTGGACGTCAGCGGCTGGCTGGGCGGCTACAACTTCCAATGGGCATGGGCAAGCGGTCATGCCGCCGGCAGTGTGGCCTGAACGCGCAAAGCCGCGCGCCGGCAGGTCCCACGCATGGACCTGAGCACGCGCATCGTGTATCTAAGGAACAGCTTGGGGAGCCTTCAGAATGCAGAACTCGAATGACATCACGCTGCGCCTGGTGATCGTGGACGACAGCGGCGAAAACGCTGAGGCCATCGTCAGCACCCTGCGCAACAGCGGCATCGCGGTGCGCCCTGCGCGTCCGCAGGACGCTTCGGAGCTGGGCCAGGTGCTGGCCAGCCAGCCGATCGACCTGGTGCTGGCGGCACCTGCGCAGTCGATCAGCCTGGCCGAGGTATCCCGGCAGATCGCGGCCAGCGGAAAGGACGTGCCGCTGATCCTGCTGGTCGACCACATCGAAGAGGACGCGCTGGTCGAAGCCAGCGCGCACGGCCTGCGCGCGCTGGCGCTGCGCCCACGGCCGGAGCACCTGCTGGCCGTTGTCCGTGACCAGTGGGTCGACCTGCAGGCACGCCGGGGACTGCGTCGCATCGAGGCGCAGATGCGCGAGACCGAGCGCCGCTGCGACGCGCTGATCGCTTCCTCGCGTGACCCCATCGCGTATATCCACGAAGGCATGCACATCCGCGCCAATGATGCCTACCTGGAGATGTTCGGATTCGAGAGCTTCGAGGACGTGGAAGGCATTTCGCTGCTGGACATGGTCGCCGCCCAGCACGTTGAGGGGTTCAAGCAGCTGCTCAAGGGACTGAGCAAGGGCGAAGCGCCACCGCCGCAGTACCAGATCGACGCACGCCACCAGGACGGCAACGCCTTTGCGGCCACCATGGAATTCACCAGCGCCTCCTATGAAGGCGAAGCGTGCCTGCAGGTGGTGTTCCGGCGCCGGCTGGAGCTGGATCCCGAACTGGCGCGCGAAGTGGAAGAACTGCGCCAGCGCGACCAGGTCACCGGCCTGCTGAACCGCCCCACCTTCATGGTGCAGGTGGAAAACGCAGTGGCGCAGGCCAGTCGCAGCGAAGGACGTTCCGGCCTGCTGCTGGTCGAGCCCGATCACTACGCGCGCCTGTTGCCGGACATCGGGCTGGATGCCGCAGACGCGCTCATCGCCTCGATGGCGGCGCTGCTCAACGAGACGGTCGGAGGACAGGCCCAGCTGGCGCGGTTCGGCGAACACAGTTTCGCGGTGCTGCTGGAAGGCACCTTCGCCGATACCACCGCCCTGGCCGAGCGGATCCGTACGGCCTACGCCGCCCATGTGTTCAGCATCGGTGACCGCTCCGCCACCGTCAGTGTCAGCATCGGCGGCGTGCAGGTTGGCGAGAAGATTGCCAGCCTCGGCCAGGTACTGGCCCGCGCCACCACCTGCGTGCAGGCCGCGGCGGAGCTGGGCAACAGCGTACGCATTTTCGACCCGGCCGCGACCGACCGCGTGGAAGAAGAGCGTATCGCCCGCTGGGTGGCACGCATCCGCGAAGCGCTGGATGGTGACGGCTTCCAGCTGCACTACCAGCCTGTGCTCAACCTGCAGGGTGAATCACGCGAACTCTACGAGGCGTACCTGCGCCTGGAGTACAACAACGAACTGATGAGCCCGGTCGCCTTCCTCGGCATTGCCGAAGAACACGGCCTGCTGGCGGACATCAACCGCTGGGTGGTGCGCCGCGCGATTGCCATCCTGGCCGAGCGCCACCGCGCCGGTCATGCCACCCACATGCTGGTCAAGATCACGCCGGAATCGTTCGCCGACCCGTTGCTGGTCTCCACGCTGCAGGAAGAGCTCGCGGCCCACGGCGTTCCCGGCGAGCGGTTGTGGCTGCATGTACCGGAGTCGAAGGTGTTCACCCACCTGCGCAATGCCCAGCAGTTCCTGCAGGCGGTGGCGCCACTGGGCTGCCGGATCGGCCTGGAACAGTTCGGCTCCGGCCTGGACTCCTTCCAGCTGCTGGCACATTTCCAGCCGCAGTTCCTCAAGCTGGACCGCGGCTTCACCCGCGACGCGGCCAGCACCCGCGAGAACTTCGACAAGATCAAGGAAATCACCGAGCGGGCGCAGGCGGCCAGCATCGCCACGGTCGCCGAGTTCGTCACCGACGCCAATTCCATGACCCTGCTGTTCAGTGCCGGCGTGGACTACGTGCAGGGCGAGTTCGTCGGCGTAGCGACGCCACGCATGGAATTCGATTTCGGCTGACCCGGAC
>JAZBLM010000121.1:8510-9362 GCA_037033225.1 Pseudomonadota bacterium
AGCTCGAAGCGGCCTTCGGTTGGCGCTGCGACGACGTTCTGCCAGACACAGCCCGGGAAGATGTTCCGGGTTTCGCCGTTGTGGTTGCGCGCATTGTGCATCAACGGTGCATGCGACCAGCAGCGGTAGCCCAGCTCCTTGAGCGCCCGCACTTCCGCTTCGGCCATCGACACCCCGGACAGGCGGGCATAGATCAGCGGGCGGCAGCGACGCAGGGTATCGGCCGCCCCGTCCAGCAGCTCCAGCAGATCGCCGGCGACGTTGCTCTTGAGCAGGTCCAGCCGGTCCAGCGCAAGGCTGTCGATGCTGCGCACGGCCACGGGCGCATCAAGCCCGTCGTTCGCCACCCGTTCGTGGGCCGAACGGCCCAGCATGAAGGCATGCGCATACACGTTGTCCAGCCCGTTGATGGCTACGTTGGCGCACAGCAGCTGGAATGCAAGTCGGTCAGGCTCGGCGACGGTCACCCGGCCCCGTGCGCCCACGGCGCGGGCCAGCCACAGGGTGTGGGCACCGTACTCGCTGCCCGCCTCCAGCACGTGATGGTCTTCCTGGATCCAGCTGCCCAGCAGGTCGATCTCCTGCTCGGCCCATTCACCATAATGTTCCAGCGAGCGCGCAACCAGATCGCTCTGTTCGATGGCCTTGACCATGCCGTAGCGGGTGGTCCAGAAGGCAGGGGTCGTTTCGGTTTTCAGGATGGCACTGTTCATGGGAGGTCCTCACTCTGGGATCGGGTGGACGCGGCGTGCCGCGCCCGGAAAAGGGGGTTCAGCGGCGAACGGGGCCGGCCGCCGCTCGGGGTTCGCCGGCGGCGTCGCCGGACACAAGCCCGGCCGCGCGCCGCAGGGT
>JAZBLM010000122.1:0-9344 GCA_037033225.1 Pseudomonadota bacterium
GCGCGCCGCAGGGTGGCAATGCGTGCCTCCCCGCGCTCCAGCAGCGCCCGGCGCTGGAGTGTGGCGGCCAGGCAGCGTTGGCCGAGCGCGGTCGTTGCGGGCGCAGACAGCAGTTGGCCGCACAACGCCTCGGCGTCCGCCAGCCGTGCCAGCGCGGCCGGCCCCTGCTGGCTCGCCGCCCACGCATGCAGTGTGTCGAGCCAGGCCAGCTGGACCGGCAGTGCGTCCTGACGTGACAGCAGGGCATGCGACGCCCTCAGCCGCACCAGGCCAAGCAGGCGCGCCGCGGTGCCCTGGCGCTCCAGCCATCGCAGCTGCAGCCGCAGCCACAGCGCCTGCCAGTCCGCGGACGCATCGGGATCCTGCCGCGACGACTGCACCGTGATCGCCGTCGCCTGCTGGAAGGCGGCGTCGGGCGACATCGAATCGATCTCGAAGCGGCACGCATGCAACAGGGCGGCCTGCATCCAGCGCAACTGCGCCTCCGGCATGCACTCCCGCAACACCGCCCACAGGCGGACGCCGTCCTCGCGCACCAGTGGCGCGCGATCCAGCGTCAGCATCAGCTGGTTGCTGCCCGGCATGAGTTCCACGCTGACCGCGCCGGCCCCCAGGTCGTGGTCCAGCCGCGCCTGCAGCGAGGCGACGGGGTCGGCGCTGCGTGGGGACGCGACAGGCTCCGCTGCGGGCGTGGCCACTGCCGTCGCAGGTGTCACAGCTGCCGGTCTCACAGGCGTCACCGGCGCCGTGTGCGCTGCTGGCGCTACGGGTGCCGGTTCGGCAACCGGATCGAGCACCGTCACCGCGATGGGTGAAGCACGCTCCCCTTCGAGTACCCCGTCGCTGAAATCCACTGGTGGCTGGTCGAACCAGTAGCCCCATTGAAGCACCTGGTTGCGGTGCATCGGCCACTGGACCGTCCAGTTCCGCAGGGAGCCGGCGGGCGGGGTATGCAGGGGACGCTGCATCGGAATGGACTCCTCGGTGGCGGCAGCAACGGCTGCACTGGATGGTGGGTCTGCGGTGGGCGGCGCTGAGGACGTGGACGGGTCGGCGATGGTGCGCGCCTGCGACGCCTGCGCAGCGCTCGGTGGCCGGGCTTTCCCGGCCTGCCTTCGGCGGCGCCTGGCCTGCTCCCACGCCACCAGGGGCGGCAGCAGCAGGAGCGACCCATCCAGCCCGGCCGAGACACCCGTAGCCAGCAGCACCTGGTCGGCAGACGCTGCGGACCGCGGGTGCGGAAAAAATGCATCGGACACCGCTTCGTCCTGATCCCGCCACGAACGCTCTGGCGCGGCGTCGGCGGTCACCGATGGCCCCCGCTCCCGCGGTGCCGATGCGCGGCGGCCCCGCGCAGGCAGCTCGGCACGCGTGCTTCCGCTCGCCCGCGAGGACGTCGTCGACTGACGCGCTGCATCGGGTGCGACGACCGATCCGTCCGCCAGGGGGGCGACGCGCAGCGCCTGCTCGCGCGGTGTGCATGCGCCCAACAGCATCCACAGACATGCACCGCCGGTCCGCGTGACCGGCTTCCAGGCCGTGGGCACGCCCGCCACGTCGGGCAGGCGGTGCGGCCTTCCGTCAACGCATGCAGTCCTGGGCGTGATCGTGCGCATTCCGCTGCATCTCCGAGGGCCAGTGCAGGAGGTGAATCCCGTTTCGCGGCGGCAACAGCAATGCCGCCGCCATGGCGACAACAATGTGCGAAATGCGGCAACGCGGGTATCGGACGGAGCCCAAAAGCCGCTGGCCGCTGGCGGGCGGCCGGACCGTGGTGACGGCCAGAAGCACAGGGGGGCCGGGGCGTACCAGTGCCGGGGCGATGACGGCCAGCGGCCGTCACTACCGGAATACGGGGGCCGGGAGGTGGCGGCGGCGGGGTGATGACGTTCGGCGGCGGTCCCTGCTGATGCCGCGTGTCACACCTGAAACGCGAAGGGCCGGCATATGCCGGCCCTCCTGGTGCGATGCGTCGAGCAACTTCAGGTCATGTCGACCAGGTTTTCGATCCGGACGTCTGGATCGACGTCGGCATCGTAATCCACGCCGTCCACGCCAAAGCCGAACAAGCGCAGGAAGTCCGCCTTGTAGCCTTCCAGATCGCTGATCTCGTACAGGTTCTCGTCGGTGACCTGCGGCCACAAGGCCAGCACCTCGGCCTGCACGCCCGGCGCCATCTCCTTGTAGTCGGCGCGCAGGCGGCCTTCCTCGTCGACCAGTGCCACCGTGCGGCCATCGTCGTCGATCAGTTCACGGCGCAGGCGTTGCTCGGCGTCACCTTCGGCGTTGCCGCCGTAGAGGATGCCGTACAGCACGTCCAGCTGCTCGATGCAGCCTTCGTGGGTGCCCTTGGCTTTCATGACCTTGAACAGCAGCGACAAGTACAGCGGCATGGTGGGAATGGCCGAGCTGGCCTGGGTGACCACGGCCTTCAGCACTGAAACACGCGCATCGCCACCGATGGCGGCAAGCTTCTCGCGCAGGCCCAGGACCTTCTGGTCCAGGTCCTTCTTTGCCGCGCCGATGCTGCCGTTCCAGTAGATCGCCTGGGTGATCTCCTCGCCGACATAGGTAAACGCCGTGGTGGTGCAGCCCGGTGCCAGCACATCGGCCTCGGCGAGGGCGTCGATCCACATCTGCCAGTCCTCGCCACCCATCACCGCCACGGTGCCTGCTACTTCTTCGTCGGTTGCCGGTTCCAGATGCGTTTCGGTCAGCTTGACCTTGTCGGTATCCAGCCCACGCAGGGTGATCGGCGCGCCGATCGGCTTGAGCGTGGAGTTGATCACTTCACCGGTCTTCGGGTGCTTGCGGCGCGGCGAGGCAAGGCTGTAGACCACCTGGTCGACCTGGCCAAGGTCAGCCTTGACCAGTTCGATGACCTTCGCTTTCACCTCATCGGAGAACGCATCGCCGTTGATGCTCTTCGCGTACAGGCCTGCCTCACCCGCGTACTTGTGGAAGGCTGCCGAGTTGTACCAGCCTGCGCTGCCGGGCTTGCTTTCACTGCCCGGCTTCTCGAAGAACACCCCCAGGGTCGCAGCGCCGCTGCCGAAGGCCGCAGTGATGCGCGCCGCCAGGCCGTAGCCGGTGGAGGCGCCGATCACCAGCACGCGCTTTGGACCATTCTGGATCGGCGGGCGCGCCGTGATGTAGTCGATCTGCTGCCTGACCGCCGCTTCGCAGCCGGTGGGATGAGTGGTGACACAGATGAAGCCGCGGACGCGCGGTTTGATGACCATGGAAACCTCGGAATGGGACAGGTGCAGCGCATCGCGCGCCGGCACCAGACGCTCGAATCGTAGTGCGCTGACCGACGCAGCACAACCGACGCCGGCGTATCGTTGCCGGGTCACGCGGCGCCCGCGCTGTCTCCTCCACAAAGGAAAAGCCCCGCTTTCGCGGGGCTTCCTGTGCGCCATGCCGGCGCTGTGCAGCCGCGTCGCGGTTGCGATCAGAAGCGGTACTGGAAGCCCACCGTGGTGCTGGCCATGCCGTAATCGTGCTTGACGCCGCCGGCCATGAAGCTGCCACTGTCGAGCCCTTCGATGTCCAGACGCAGCGCAGCGCGGTCGTTGAACCAGTAGCGTGCGCCCAGCCCCAGCCCGACGGTGTAGACGTGCTGGTCGTAAGCCACCGAGGGTTCTGCGCGCGACCAGTCGCTCCACTCCGAGCCGAACGACACCTTGCCCAGCAGCTCGACGTTCTGGCCGATCGGGATGATTCCCAGCGCCGCGATGCGCACGCCCTGGTTGCCGATGCTGCCCAGTTCACCGAACTCGGCCTTTTTCAGCACGGAATGGATACCACCTTCGACAGCGAAATAGCGGTTGACGCGGTAGCCGGCGCCGATGCGCATGCTGAGCGGGCTTGAGATGTCGTCCCGGCGCACGCCGTTGACGCTGCTCTCGGCGCGGATACCGGTGATGCCGATGTCGGCGAAGGCGTAGGTGCCCTCACGATCGACAGTGCGCGTCTTCGACGGCAGGGCGCCGGCCAGGACAAGATCGCTGGCATGAGCCCGCGACGGCATCGCCGCGGCCAGCACCAGCAGGGAGGAGACAGCAGCGAATTGAACGGTACGCATGGCAGACGCCTTGTGATGTGTCGGAATGCGCATGCTCTACGGTTGCGTTGATCCGTCGAATAGGACGGGGATGAGATCGGCAAGCGTTGCCTGCATGAAGGGCTGCGGTTCAGACGAACGGGAACCGCCCGGGATGCTGTTGCAGATACGCACGCACCTGCCGAAACGAAAAAAGCCCCGCTTCCGCGGGGCTTTTCCACATGCCGGTCCGTCGTTCCCTTACGGCCGGCGCGCCAGCGCTTCTTCGTCCTTGGTCTTGGGCAGCAGATCCTGCTTGGTCACCGCCAGCGCACCCATGGTCAGCAAGGGGCAGGCGATGAAGATCGAGGACAGCGTACCGATCACCGCGCCGATCATCTGGCTCAGCGCCAGCCCTTCGAGCGAACCACCGCCGTACAGGTACAGCGCCAGCACCGACAGGAAGAACACCAGCGAGGTGATGATGGTGCGTGACAGGGTCTGGTTGATCGAGCGGTTCATCACTTCCAGCGGCTCCACGCGCAGGCTGCGGAAGTTCTCGCGCACGCGGTCGAACACCACGATCGTATCGTTGATCGAGAAGCCCATCACCGAGAGCAGGCCGGCCAGCACCGTCAGGTCGAACTCGCGCCCGCTGAAGGAGAAATAGCCTGCCACCACCAGCACGTCGAACAGCGTGGTGATGATGGCCACCACCGCGAACTTCCACTCGAAGCGGAAGCCGATGTAGATCAGGAAGCCGACCAGCACGAACAGCGCAGCGTACAGGCCGTTCAGCGCCAGCTCCTTGCCGACCTGCGGACCGACGAACTCCGAGGACAGCACGGTCGCGGCATTGCCTTCCAGCGAGACCGCCGTGCGCACCGCTTCAGCGGTGCGGTTGTTGGCATCGCCGGCGCTTTCACCCTCGGCCTGGGCCTGCGGCTGCAGACGGATCAGCAGGTTGCTGCCGCTGCCGAAGCTCTGCACCTGGGCACCGGTGTAGCCGGCGGTCTCCAGGTGCTCGCGCACGGCGTCGACATCGGCCGGGCGATCGAAGCGTACTTCGACCACCGTACCGCCGGTGAAGTCCAGCGCGTAGTTGAAGCCCTTGCCGATGATGCTGCCGAGGGCGGCGATGAACACCAGCGCGGCGATGCCGATGGCGACCCAGCGCGTGCGCATGAAGTCGAACTTGGTGTCGTTCGGGATCAGGTGGAGCGGAAACAGTTTCATGGTATCGATCCTTTTCCCGTCAGATGGCCAGGGTCTTGAGCTTCTTGCGGCGGCCGTAGACCAGCACTGCAAGGGCACGGGAAACGGTAATGGCGGTGAACATCGAGGCGATGATGCCGACGATCATGGTCACTGCGAAGCCCTTCAGCGGGCCGGTACCGAACGCATACAACGCAACGCCTGCCAGGATGCCGGTCAGGTTGGCGTCGAGGATGGTACCCGATGCCTTTTCATAACCGGCCACGATGGCCGCCTTGGCCGGCATGCCGGCACGGAGCTCTTCGCGGATACGCTCGTTGATCAGCACATTGGCGTCCACCGACAGGCCGATCGACAGGGCAAGGCCGGCAAAACCAGGCAGGGTCATCGTCGCGCCGAACAGCGACATCACCGCCACCACGATCAGCAGGTTGAACAGCATCGCCACCGAGGTAATGACACCGAACATGCGGTAGTAGACGGTGAAGAACACCAGCGTGAACAGGAAGGCGAAGCCCACCGCGGTCACACCGCGCTGCACGTTCTCCGCACCCAGGCTGGGACCGACGATCTTCTCCTCGACGAAGTCCATCGGCGCAGCCAGGGAGCCGGACTTCAGCAGCTTGGCCAGATCTTCGGACTCACGCTTCTCCAGGCCGGTGGTCTGGAAATTCTTGCCGAACACGCCGTTGATGTTGGCCACCGAAATGACCTCTTCCTTGACCCGGAAGCTGCGTACTTCCTTGCCATCGACGGTTTCCACCGAGGGAATGCGCTCGGTGTAGACCACCGCCATCGGCTTGTTGACGTTGGCGCTGGTGAAATCGAACATGCGCTGGCCGCCGACACTATTGAGCGTCACGCTGACCGCGGCCGCACCGTTCTGGTCGGTGGTGGCCTGCGCGGCGACCATCTGGTCACCGGTGACGATAACGCGCTTGGAGAGCAGCGTCGGGCCACGGTTGTCGCGCAACTGGTAGACCTTCGCTTCCGGCGGGATGCGGCCGGTCGCCACGGCGTCCTGCGCATTGCCTTCGATCACCGCACGGTATTCCAACGTGGCAGTGGCGCCGATCATGCGCTTGGCTTCGGCAGTGTCCTGCACGCCCGGCAGCTGCACCACCACGCGGTCGGCGCCCTGGCGCTGGATGATCGGCTCGGCCACGCCCAGCTGGTTGACGCGGTTGCGCAGCGTGGTCAGGTTCTGCTCGATCGCGCCGGCGGCGATCTGCTTGAGTTCGGCATCGGGCACGCTGACCGCGATGGTCTGCCCGGACACGGCATAGCTCAGCGTCGGCTGCGCCTTGGCAAGCGCGGCGCGCGCGGCGTCTGCATCGGCGCCCTCGCCCAGGCCGACCTGGATGCTGTTGTCGGCACGGCGCTCGACCGAACGGTAGGCGATGCGGTTGTCGCGCAGGGTGGTGCGGATGTCCTCGGCGAAGGCGTCCAGGCGCTTGTCCAGCGCCGCCTTCTGGTCCACCTGCAGCGCGAAGTGCACCCCGCCGACCAGGTCCAGGCCCAGCACCATCGGCTTGCCGCCGATCGCCGACAGCCACTGCGGCACGGTCGAAGCCAGGTTCAGCGCCACCGTGTAGTTCTCGCCCACCTGCTGGCGCAGGATGTCGTTGGCGCGGGTCTGCGCCTGCAGGCTCGGCAGGCGCACCATCAGGCTATCGCCCTCCCTGGCCACCGCCTTGGGGGTGATCCCGGCCGCCTTGAGGTCGGCGCTGACCCGCTCGCGCAGGGCCTCGTCGAGCTGGCCACCGCGGCTGGCGGTGATCTGTACCGAAGGGTCCTTCTGGTAGACATTGGGCAGCGCGTACAACGCACTGAACGCCAGCACGATCAGGATGAGGAAATACTTCCAGCGCGGAAACTCGAGCATTGCAGGACCCCGCGCGACGCCACGCCGGCGCCGCGCCTAGCAGTAAGAGAAATGGATCAGGCGGACTTCAGCGTGCCCTTGGGCAGCACGTTGCCGATGGCTGCCTTCTGCACGCGGATGCGCACGTTGTCGGCGATTTCCACGGTGATGAAGTTGTCGCCGATGTCGGTGACCACGCCGGCCACGCCGCCGGAGGTGATGACCTCGTCGCCGCGGCCGAGCTTGTCCAGCATCGACTTGTGCTCCTTCTGCCGCTTCATCTGCGGGCGGATCATCACGAAGTACATCACCGCGATCAGGATGATCGGCAGCAGGAACATCTGCATGCCGCCACCGGCAGCGGGAGCGGCGCCGGCGGTCTGCGCCTGGGCCACGGGAATCAGGAAATCGAGCGGGTTCATCGGTGTGTCCTATGGTGTGGGCAGCCCGTCGCCGGGGAAGGCACGAACTGCTGATTTGTCGCCGGAGGCGGCAAGCAGCCGCCGATTATGCCACGATCTCCCCTTACCCCTGGAACGACCGTCGCGCCCTTCCCTTCTCCCTCCGGGACCATGGCCCCCTTCTCGGGGGAAGGTGCCGCGCAGCGGCGGATGAGGGTACGGGCGCAGCCTCGTCCACCCAAACTCCGCGAGACGCTGCGCGCCGGACCCTCACCCCAACCCTTCTCCCGATGGGAGAGGGGCTTTGTCACTGTTCCGAGGGTAGCGGTGTCGCTTCCGCCCCGCGCGCCGCATAGAAGGACCGCCTAAACTGGGCAAAGGTTCCCGTGGCGATCGCCGCGCGCATGTCGGCCATCAGCTTCTGGTAGTACCAGAGGTTGTGCAGGGTGCCCAGCATCGGCGCCAGCATCTCGTTGCAACGGTCCAGATGGCGCAGGTAGGCACGGGTATAGCCGCCGCTGCAGGCGTGGCAGCCGCAGCCCGGCTCGATCGGCGCCAGGTCGCGCTCGTAGCGGGCGTTGCGGATGCGTACGGTGCCGAACGCAGTGAAATAGTGGCCGTTGCGCGCGTTGCGGGTCGGCATCACGCAGTCGAACATGTCCACGCCGCGCGCCACGCCCTCCACCAGGTCTTCCGGGCGCCCCACCCCCATGAGATAGCGCGGGCGGTCGGCCGGCAGCTCCGGATGCAGGTGATCGAGCATCGCGTTGCGTTCAGCTTCGGGCTCGCCCACGGCCAGGCCGCCGATGGCATAGCCGTCAAAACCAATCTGCTGCAACGCCTCGGCCGACCGGCTGCGCAGCTCCGTATGCACCCCGCCCTGGACGATGCCGAACAAGGCGGCGTCGTTGCCGAGCGCGTCGTGGGCATCGCGCGAGCGCTGCGCCCAGCGCAGGCTGAGTTCCATCGAGCGCCGGGCGACGTCTTCCGTGGCCGGGTACGGGGTGCACTCGTCGAAGATCATCACGACGTCCGAATCGAGCACTTTCTGGATCTTCATGCTTTCCTCGGGACCGAGGAACACGCGGGCGCCGTCGGTCGGCGATGCAAAGGTCACGCCCTGCTCGGTGATCTTGCGGCGGTGCGCCAGGGAGAACACCTGGAAGCCGCCGGAGTCGGTGAGGATCGGGCCGTCCCAGCGCGCAAAGCCATGCAGGCCACCGTGGTCGGCGATCACGTCCAGGCCCGGGCGCAGGTACAGGTGGAAGGTGTTGCCGAGGATGATCTCCGCGCCCAGCGCGCGTACCTGGTCAGGGAAGATGCCCTTGACCGAGCCATAAGTGCCGACCGGCATGAACGCGGGGGTTTCCACCGTCCCGCGGGGGAAGGTCAGGCGGCCACGGCGGGCACGGCCATCGGTGGTCTGGAGCTGGAACGTCAGTCGGGACATGGTGCGGTTGTTCGGGACAGATAGTTTTCCATTGTCTCGCACTTTTCGGGTTGTCGCGCAGATCGCCGCGAGAAGCGTGGCGCCTCGGGTGTCTTCGTGGGGCTCGGGCGGTGCAGGCTGCACGGGACACGCCGTGAACCCATCCGTGGGGGCTGCGTCGCCGCATCCATGCGGCTCAGCGTCCCGTGCAGCCTGCCCCACCCGCGCCTTTCGGATTCCGCGCCCGCCGCGGCAACGGCCTGCCGCCGGCCGGCTGCCTTTCATCCCCACCCACCGCACGGGCGGCTCCATCTCCGGCCGCGGACAGAAGATGTCCAGAGGCAGCGGATGGGGGCAGGCAGGACGCTTGGAGCCCCGGATGGGCGGAAA
>JAZBLM010000123.1:0-9290 GCA_037033225.1 Pseudomonadota bacterium
AGATCGCGCAGTGCCGTCGACCGCTGCCGGGCAGATCGCACACGCCACTGCGGAGCGAAGCCTCCCGCCCCCCGCTCGGCAGGATGCGCCCCCGCCAGCCGCCGCCCCGACGGCAGACTCTGCGGCAGCATCCGCAACGGCACCTGCTGCCGTGTCGTCGGCACCGACGACCAAGCGCGCACCCATGCCGCCTTCGGCGTCCACGCGCGACGACCATGACGCGCGCGCTGCCCGGCTTTTCCAGGCGCCTGCAGCCATGCAGGCGCGTGCGGCACCGGCGACGATCAGCGCGCAGGCAGTGCAGCAGGAGGTCGAGGCCGACGCACGTTTGACGCGCCGGCAGTGGCTGCAGAAGATCCGCCATCGCCGTGACGCAGGTGACGCGGATATCGCGCGCGCCAGCCTGGAACGGTATCTGGCCCAGTATCCGGAAACGCGACTGCCACGCGACCTGCAGCCGCTGCTGGCTGATTGAGCACGCGCACCGCGCTACGCGCAGCCTTGCTCGCGGTTGCGCGCGGTAAGATCGCACGGATGCTTGATACCCTCGCCGCTGCCGTCGACCATTGCCTTGAGATCAAGCACAGCCGCTTCATCGCGCATGCCGGACCGATCACCGATTCGGCCGACGCGATGCACTTCCTGCAGCAGGTGGCCGTTGCCGATGCCACCCACAACTGCTGGGCCTACCGACACGGCAATGATTACCGCTCGAGCGATGATGGCGAGCCAGCGGGAACGGCTGGCCGGCCGATCCTGGCCGCTATCGACGGCCAGGGCTTTGACCGTATCGTCGTGGTGGTCACACGCTGGTATGGCGGCATCAAGCTGGGCGCGGGCGGACTGGTGCGTGCGTATGGCGGTACCGCCGCCGAGTGCCTGCGCACGGCCCCCCGCCTGCCGCTGGTGGCATTGGCACGGCTTTCCATCCAGGCCCGGTTCGACGACCTCGGCAGCCTGCACGCGGCGCTTTCGGCGCATGCGGCGGTGAAGCTGGAAGAGGTATTCGAGCCGGACGGTGTCCGCGTGCAAGTGGAACTCCCGGCCGACCAGCTCGACGCATTGAAAACCCGCCTGCGCGACGCCACCCGTAACCGGGTACGCCTGCAGACACCTTCCGAGTGCCCCACCGATGACTGACGATACCGTGCCCCGCCCCGCCCTGCAGCGCCTTGGCAGCCTGCGCACGCTGTGGCCGTTCATCCGCCGGCATCTGGGTCTGTTCAGCGCATGGCTGGCCGCACTCGCGGTGTCTTCGGCAGCAACGCTGAGCCTGCCGCCGGCAGTCAAGCAGATGATCGACCACGGCTTCACCGGAGGCGGACAGATCAATCGCGCCTTCGCGCTGCTGATGGGCGTTGCCGTGGTGATGGCACTGGCGACCGCGGCACGATTCTTTTTCGTATCCCTGCTGGGCGAGAAGGTCGTGGCCGACCTGCGCGCACAACTGTATGGCCACCTCATCACGCTGGGGGCCGGCTTCCACGACCGTAACCGCAGTGGCGAACTGGTATCACGCCTTACAGCCGACAGCGAGCTGCTGCGCAGCGTCATCGGGTCTACGATGTCGGTCGCGCTTCGCAGCAGCGTCACGGTCATCGGCAGCCTGGTGATGCTGTTCGTGACCAGCCCGCGACTGGCCGCCTGGGCACTGCTCGGCATTCCGCTGGCCGTACTGCCGATCATCATCGGCGCGCGTCGGCTTCGTGGGATTTCCCGCGACAGCCAGGACCGCATCGCGGACGCCAACAGCCTGGCGGCCGAGACGCTCGGAGCGGTGCGTACGGTCCAGGCACATGCCCGCGAACCCTATGAACGCGGCCGCTTCGACCAGGCCCTGGGCGACTCGATCCGGGCCGCGAAGCGGCGCATCCGCGCGCAGTCCCTGGTCACGGCCAGCGCCATCCTGCTGGTGTTCGGCGCCATCGTCGGCGTGCTGTGGCTCGGCGCGCACGACGTCATCGCCGGAAGGCTGTCTGCCGGCACGCTGGGACAGTTCGTGCTCTATGCACTGATCGGTGGCGGCTCGGTCGGCGCGCTCGCCGAGGTCTGGAACGAACTCCAGCGTGCGTCCGGGGGCATGGGACGGATCAGTGAACTGCTGCACGAGGACATCGAAATCCGCGCCCCGGCCCATCCCGCCCAGCTGCCCGTGCCGCTGCGCGGCGAGATCCGGTTCGACGACGTGGTCTTCCACTACCCGCAACGTCCGGACACCGCCGCCCTGGCGCATTTCAGCCTGCACGTGCGTCCCGGTGAAACCGTGGCCCTGGTGGGCCCCTCCGGGGCCGGCAAAAGCACCGTATTGCAGTTGCTGCTGCGCTTCCACGACCCCCGCAGCGGCACGCTGAGCGTGGATGGCATCGACCTGCGCACGCTGGATCCCGCGGCCCTGCGCGCGCAGTTGGCGCTCGTTCCGCAGCAGCCCACGCTGTTTGCCGCCAGCGCGCGTGACAACATCCGCTACGGTCGCCTGGAAGCCAGCGATGCGGAGGTGGAAGCCGCCGCCCGCGCGGCCGAAGCGGACGACTTCCTGCGCGCGTTGCCGGAAGGCTACGACAGCGAGCTGGGTGAACGCGGTGCCCGGCTGTCCGGCGGCCAGCAGCAGCGGATCGCGATCGCACGCGCGCTGCTGAAGGATGCGCCGATCCTGTTGCTGGACGAGGCGACCAGCGCGCTGGACGCGCAGAGCGAGCGCGCCGTGCAGCAGGCTCTGGAACGGCTCATGGCAGGACGCACGACGCTGGTCATCGCCCACCGTCTGGCGACCATCCTGAAGGCCGACCGCATCGTGGTGATGGACCACGGCCGCATCGTGGCGCAAGGCACTCATCAGCAGTTGCTCGCCGAAGGCGGCATGTACGCCGAGCTGGCGCGACTGCAGTTCATCGATTGACCACGGCCGGCTAACATCGGGCGGCGCACGCTGGCGCCGCACCTTGTTTCCGCAGAGGAGAAGCGCGATGTCGTTCCGTCAGTTTCCTGCAACCGATGCCAACGGTGACAGCCATATCGTCATCGAGTTCAAGCCGGAACAACAGGGCTCGGAGGGTGGCACGGCCGAGCCGCGTTACGAACTCGAAGACGGTCGCGCACTGCAACGCAGGGGCCGCGAATTCTTCACGCCGTCGGGCGATCTCCGGCTGAGCATCTGACCCGGATCCCACGCGCCGGGCTCGCCCCACGGGTCAATCGGCAAGGCACCGGCTCGTCGGCTGGCCAATATTTGGCCAGCCATCTTGACAGGCTTGTGCCACGGGCGATGCTGTGGGTTATCCACATGTTTGTGCGCGAACAATCCACACCGCCTGTGGATGAAACCGTCAGCGCGGAAGGACGCGTCCGATGCCACTGGCATCCACCTCGGCGGCGGCCGCCGTGATCGCCTGATCGCTGCTTCCGGGCACGAAGCCGATACGGAAATGCACGTCGCCCACCGGGGTGCGTGATGAGTGGATGGACGCCAGGCTGATGCCGTGCTCCTCGAAGACGTGCAGAAGCGCGCGCAGCGAGCCGGGGCGGTCCTCCGGCAGATGTACTGACAACGCCTGCCGTTCGGTCAGATCAGCCAACAGATAGCCGACGCGTTCGAAGGTGTAGTTGCCCTCGTCCAGCACCTGCGGGCCGAAGGCATCGCGGTTGTCCTGCAGCAGCCGCTGGCGGAAAGCCGCGCGCGCCGTCTCATCCCCCTGGATCACCTGCGACTGCAACTGCTGCAGCTGCGCGATCAGGCGCTCCAGCATCGGCGCGACATGCGGATTGCCGAACTGGATGTCTTCGTATATCGCGGGATTCAACGACAGGATGCGCGCGATGATCGCCGTGTCCAGTTCGAAGGAGGCCGAGCGGTAGGGCAGCAACGCGGACAGGTCGCCGAGTTCATGGGCATAGCCGCGCAACACACCGGCCTGGGCCAGGTGACCTGCGTGCACCATCGCCTGCACCAGCGCCATCACCTTGTCGTGGTGGGCCGGGGTGGCGCGTACGCACTCCGCCTGCAGGGCCGTGCACAATGCGTCCAGCCAAGGCCGCCACCGGGCCACGCGCGCCTCACACACCACCATCACCCTGCCCTTCAAGGTCGGCGCCTTCGGCGGGGCGGTCATCGGGTGCAGGCCTGCCACTTCGGCCTGCGAAGCCAGCATCGCCTGCACCGGGGCTTCCTTGACCGACGTCACGTCCAGCCACAGTCGACCCGCCTCGCGGCCCGCCGATGCCTGCACGTAGTCGGCGATCAGGGTGGGCGTGTGCCGGATCGGCGCGGCGAACAGCAGCACGTCGGCGTGTTCCAACAGCTGGGCAGGCGTGTGTGAGGACGGATCGGCGGGATCGTGCCCGATCACCTGCAACTGCATCCGCTCGCTGAAAAAGCGCGCCAGCCAGCGGCCGTAGGCGCCGGCACTTCCGACGATACCGACGACGCCTGCTGCAGCCGTCACGCCAGGCGCTCCACCGCGAACCGCGTCGGCTCCGCCAGTGCAGCCGGTGCGGCCGCGTGCACGTCGAACTCCTCATGCCCTGCTGCCAATGTCGCTTCGAGTGCGGCGTGGGTCCCGGAAACGGCCCGGCCGATTGCCTGCTGCATCGATTCCCCGCGAAGCAGAAACGCCACGATCAGCGCCATCAGCACGTCGCCGGTACCGGCCACGTCCACCGGCAGCAAGGGCGAGGTCCAGCGCCAGATGCCCTCATCGCCGACGGCCAGCGTGACAAGCTCGCCAGTCCCACCGGACACGCTGTGTGCCAGCACCCATGCGGGGCCGCGCGCCCGCAGCCGCTGTGCCGCGGCAATGGCGTCGTCCTGCGCGAGCGCGGGCATTCCGGTCAGCCGCCCAAGCTCGAATGCGTTGGGGGTGACCAGCCACGCGTGCGGCAGCAGGCGGTCGGCGAACACCGCTTCCAGTCCCGGCTCCACATAGGGCCCGGTATGCGTGTCGCCGATCACCGGATCCAGGCAATAACGCAGTTGCGGGCAGGTAGGCATGATCTGGTCGAGCCAGTCGGCAAAGGCTGTGCCGTTGTCGGTGCTGCCGAAATATCCGGATACCAGCATGCGCGCCCGCTGCGGCAGTCCACGCTCGCTGGCGCCGCGCAACAGATCTGCGAACCAGTCAGCGGGCAGTACCCGCCCGCGGGTAGTGGGGTAGAACGGCGCATTGCTCAGCAGCGTGGTCGGCACTTCCGCCAGGCGTACGCCCAGCGCGCGAAGTGGCGGTGCGGCGGCACTGTTGCCGGCATGCCCGTAGACGAGTTGGGACTGCACGGAGATGACGTCGACGGGCGACGGACCGTCAGGCCGCTGGCGGCGGCCGTGAACCAGATGGTTTTCAAGGGATGCGCTCATACGGGCATTTTACGCCCGTGATGCGCGATGGTCGTCGTGGGAAAGCGCGGGCCGTGACGGCCAGCGGCCGTCACTGCCGGGGATTGCTTTCACGGCCAGCGGCCGTCACCAGCGGGGATTGCTCTGACGGCCAGCGGCCGTCACTACCGGCCGCGATGCGGCTCAGGACGTCATCCGGTCCCAGAAGCCCTTGACACCATCGATGAACGTGGCGGACTTCGGCGAATGCTTGCGTGCATCCTCGCCGACGAACGTCGCTTCGAACTGCTCCATCAGCTTTCGCTGGTCGGGCGTCAGGTTGACCGGGGTCTCCACCACCACGCGGCAATACAGATCGCCTTCGCTGCGGCTGCGCACGGAGCGCACGCCCTTGCCGCGCAGGCGGAACAGCTTCCCGGTCTGGGTTTCGGCCGGAATACGGATCTCCGCCTCGCCGCCAAGCGTCGCTACGCGGATGGTATCGCCGAGCGAGGCCTGGGAAATACGGATCGGCACTTCGCAGTGCAGGTCATCGCCATCGCGCTGGAAGATCGCGTGGTCACGGACGCGCACCTCCACGTACAGATCGCCTGGCTGGGTACCGGCCGGACCGGCCTCGCCTTCACCGGCCAGGCGGATGCGATCGCCGGTGTCCACGCCTGCGGGCACTTTCACTGAGAGGACCTTCTCTTCCTCTACGCGGCCGTTACCGTGACAGGTCCTGCACGGCTGGGCGATGGTCTGTCCACGGCCATTGCAGTGGTGGCAGGCCTGCTGCATCGCGAAGATACCGCGCTGGATCCGCACCTGGCCGCGACCGTGGCAGACCGTGCAGGTCTCGACCTTGCCATCCTCGGCGCCACTGCCATCGCAGTCGCCGCATTCGGCCAGGGTCGGAATCTCGATGCGGCGTTCGATGCCACGCACCGCTTCTTCCAGGTCCAGTTCGAGCACGTAGCCGATGTCGGCGCCGCGACGTGCCTGACGCGGCCCCCCTGCGCCACCTCCGAAGATGTTGCCGAAGATGTCGCCGAAAATATCATTCATGTCCGGACCACCCGGACCACCGCCGCCCCCCATGCCGTGCTCGAAAGCCGCGTGGCCATGGGCATCGTACATGCGCCGCTTGTTGCCGTCGGACAGCGTTTCGTAGGCCTCCTTGCACTCCTTGAACGCGGCCTCGGCTGCGGCATCTCCAGGATTGCGGTCGGGATGGTGCTTCATCGCACAGCGACGGTAAGCCTTCTTCAGCTCTTCGTCGGTGGCGCTGCGGGCAACGCCCAGTACTTCGTAATAATCACGCTTGCTCATGGAATGGATCGCTTCCGGTACGTCGGGATTCGTCAAAGCAGAAAGCGGACCCAGGTCCGCTCTGCGTCGGGCGCCCCGACCCCCTGCTGGCGGTCAGGACCCTGAGGCGACGACGGGGCGCTGCCTGCTGGCAGTGCCCCGCGTCGTTCTGGATCAGGACTTCTTGTCGTCCTTGACTTCGGTGAACTCGGCGTCCACGACGTCGTCGTGCTTGGCACCGGCACCGGCCTCGGCACCCGGGTTCGCACCCTGGTCGCCGGCCGAAGCCGCCGCGAACAACGCCTGACCCGCCTCTTCCAGTGCCTTCGAACGCGACTCGATCTGTGCCTTGTCGTCGCCCTTCATCGCCGTCTCCAGATCAGCCAGCGCCGCTTCGACCTTGCCGATCACATCGCCGCCGACCTTGCTGCCGTGCTCGGTGATCGCCGAACGGGTGCCGTGGATCAGGGCATCGGCCTGGTTGCGGGCCTGCACCAGTTCCTGGAACTTCTTGTCTTCCTCGCGGTTGGCTTCCGCGTCGGCGACCATGCGTGCGATCTCCTCCTCGGACAGGCCCGAGCCGGCCTTGATCTCGACCTTCTGTTCCTTGTTGGTCTTCTTGTCCTTGGCCGACACGTGCAGGATGCCGTTGGCGTCGATGTCGAAGGACACCTCCACCTGCGGCAGGCCGCGCGGCGCCGGCTCGATCCCGGACAGGTCGAACTTGGCCAGCGACTTGTTATAGCGGGCCTGCTCGCGCTCGCCCTGCAGCACGTGCACGGTGACCGCGGACTGGTTGTCTTCGGCGGTGGAGAAGGTCTGCGAGGCCTTGGTCGGGATCGTGGTGTTCTTCTCGATGATCTTGGTGAACACGCCGCCCAGGGTCTCGATGCCCAGGCTCAGCGGGGTCACGTCGAGCAGCAGCACGTCCTTGACGTCGCCGGCCAGCACGCCGCCCTGGATCGCCGCGCCCAGCGCCACGGCCTCATCGGGGTTGACGTCCTTGCGCGGTTCCTTGCCGAAGAACTCGGACACCGCCTGCTGCACCTTCGGCATGCGGGTCTGGCCGCCGACCAGGATCACCTCGGTCACGTCGCTGGCGCGCAGGCCGGCGTCGTTGAGCGCGGTGCGGCACGGCTCGATGGTGCGCTTGACCAGATCCTCGACCAGCGCCTCGAGCTTGGCCCGGGTCAGCTTGATGTTGAGGTGCTTCGGGCCCGACGCGTCGGCGGTGACGTACGGCAGGTTGACTTCGGTCTGCTGCGAGGACGACAGCTCGATCTTGGCGCGCTCGGCCGCATCCTTCAGGCGCTGCAGCGCCAGCGGATCCTTGCGCAGGTCGATGCCCTGATCCTTGTTGAATTCCTCGACCAGGTAGTCGATGACGCGCTTGTCGAAGTCTTCGCCGCCCAGGAAGGTGTCGCCGTTGGTGGCCAGCACTTCGAACTGCTTCTCGCCGTCGACGTTGGCGATCTCGATGATCGACACGTCGAAGGTGCCGCCGCCCAGGTCGTACACCGCGATCTTGCGGTCGCCGCCCTGGCCCTTGTCCAGGCCGTAGGCAAGCGCCGCGGCGGTGGGCTCGTTGATGATGCGCTTGACGTCAAGGCCGGCGATGCGGCCGGCGTCCTTGGTCGCCTGGCGCTGGCTGTCGTTGAAGTACGCCGGCACGGTGATGACCGCCTCGGTGACGGTCTCGCCCAGGAACGCCTCGGCGGTCTTCTTCATCTTCTCCAGCACCTGCGCGGAGATTTCCTGCGAGGCCAGCTTGCGGCCGTCGGCGGTGGCCACCCAGGCGTCGCCGTTGTCATGCTGGACGATGCCGTACGGCACCAGGCCGATGTCCTTCTGCACTTCGGCGTCGGTGAACTTGCGGCCGATCAGGCGCTTCACCGCGTAGAAGGTGTTCTTCGGATTGGTGACCGCCTGGCGCTTGGCCGAGGCGCCCACCAGCACTTCGCCGTCCTTGGTGTAAGCGACGATCGAGGGCGTGGTGCGGTCACCCTCGGAATTTTCGATGACGCGGGCCTTGCCGCCGTCCATGATCGCCACGCACGAATTGGTCGTGCCCAGGTCGATACCGATGATCTTGCCCATTGGATGACTCCTGAAAATTTCTGGTGTCCGGCCGCTGCCGGGGTCTGGTTCGGATATAGGGATGGCCGCAGGTCATTCAAGCCATCACCGCAAATTAGCGTTGCGCCGCGGCCGCGCCCGATTCAGGCGCCGCGCACCGGCGGCACGCGTCAATCGTGCTTGGCCACCACCACGAGCGCCGGCCGCAGCAGGCGCTCGTTGAGCAGGTAGCCCTTCTGGAACACCTGGACCACATGGCCCGGGGCGATGCCGTCGGCCTCGGCCTGGCTGATCGCCTGGTGGTGCTCCGGGTTGAACGGCTGCCCGGTCGGGTCGAGCAGGGTCAGGCCGTTGTCGGCGGCGACCTTGAGCAGCTGCTTGTAGGTCAGCTCCAGGCCGTCGCGCAGGGCGCTGGCATCTTCGCCAGCGGCCTTGAGCCCGGCATCCAGGCTGTCGAAGACCGGCAGCAGCTCGCCCAGCAGCTTTTCGTTGGCGAAACGGCGGGCCTGTTCCACGTCGCGCGCCATGCGCTTGCGCTGGTTCTCAAGGTCGGCGCGCTCACGCAGCGCATCGGCCTTGACCTGCTCCAGCTCACCGCGCA
>JAZBLM010000124.1:0-9232 GCA_037033225.1 Pseudomonadota bacterium
GAAGCGGCGGGGATCGGGTGCTGGTGAGACGGGGCCCACGGTTTGCGCAGCAAAGCGTGGGAGCGACAGCGCGAATGCGATGGCGTGGCCCCGTCCCCTGACCAGCCCCACCGCCCGGCCAGTGCCAGCTGCGTCATCGAAGCCCACCCGCGGGGTTTCCACCCGTTCGACCAACGCCCTGTCAGGGCTGCCCGGCGAAGACGCGTTCGAGGACCTCGGACAGCTCATCTTCCGAGAACGGCTTGGTGATGTAAGCCTTCGCACCCTGACGCATGCCCCACATCCGGTCGGTGTCCTGGTCCTTGGTCGTCACCAGGATCACCGGGATGTGCCGTGTGCTCGCATCGCGCGCCAGCGTACGCGTTGCCTGGAAGCCGTTGAGGTTGGGCATCACCACGTCCATCAGCACCAGGTCGGGGAGTTCCGCGCGCGCGGTCTCCACGCCTGCCGCGCCGTCGGTCGCGGTCAGTATCTGGTGACCCAGCTTTTCGACGATGCGCTGTATCCCCAACAGCTGCGAAGGTGAATCGTCGACGATCAGGATGCGTGCCATGTTGCTCCCCATGTGATGCCGCAGTGTAGTGCGCCCTCCGGCATGCGGAGAAGCCATGCCATTGCCGTCCGTCGCCTGCCTGCGACGTTCAGTCGATCCGCACTACCGTGCGCCCCAGCGACCCGCCGCCCAGCATGCGCTCGAAGGCCTGGGGGAGCTCATCCAGGCCGATCTCGCCGGTGCAGATGGCCTCCAGTGCGTCGGGCTTCCAGTCGCTGCCCAACCGTTCCCACACCTGGTCACGCAGCACGCGCGGTGCATTGGCCGAGGACACACCCAGCAGGGAAACCCCGCGCAGGATGAACGGCATGACCGTCATCTGCAGCGAGGGATCGGCTGCCATGCCGGCGCTGACCACGCTGCCATAGGCCACCGTCTGTGCCAGCAGGCTGGCAAGCATGGGACCGCCGACGTTGTCCAGGCCGCCGCCAAAGCGGGCAGACTGCAGCGGACCGCCATCGGCAAGCGCATCGCGCGCCAGCACGTCGCTGGCGCCGATCGAGCGCAGCCAGCCGGCCTGATCCGGCTTGCCACTGATCGCATGCACGGCATGACCGGCGCGGCTGAAGATCGCTACGGCGAGGCTGCCGACGCCGCCGCTTGCACCGGTGACGGCCAGCGGACCCTGTGCCGGCGTGAGCCGGTTGTCGTGCATGCGCATCAGCGCCAGCGCGGCGGTGAAGCCGGCCGTACCCAGTACCATCGCTTCGCGCGGCGTCAGCCCGGCAGGCTGGGCGATGACCGCGCTGGACTCCAATCGCACGTATTGGCTGTAACCGCCATCACGCGTTTCGCTCAGCCCGCAGCCGGTGGCCAGCACCGCGTCGCCTTCGCGCCAGGCCGGGTCGGTCGAGGCCACGACCACGCCGGCCACGTCGATGCCTCCCACCAGCGGAAAGCTGCGCAGGATGCGCCCCGTGCCGGTACCGGCGAGGGCGTCCTTGTAATTGACCGATGACCACTGCGCACGGACCAGCACCTGCCCGGGCGACAGCGCATCGACCTGCATCGGTTCCAGTCCGCTGCGGTGACCGTCCGGATCGCGGTGGATGCGGAAGGCGGTGAAGGTCGAAGGCAGGGCCATTGCAACGCTCGCTGACGGGGAAACGTCACCTTACCCCTTCCAATCCATCTCATCCGCCCCATCTTGTAGAATCAGGGAAACCGGTACAAGGCTGGTGTCACGGGAAGGGCCCGTGGCGCGGCCCAATTCAGATGGAGCGTGCATGGCCTGGAATACACCCGGCGGCAACAGGGACGGACAACGTCCCGACGACAACCGGCGGGGGCCTTCCAAGCCCCGCGGCGGCGGATTCGGTGGTGGCTGGGGTGGGTTCCCGGGGCCGTTGAAAGACATGTTCGACGGCGGCATCGTGCGCTGGATCGTGATCGCGGCGGTGCTGCTGGTGCTGTTTTCCAGTTTCCAGCTGATCGGCGAACAGCAGCGGGGCGTGGTCCTGCGGTTCGGCCAGTTCTCGCGCATCCTGCAGCCGGGTCCCAACTTCAAGCTGCCCTGGCCGATCGAGTCGGTGACCAAGGTCAACGCCACGGAGATCAAGACGTTTTCGGTTTCGGTCCCGGTGCTGACCCGCGACGAGAACATCGTCAACGTCTCGCTCAACGTGCAGTACCGCATCGATGATCCGCGCCTGTTCCTGTTCGGCACCTTCGATGCCAACCAGGTGCTGGAGCAGTCCTCGCAGAGCGCGGTGCGCGAGGAAGTCGGCCGCGCCGACCTGAACTCGGTGCTCAACAACCGGGGTCCGCTGGCGACGGCGGCCGAAACGCGCCTGCAGACGCTGCTTGGTGCCTACCGCACCGGTGTCACCGTGACCGGCCTGACCCTGCCCGATGCACGTCCGCCGGAGGAAGTGAAGCCGGCCTTCGACGAGGTCAACGGTGCCCAGCAGGTCAAGGAGCGGTTGATCAACGAAGCGCAGGCCTATGCGGCCAAGGTAGTCCCGGAAGCGCGCGGCCAGTCTGCCCGCACCCGCACTACCGCAGAAGGCTACAAGGCGGCGGTGGTCTCGCGCGCCGAGGGTGATGCCGAGCGCTTCACCCTGCTGCAGCAGCAGTACAAGAACGCCCCCGAGGTGACCCGCAAGCGTTTGTGGCTGGAAACGGTCGAACAGGTGCTGGCGGAGAACCGCAAGGTGATCGGCGGCGACAGCCGTCAGGTGCTGTATGTCCCGTTCCCGGGAGAAACGCGTCCGGCGGGTGCCGCGCAGTTGCCGCTGTCCAATCCGGATGTCGTGTTGCCTGCCGTGACCGGCAGTGCGACATCCACCCCGCGTGATGCCGGTCGCCCGACCGGCCGCCCGGCGGGTCGACCGAGCGGCCGAGAGGAGGGCAGCCAATGAGGAGTTCACTGTGGATCGGCCTGGCGGTCGTGATCCTGTTCGGCCTGCTGGGGTCGGTGTTCGTGGTGCGCGAGGATCAGACCGGCATGGTGCTGAACCTCGGCCGCGTGGTACGTGCTGACATCAAGCCGGGCCTGCATTTCAAGGTGCCGCTGGTGGAATCGGTGCGCGTGTTCGATCGCCGCTTCCAGGTGCTCGATACCGCGCCGGCACGCTACTTCACGGCCGAGCAGAAGGATGTCAGCGTCGACTTCTTCGCCATCGGCTACATTTCCAATGTCGCCGATTACTTCCGCGCGACCGGCGGTGACACCCGGGTGGCCAATGCGCGCCTGGCGCCGATCATCACCGATTCACTGCGCAACCAGATCAACTCGCGTTCGCTGACCGAGCTGGTGTCCGGTGACCGCAGCGAGCTGATCGCCGATCAGCTGACTGGCATCAACGAGGCCGTCAAAGGCCTGGGCATGCAGATCATCGACCTGCGCATCAAGCAGATCGACCTGCCGACCGACAGCCAGGTGATCAACGATGTTTACGAACGCATGCGCGCCCAGCGCAAGCAGGAAGCGGCCAAGCTGCGGGCGGAAGGCGAGGAGCAGTCGCTGACCATCCGGGCCCAGGCCGATCGCGAAGCAACCGTTCTGGTGGCCCAGGCCGAGCGCGATGCGCAGCGCCTGCGCGGTGAGGGTGATGCCGATGCCACCCGCATCTATGGCCAGGCGGGTTCGGCGGATCCGGCGTTCTTCGCGTTCACCCGCAGCCTGGAGGCGTACCGCAAGTCGCTCTCCGACGGCAACGGTGTGATCGTGCTGGACAAGGATGATCCGTTCCTGCAGTACCTGAAGTCCGACCGCTGAGGTCGTCGCCATCGTATGCAACGGGGCCCGGCATGTCCGGGCCCCGTCCGTCATGCCGGAGTCTCCAAGTGAAAGACCTGTTTGCCGCGCTGTGCCTGGTGGCGGTGCTGGAAGGATTGCTGCTGTTCGCCGCGCCATTGGCGTGGAAACGCATGGCCGAGCGCCTGCTGGACCTTCCAGGTCCCGCGCTGCGCAGCTTCGGCGGACTGGTGCTGCTGGCCGGGCTCAGCCTGCTGTGGTGGGCGCGGCACTGACCGCGCCTGCGGGCCCCGCAATCCGAGCGTTATCTGGTAGTACGCCGGCGTTAGGGTGGGATCACCGCCCGCTACGTCGCGACGAGGTGTGCCATGCCGATCGACCCGCTGCAGTCCGTGCAGGCGACCCGCCGTCATGAAGCCCACCTTGCGCGACGTGCCCAGAGGGGGCCCGCGACGCGTTCTGCGGCCCGGCAGCGGGCATGCCCGGTGCCGGCGCGACTGGGCAACGCGCCGCTCGACCTGCACCTGCCCGTCAGTCCAGGCCAGCGTGTAGAGGCGGGGACCGGACCGAGCCCCTGGCGCGCGGCGACGCCCCTGCAGTTCGCTACGCTCCTGCTACTGGCCGGCCAGCCCGTTTCGTCGGCGATCAATCCGCGCCGCGCCACGTGGACGGACCAGGGCAGGCATGCCTTCCTGGGCCCCGAGGTCTTCGAGATCACCACCTCGCCGGCCATCGAGGCGGAAATCCTGGCCGAGTCGGGGCTGCTGGGCATGGCCAATCACGCGCTGCAGGCCTGGTTCGCCGACCCCTGCACCCATCCCGACCTGGCGTTGAACGGCCTGTGGCAGATCGCCCACCCACCGCGCGAGGTGCCGCCCAGCCTGTTCGAACAGGGCCAGCGGGCCCTGCACGAGACGATCATCGCGGCGGTGTCGGCAGCGCCCGGTTCACCAACGGGTGCCGCGCGCGCGCTGGCCGATACCTGGGCCAGTGGCATGCACCCGGTCGTCACGGGGTGGGACGCGTTCAAACCACGTGCCAGGGCGATCGACGCCTTGGCCGGGATGGATGACGTTGAACGGCATATCTGCACGCAGGCCGCAGCCGCAGGCGAGTCGGTCGTGGCGCTCTACGGGATATGGGGCATGGGCGTGCTGGCCGCCAACCTGGGCCTGCTGCCCGCCGGGGACCGCGCGCTGTACGCGCTGCCGGCCGATGATCCGAAGGTCACCGACCAACTGCAGCAGATGGGCGCACTGCTCGAGCACACCGGACTGGACCGCGATGCCGCCCGCCGTCAGGCGCCGGTCGTGTGGGCGATGGAACAGCACCTTGCCGGCGCGTCAGCCGACTTCGACGAGCACGATCTCGCGTCCGTGCGGGCCGCCGTCCCCGACTTCCCCTGGGAGCGCGCCTGGCGTGCACTCGGCCTTGCCGACAGCACCCGGGTGCACGTGACCACGGGTTTCTTCGCTGCACTGGCCGGATTGCTGCGACAGCATGACGTCGCGGACTGGCAGGCCTACCTGCGCCTGCAGGAGGCGCGCAACATGCGCGAAGAGGTGGAGCATGTGCGCAGCCCCAGCTGGCTGCTCGATCAGCTGGACCGCCCGGACGTGGCCAGCGGCGCAGTCTCGGCGTGCTACGTCGCCGCGGTGAATGACCGCGGCGAGGCCGCGCTGCAGCGCACCGAGGCAGAGGTCATGTTCGAAGGGGTCCGCCAGATGTTCCTGGACGACATCGACGCGTCGGCGTTGCCAGCCGACGACCGCCAGCGGTGCACCGACGTGCTTTCCGGCGCAACACTGACGGTCTCGATGGAGGGCGACCCCGATGGCTGGGGCGGCACGTCGCCCATCCAGAGCCTTTCGGCCAATCTGCAGGCACTGCGCCAGCATGCGCTGCGCCGGTTGGTCGACAACCTCAATGCCGGCACCGTGGACACCGCATCCACGCAGGCCAGTGCCCACCGGCTCGACGCCAGCGCGAACCAGCGCACTCTGCAGGTCCGGATGTCACTTTCCCTGCTGCGGCTGCTCGCCGACAGTGCCGGCACGCAACGCGAGGCGGCCTGGGGCCGGATAGGAGCCATCCTGGGGCATGAGGTCGGCCACCTGCTGGCCGATGTCAGCGGCCTGACCGACCCAGGGCAGGCGCTGATGGCGGCCCACCTGGCCGCCGCCGGCCAGCGGGTCGGCGATCTGCAGCTGGACGGGCTGCGCGCCGATCCAGCCCGCATCCAGGACGAGGCGCTCGCGGACCTGCGCGGCATCAGCGCGGCTTACCGCGCCGGCCGCGCAGAAGCGCAACGCGAGGGCAGGGTGTTCGATGACCGCGCCTTTTTCACTGCCTGCGTGCAGACCCATGCGGCCACGCTGACCCGCGGCCAGTTGGCCGCCACCCTCGATTCCAGCCATCTGCCGGGCCCGCTGCGGGCAGAACTGGTCGCGATGGTCGACGGCTTCGAGCGTGCGTTCGACTGCGAGCCGCGCCCCGCTGCGCCCTATCGGCATGTGATCTGAACAGGCCGGCGGCGGCGGTAGCCGCCGGCCCGCGAAACCCGGATAATGCACAAAAGCCGGACGGGCCTCCCGTTCGGCTTTTTCCGTGTCCGGCCCCTCCGTCGCCGGCGCCTCCCCGTTGGAGTCGCCAACCCGCGCCGGCCAGGCCTGCCCCGGTTCAACCGTCCGCGGCCCCGATGGCCGCACACAATTCGAGGAGCCCGTCATGGGTCAGTCTGTCGTAGTGCTTGGTGCCCAGTGGGGCGATGAAGGCAAGGGCAAGATCGTCGATCTGCTCACCGAGGAAATCGGTGCCGTAGTACGTTTCCAGGGCGGCCATAACGCCGGCCATACGCTGGTCATCAATGGCAAGAAGACCGTCCTGCACCTCATTCCCTCCGGCATCCTGCGCGCTGATGCGCTGTGCCTGATCGGCAATGGCGTGGTGATCTCGCCGGCCGCGCTGCAGAAGGAAATCGCCGAGCTGGAAACCTCCGGCGTGGAAGTGCGTTCGCGCCTGAAGATCTCCCCGGCGGCCCCGTTGATCATGCCGTACCACATCGCCCTGGACCAGGCGCGCGAGCGCGCGGCGGGCGGAAAGGCGATCGGCACCACGGGTCGGGGCATCGGCCCGGCCTACGAAGACAAGGTGGCCCGTCGCGGCATCCGCATCGCCGACCTGCATTACCCGGCCCAGCTGGAGGAGCTGCTGCGCACGGCGCTGGATTACCACAACTTCGTGCTGACCAAGTACCTCGGCACCGATGCGGTCGACTTCCAGCAGACCTTCGACGAAGCGCTGGCGTTCGGCGAGTACGTGCAGCCGATGAAGTCCGACGTGGCCGGCATCCTGCATGACCTGCGCAAGCAGGGCAAGCGCGTGCTGTTCGAAGGCGCGCAGGGTGCGCTGCTGGATATCGACCACGGCACGTACCCCTACGTCACCAGCTCCAACACCACGGTGGGCGGTGCGCTGGCCGGCGCCGGCGTGGGTGCCGACTCCATCGATTACGTGCTTGGCATCGCCAAGGCCTACGCGACCCGCGTCGGCGGTGGCCCCTTCCCGACCGAACTGGACGACGAGATCGGCCAGGGCATCCGTGACCGCGGCGCCGAGTACGGTGCGTCTACCGGTCGCCCGCGTCGCTGCGGCTGGATGGACATCGTGGCGCTGAAGCGCGCGGTGGCGATCAACGGCATCAGTGGGCTGTGCATCACCAAGCTGGACGTGCTCGATGGCATGGAGAAGCTGAAGATCTGCATCGCCTACGAATACCGCGGCAAGCGCACCGAATACGCGCCGCTGGACGGCCAGGGCTGGGAAGAGTGCACGCCGGTGTACCTCGAGTTCCCGGGTTGGACCGAGAACACCCACGGCATCACCCACTGGGACGATCTGCCGCCAGCTGCACGCGCCTACCTGCGTTCGCTCGAAGAGCTGGCCGGGTGCCCGATCAGCATCGTCTCGACCGGTCCGGACCGTGACCACACCATGGTGCTGCAGGACCCGTTCGCCTGATCGAAGGGCGACGCTGGACCGGATACGTGACACGGCCGTCAGGCGAAGGCCGTGGACCTCACCGTCCGGCTTGAAGGGCGCGATGACCAAGGGTCGTCGCGCCCTTCTTCGTTCTGCACGCGCGACGTGTCAGCCCATGGCCCGGACTTCGAAGCGCCTTCATGATGGCTGACCGTTGGACGGAGACAAGGTCATGCCCAAGTGGCTGAAGGTTGCGTGGTGCGTCTATGGAAGGTCTCCCACCCTGGGTGCGGACGCCTGTGGATATTCTTCTTTCCCTGCGTCCTTTCCGGAGTGCTGGCGCTCCCGGGCGTGGTACTGCTCGCGTTGAGCCTTCGACGGCGACCACGCCCTGCACGCATGGATCACGGTGCAGGGGCCAAGCTCGGCAGTACCTGCCACCGAGAACGCCTCATGACCACTTACACCCTGCAGGACCTGGCCAAAAAGATGGCCGATATCGACTTTGTCATGCTGCAGACCACCACCGAAGGCGGCGAGCAGGCCGCGCGGCCGATGAGCAACAACGGGGACGTGGACTACGACGGCGACAGCTGGTTCTTCACCTACGAGAGCACCCGCATGGTGGCCGACATCCGCCGTGACCCGAAGGTCGGATTGTCCTTTACCGGTTCCAAGTCGCTGCTCGGCAAGCCGCCGATCTTCGTCGCGGTACAGGGGCATTGCCATATCCACACCGACAAGGCGAGCTTCGCCGAGCACTGGGTCGATGACCTGGAGCGCTGGTTCGAGCAGGGCATCGACACGCCCGGGCTGGTGCTGTTGCACGTCCGCGCGTCGCGCATCACGTGGTGGGACGGCGAGGACAACGGCGAGCTGAGGGTGTAAGGCTGGCGTCGCCCGGGCAGCGCCGCCCAACGCTGTCCGGCGAGCGCAGCGGGCAGGCGGCGCGGAGGCTGCCTGCTGCGCTCACTTGCCCGTGAGCAGGGGATACGGATTGATCGACTTTCCCTTCCACCATTGCTTTTCCGGCTCCAGCACGTGGACTTCGAAATGCAGGTGCGGCGCTGCTGGATCGGCATTGCCCGTGCTGCCCACGTAGCCGATGATCTCCCCGCGCTTGATCTGCTTTTTCTCGGCAAGGCCCTCTGCGTAGCGCTGCAGGTGCGCGTAGTAATAGCAGTGCACACCGTCCGGATCGAACTGGTAGACGGTGAGGCCGCCCCGCTCGCTGTCGAACAGCTTCTCGACATGGCCGTCGGCGACGGCGAGGACCGGCGTGCCTTCAGCGGCCATGATGTCGATGGCATCGTGCACGCGTCCTTCGCTGCGCGCATCGGTGAACGTGTCCTGCAGCTGCGATGGCGCGATGCCCTGCACCGGCAGCAGCAGGCTACCGCCCCCTGCCGTGGGCGGCGAGGCGGGCGCAGGCGGCGCAACTGGCGCTGCGGTCGCCCCCGGCGCGGCGGCGATCTGTAGAGCCGGCCCTGGCGGCGACG
>JAZBLM010000125.1:0-9191 GCA_037033225.1 Pseudomonadota bacterium
CTTTTTCAGTCCGTCAACACCTTCGTTCGATGAAATCGTTCGGCGGTGGTGGCGTGCTGTTTCCGCGTGATTTCCGGAGAAATCGTTGCGTTGCAGCGAGGGAGCGAATTGTAAGGATCCTGACGGCCGCGTCAACCTCTTTTTTCATTTTGATGACAGTGTCTGTGCCCTGCCTTCCGCTGGTCCGTCCGACACGTTATCAATGGAGGCCTCCCTTCTGGAGCTCCATTGCAATGCAGGCTGTCGTCAGGCGCCCATGGTGGCGCGATCTCTCCTTCCCCGCCGTGGTCGCCGGCTTCATCACCGTACTGGTGGGATTCGCCAGTTCGGCGGTGATCGTGTTCCAGGCGGCGCAGGCCGTCGGTGCGGACCAGCAGGAGATCGCTTCATGGATGTGGGCCCTCGGGCTGGGCATGGGCATCACCTGCATCGGCCTGTCACTGCGTTACCGCATACCGGTGGTGACCGCCTGGTCCACCCCCGGTGCGGCCATGCTGGTAGTGGGTGCCGGAGGGGTCGGCCTGGCCGAGGCCACCGGTGCCTTCCTGCTGGCTGCGATGATGGGCGCGGTGCTCGGGTTCTCCGGCGTCTTCGCCAAGGTGATGCAACGCGTTCCGATGGCGCTGGCCGCGGGGATGCTGGCCGGTGTGCTGCTGCGGTTCGGTCTGGAGGTATTCGTCTCCCTGCAGACACAGGCAGTGCTTGGACTGGCGATGTTCTCCAGCTGGCTGCTGGCGCGACGCCTGCTGCCACGCTATGCAGTGATCGCCACGCTGATGGTCGGCGTCGCGGTTGCACTCTCCAACGGCGATCTGCATTTCCACGGTATGGCGCTGAAGCTGGCGCTGCCGGTGTGGACCACCCCACGGCTCAGCTGGGCAGCGGTGGCCAGCGTTGCGCTGCCGCTGTTCGTGGTGACCATGGCCTCGCAGAATATTCCCGGCGTTGCGGTCATCCGTGCCTCGGGCTACGAGGCGCCGATCTCGCCGGTGGTCGGCTGGATCGGCGTGGTCAATGCAGTGTTGGCACCCTTTGGCGCGTTCGCGCTGAACCTGGCGGCGATCACCGCCGCGATCTGCATGGGTCGTGAGGCACATGAGGATCCCGGCCGGCGCTACACCGCGGCCATGGCAGCCGGGGGCTTCTATCTTGTGGTCGGTATTTTCGGTGCCACGGTAGCGGCGGTGTTCGCCGCCTTCCCCAGGGAGCTGGTGGCCTGCGTGGCCGGCATCGCATTGTTCGGCACGATCGGCAACAGCCTGGCTACCGCATTGGCGCTGGAACGCGATCGCGAAGCGGCGCTGGTGACGTTCCTGGTGACCGCATCGGGCATGTCACTGGCAGGTATCGGCTCGGCGTTCTGGGGCCTGGTGGCCGGCGCGGTGACGCTGCTGGTGCTGCGGCCACGCGCGACGCCGGGTGGATAGCAGGGCGAAAGACGGTGTCGGGGAGTGCCGGCTGAAGCCGGCACTGCATCCGCCATTGCAGCCCGGCATTACAGCGGTTGCAGCGAGAGTGTCTGCTGCAGGACATGGCGGCCACCCGGGGGCACGGTCACGACGTCCGGGCCGGCGTTGGCGGCTTCCAGGCACACATAGTCACGCCAGCCCTGCCCTACGTCGGCCATTTTCGCGGCTGCCTCGGCACCGGGGTTCCAGGCCACCAGCGCGCGGCTGCCCTGGGTTTCCAGGATGATGCGCCGCTTCATCACGGGGTCGCGCAGCACGTAACGGCCGCCCGCGCCGGTGTAGATGCGGTCGCTGCGGCCGGGATCGCGCGGATCGCGCAGGGTCCACGGGCCCTGCTGGCGCCGCGGCTGCGCGTAATTCTCGTACTTGTCCAGGTAGTCGAGCCCATCAACGCCCTCCACGTCGACCTGCATGGCATCGCCGACGCGGAAGTAATTGTGCAGGGCCTGGGTGATCGCCACGGGAGCCGGGCCGGGGTTCTCGGTGATCAGCTGCTGGCTGAGGGTGGCACCGACCACCACCACCATCTTCAGCCGCAGGGCCAGCGACTCCAGCACCGGCGGCGCAAGGGTCAGCTCGATGCTGCCGTCCCCGCGACGTACGGCCTGCTCCATTTCCCATGGCAGGGTGCGGACGAACCCATGCGCCGGCACGTCGTTGCCCTGGCCCTGGCGTCCGAAGTACGGCCAGCACACCGGACTGCCGCCGCGGATCGGCGTCGGCAGTGCCGCCCGCTGCGGCGACAGCCACATCACGTCCGTGCCTCCCTTGGGGACGAAGGACAGCAGCTGGCCGCCGAACACGCTGATGGCCGCGCTCGCCTGCGGCGTGTCGATGAGCCAGGCGTCCAGCCCTTGGAACTTTCCGCTGGTGACGCCCTGTATCTGTTGCACGGTCGAAGCACTCCGCAGCGCCGGTGACTGCACCAGCGCGGTGTGGTTGGAAGGAAGGGAAAAACGCGTCGGCGCCGGCGTGGCCGCCGCGGCCGGCCCGGACTGCAGCGCCTGCAGGATACGGCGACCGGCGCGACCGTCAGTGGGGCTCCAGCCCAACCGCGCCTGTTCGGCCTGGATGGCGCGGCGGCTGGCGGTGCCGATCATGCCGTCGACGGCCCCGATGTCGTGTCCCCGGGCGACCAGCAGTTCCTGCAACTGGCGGCGCTCACGTCGGCCCAGCCCGGGATCATCGGTTGGCCAGGCGGCGACCAGACCGGTGCCGCCACGCAGCCGATCAGCCAAGGTGGCAATGGCCAGGGCATAGCTTTCAGCGGCGTTGTAACTGTAGATCGCATCGTAGTTGCGGAACACCAACAGGGCCGGGCCCGCCGTGCCCGCCGGCAGCAACAGCGCGGCACGCGCGTCTGCCGGCAGACCCTGCGGCGCGACCGGCGTGCCCTGCAGCGTGGTTACGCCCATCGCGTTCCACTCGGCCAGGCCGCGCCGCTGGGTGCGACCGGCCTTCGTCGCGTTGAAGCCGGCGGGGACGCGCACCTCCACGCCCCACGGCTCCCCCGTTCGCCAGCCTGCACGCTTGAGATAGTTCGCGGTCGACGCCAGCGCATCGGGGACACTCGCCACCAGGTCGCGGCGGCCGTCACCATCTCCGTCGACGGCGATCCGCGCATAGGTGCTGGGCATGAACTGCGTGTGCCCGAAGGCACCGGCCCATGAGCCCGTCAGCCCTTCGGCCTGCAGGTCGCCACGGTCAATCAGCTTCAGCAGCGCGCCCAGCTCGCCGCGGAAGAAGGCCTGGCGGCGCCCGGCGCAGGAGAGCGTGGCCAGCGACTGCAGCAACGGCCGTTTGCCGAAGACGCGCCCATAGTCGCTTTCCACGCCCCACACGGCCACGATGGTGGCCTCGTCTACGCCATGGTCGGCGCTGACCTGCTGCAGCAAGGCCCGGTGCTGTGCCCGCATGGCACGGCCATCGTCAACGCGCTGCTCGTCCACCAGCGCGGCGAGGTAGTCCCAGATGGGAGTGGTGAATTCGGGCTGTGCGTCGAGCAGGTCGAGCACGGAAGGATCCGGGACCACGCCCTCCATGATGGCGTCGAAACGCGCCGGCGCGATGCCCTGTTTCGTTGCGCCTGCCTGGAGGACGCTCAGGCAGGCCTGGAAGGCAGGATCGGGCCGCTGCGCAACTGGCATCGTCGGCGCGGTGGCCGGCTGCGCGGATATGGGCGCGCCGGGAGCCAGCATGCCCCCCAGGAGGGCGAGCAGGCTCAGAATGCGTGGGGTCATGGCGGTCCTCCGTGCCTCCAGGGCATTGCCATCATAGATGACCAGGCAGTCGACCAGGCAGTCGACCATGGGTCGACTCTACCGAAGTCAGCGGCGACCACGCAGGCGCAGCCCGAATGCCGAAGTCAGCGGCGACGGCGCAGGCACAGTCCGAATCCCGAAGTCAGCGGCGACGGCGCAGGCGTGGCCCGAACCCCGGCGTCAGCGGCGACGCAGCAGGCGCAGCCCGAATGCCGGGGCCGGCGCCTGCGTATCCCACTGTTCGCAGATCTGCAGGGCTGCGGCGTCGAGCAGCTGCTGGAAGCTTTCGGTGGTGTACTTGTGGCTGTACTCGACCTGGATCGCATCGCCGGGCTCGAAGTGGAAGCGCTGCCCCTCCACCGTGACATCCTGCGCGCGGTCACTGACCAGCTGGGTTTCAATGCGCAGGCGGGGAACGCTGTACCGTGCGCGATGGTGGAACGCCTGCAGGTCGAAGTCACTGCCGACCTGCTGGTTAAGGCGCTTGAGCAGGTTCAGGGTGAACGCCGCAGTGACGCCGGCGGCATCGTTGTAGGCCGCTTCCAGCGTTGCCGTGTCCTTGTGCAGGTCGATGCCGACCAGCGCCAGGCCGTCTTCGCCCATGGTCTGGCGCATGGCACGCAGCAGCGTCACGGCTTCGTCGTGATCGAAGTTGCCCAGCGTGGATCCGGGGAAGAACAGCAGGCGACGCGTGGCCTCGTCCTCGGCGTCGGGCACCTCGACCGGCTGGGTGAAGTCGGCGCAGACCGGCAGCATCTCGATGTCCGGCAGGGCTGGCGCGAGGTGATCGATGCTGGCCAGCAGGGCGGCACGCGAGATCTCGATGGGCGTGTAGGCGACCGGGGCGTCGAGCGCCTGCAGCAGCAACGCCGTCTTGCGGCCACTGCCGCTGCCCAGTTCAACCACATGCACGCGTGGGCCGACGAGTGCGGCGATGCGCGGCAGCGACTGCTCCAGCAGCGCCAGTTCGGTGCGCGTGGGGTAGTACTCCGGCGTGCGGGTGATCTGCTCGAACAGCGCTGACCCAGCGGCGTCGTAGAAATATTTCGAGGGCAACCGGCGCGGCTGCGCGGACAGGCCTGCGAGGGTGTCGGCCAGGACGCGCTCGCGGCTGGGGGTGAGATCGGTCAGCGCCTGCCGCGCTGCATGTACGGTACTCATCAAAGCGCCTTTGCCAAGCGCACGCCGGAAAACTGCCAGCGTGCGGAGGGATCGAAGAAGTTTCGGTAACTGGCACGGACGTGGCCGCGGGGGGTGGCACAGCTGCCGCCCCGCAGGATCCACTGGCCGCACATGAACTTGCCGTTGTATTCCCCCAGGCTGCCGGGAAAGGTCTCGAAGCCCGGATACGGGCCATACGCACTGCTGGTCCATTCCCAGACGTCGCCATGCAGCTGCTGCAGACCGTCTCCAGCAGGGCCGCGGGGGTGCAGATGGTCATCATCGGCGAAGTGACCGTGCAGCGGCTGCTGGCTGGCCAGTGCTTCCCATTCGAACTCGGTGGGCAGGCGGGCGCCGGCCCACCGCGCGTAGGCGTCGGCTTCGTAATAGCTGATGTGGCAGACCGGCGCATCCGGATCCAGCTCGCGCCAGCCCGCCAGGGTGTACTCGCGCTCCAGGCCATCATCCCAGTACAGCGGATGGCTCCATCGCTGGGCCTGGTTCAACGCCCAGCCCTCGCTCATCCACAGCTGAACCTGGCGGTAGCCGCCATCGGCAATGAACGCAGCGAACTCGGCGTTGTTGGCCGGACGGCTGGCCAGAGCATGGGCGGGCACCAGGACGCGATGGCGCGGCGATTCATTGTCATACGCGAACGCGTCATTCGCCGGCCACGCCGGAGCGCCGATCCAGGCGATGCGTTCCGGACTCTCCATCCACTGCAGCGGTGCCGTGCAGCCCGAACCCGGCTGGAGGTCTTCGCGGTAGGCCGGCTGCAGCGGATTGCTCCACAACGCGTGCTTGATGTCGGTCAGCAGCAGCTCCTGGTGCTGCTGCTCATGCTGCAGCCCCAGTTCGAGGTGATCGAGTGTCTCTGCGTCCAGCGTTTCATCGTGGAGCAGCTGCAGCACTTTGGCGTCCACGTCCTGGCGGTAGTCGTAGACCTGGTCCAGGCTGGGCCGCGAAAGAAGGCCGCGCTGCGGACGCGCATGCGCCGGGCCGATGGTTTCGTAGTAGCTGTTGAACAGGAAATGCCATTGGGGCTGGCGGGGCTGGTAGCCCGGCTGCGTGCCCAGCACGAAGCGCTCGAAGAACCACGTAGTGTGGGCAAGATGCCATTTGGCAGGACTGGCATCGGCCATGCTCTGCACCATGGCATCCTCCGCGCTCAGCGGCGCGGCCAGGGCAAGACTGCGCTGGCGCACGTGGGCGAAGTGTTCGCCCAACCGGGCGTGGCGGGACGGCGTGCGCGATGCGCTGGCGAGCTGGGTATTCACCCCGTCGAGCTTTACGCAGGGACAGTGAGGACGATGTCATCGGGTGGCAGCCAAGCACGCTGAACGCGCTTCCACCGTGCCCCCGCTCAGACGGCGTCGAGGTAGTACCAGTGTCCGTCTACCCGGACGAAGCGGCTGTGCTCGTTCATCCTGACCGCGCTGCCCCCTCCGATCCGGTACCGCGCGGTGAACTTCACCTGCGCGCGATCACCGTCGGCGCGGTGCTCATGCACGGTCAGGCCCAGCCACTGCGTGCGCTGGCCTGGCGCCTCGGCCAGCGACAGCGACCCGGGACGGGTCTCGGGATGCCAGCTGGACAGCAGATAGTCCGTCCTTTGCAGGACGTACGCGCTATAGCGCGAACGCATCAGGGCCACTGCATCGGGCGCGGGGCCACCCTCGTGCAGGGCGGCGCAGCAGTCGGCGTAGGGCCTGCCGGTGTCACAGGGGCAGCGTTCGGGGCGTGTTGTACTCATGCGCGGAGTTTCGCACGGGTGCGCCGGCACCAGGCCTGACGGTTGGGCGTATCCTGTTGCCCCCCATTGCAGGCGCGCGCCGTGCTGGACATGATTCCCCCCGAGTTGTGGTGGCTAGTGGCCATCGCGTTCATCGCCGGCCTGGTCGATGCCGCCGTCGGCGGTGGTGGACTGGTGCAGCTGCCCGGCCTGTTCACGGTGCTGCCGCAGCAGCCGCCGGCGATGCTGTTCGGCACCAACAAGTTCAGTTCGGCCTTTGGTACCGGCGCGGCGGCGTGGCGCTATGCACGCAATGTACGCTTCCCCTGGCGACCGGTGCTGTTCGCGGCGGCCACCGCGTTCGTGTTCTCGTTCCTGGGGGCGACGGCGGTCAGCCTGCTGCCCAAGGATGCGGTGCGCCCACTGGTGCTGGTGCTGCTGATCGCAATGCTGGCCTACACGCTGTGGAAGAAGGATTTCGGCGCGCTGCACCGACCGCGCGAGGTCGGTCGCCGGGAACTGCTGATCGCGCTGGCCATCGGTGCGGCGATCGGGTTCTACGACGGTTTCTTCGGGCCGGGTACCGGCAGCTTCCTGATCTTCCTGTTCGTGCGCTTCTTCGGCCTGGACTTCCTGCGCGCGTCGGCGGCATCCAAGGTCGTGAACCTGTCGACCAACTTCGCGGCCCTGGCTTTCTTCGTGCCCACCGGCAACATCCTGCTGCTGTTCGCGGTGCCGATGGCCGTGGCCAACATCGTCGGCTCGGTCGTGGGCACGCGCCTGGCGCTGCGTGGCGGCACGCCGTTCATCCGCAAACTGTTCGTGGTGCTGGTGGTCGTGCTGATCGCGCGGATGGGCTGGGATACGTTCGCCTGAACCCCCGACACGGCGCGGCGCTGCCAGCCGTGCGGGGAGTGACGGCCGCTGGCCGTGACTCCGTATCAGCCGCGATCGACCGATGCCGTCACGCTCAGGCGTCGGCGGACTCGGGCTCATCCGCCTGCTGGCGGGTGCGTTCGGGCAACTTCAGCCGCTTGCCGTCCTCGTCGTATTCGATCAGCAGAACGCCGGAGTCATGGCGGCCGCTGATCTCGACGAAGCAGGCGCCGCCGATGAAAGGCTCCAGCGTCATCACCGACTTCAGCGGCGTGGCGACCACCATCTGGAAACCGAAGTTGTCGAAGATGTTCATCGCCAGCGCGGTGAACTCGTTGTCGGCCTTGTCGAAGGCTTCGTCGAGCACCACGGCGGCGTAGCTGGGCAACTGTCCATCCGCCCCCCCGAGCTGGTAACGCAGCGCGGCGGCCAGGCAGGTGGTGGCCAGCTTCTGCCGCTGGCCGCCGGACTTGCCTGCGCCACTGCGATAGATCTCGACCTGCTGGCGGGTGGCGGCATCCAGCTCCACGCCGATGAACTCCACGTGCGTGCGCACGTCCAGCACCAGTTCGCGCCAACGCTTGTCCTCGCCCTCGGCCGAGCCCAACCGGGTCACCAGCTGGCGCAGCACGGCGAACTGCGCCTCGGCCAGCTCACGCTGGTCGGTCTGCTGCTGCGACAGGACCTCGCGCAGGTGCTGGTGGAACTCCAGCACCTCCGGCAGCCGCCGGTCGCTGAGCTCGATGGTGAGCAGGGTGCCCCGGTTGAACGGCACCTGCTCCAGGCTGGCGTTGACTTCGTCCAGCCGCTGGCCGATCGACTTGCGCGCTTCGGCGCTGTGTCGCTGCAGGGCCAGGAGGTTGTTCTTGCTCTGGTTCTGCAGCAGGTCGAAGAAGCGTTCTTCGTGCTGCGGCAGGCCATCGCGTTCCAGGCGTTCAAGCCGCGCCAGGAAGTCGTCGGCTGACGCCACCGATACGGTGAAATCGCCGGACTCTTCCGGCCATCCCTGGATGAAGCGGCGGAAGCAGCCCAGCAGCTGGTTTTCGACCCGGTTGACCTCCTGCTGGGAGGAGGACAGCGACTCGTTCAGTGCGTTGCTGACCTGGCGCATGTGGGCTTCCAGGGTTTCCAGGCTGAGCGCACCGAACGCCTGCAGCCGCTCCTGCAGCCCGGCCTCCTGGGTGGCGCCCAGTGCCGGCAGCACCAGGGCACGACTCTGCTGGCGCGCCCGGTCGAGCCGGTCGCGCTCCTTGACCAGCTGGCCGCGTTCGACCCGGGTGTCCTCGTAAGTCCGTCGCGCCTGCTCGATGTCAGCACGCGTGGCATCGATCTGGCGCGCGAGCTGTTCCAGGTCGGCGTTGCCTTCGCGCAGATCGCGCAGCGTGGCGTCGAGGTCGGCCAGGCGCTGCTGCGGGGTTTCCAGGTCGATCTCGTTCCAGCTGATCCCGACCAGCTGGTGGCAGGCCAGCCGGCGCTCGTTGTCCAGGTCGCGCTGGGCGCGCAGGCGGGCCACGTCCTCATCACAGCTGGCGATGCGCCGGGCCAGTTCCTGCGCCTCTTTCTCGTAGACCGCCAGCTTGTCCTGGTTGCTGAAGCCCAGCAGCCAGCGACGGCGATCGGTCACCGCGCTGCGGTCGTCCTTCTCGAAGCGGTCGCCGGGGTGCTTGACCTGGCCTTCGCGGGTGATGCCGC
>JAZBLM010000126.1:0-8994 GCA_037033225.1 Pseudomonadota bacterium
CGTAGTTGAACCACACCGACAGTTCGCTGCGTTGCTGCTGCACCTTGTTTTCGACGAAGGTGTAATCCAGCGTCGTGGTCACGTTGTCGGCCGGCTTCCACTGGAACGTGGCCTGGCCGTTGGTGCGCTGGCGCTGCACGCCGTTGACGTTGTAGGCGGTGTTCTGCGGGCGGCCGTAGATGTCATCGGCGCCGGGACGGTTCTGGATGCGGTCGGAATAGCCCTGGCCGGGCTGCGGCAGGGCACGCCAGTCCGTGGTGTTGTCGCCTGCCAGCGTCGCCCAGCCTTCGGCCACGGTCGCCTGGTTGAAGCCGGAATCACGCTCCTGGTGGCTGGCGCTGAGCATGACGCCGAAGCGTCCGTCGGCGTAGGTGTTGCTGAAGATGCCGGACAGCTCACCGGTGAGGTCAGACCCCTGCAGGGTGCGCGGCAGGTTGTCGTTGGAGCTGTCGTTGACCGCCTTCATGCCGACGCTGACCACCGGTTCGGAGTCCAGCGGGCGCAGCGTCTTGACGTTGATGGTCGCACCGATGCCGCCGGTCGGATTGTCGGCTCGGCTGGTCTTGTAGACCTCCACGGCGGAGATCGATTCGGAGGCCAGGTTGGCGAAGTCGAACGAACGCGAACCGGACAGGCCGGCGCCCCCGTTGCCCAGGTTGGAGGCCGGCATCTGGCGTCCGTTGAACAGCACCAGGTTGTAGTCCGGGCCGATGCCGCGCACGGTCACCTTGGAGCCTTCGCCGCTGGAGGTGCGATCGATGGACACGCCGCTGATGCGCTGCAGTGACTCGGCCAGGTTGGTATCCGGGAACTTGCCGATGTCTTCGGCCACGATGCCGTCAACCACGCCTTGGCTGTCGCGCTTGAGGTTCATCGACGAGGTCAGGCTGCCACGGATACCGGTCACCTGCACGGTGTCCAACGTAGCTGGATCGGCGTCGCGCAGTGGCGCGGCGGTGGGCTCGCGGGCCACCGGATCCTGGGCCCACGCGGGTGCGCCGGTGGCGATCAGCAGGGCAGAGGCGAGCAGTGTCTTGCGGGGTACGGCCTTGTACTTCCTCATTGCGATCCCTCCCCAGGGAGTGCGGAAACAGCGGGTCTGATGTCGGCTGGAACGCGGCAACTGCGTGACGGGAGCGATTTGGGGGGCCGTTGACAGCGTTGTCAACAAAGCGCGATGGCGCTCGCGCCTACAAACGTTTTCATGCGTTGCGACGCACGCGGGCCCAGCGCGGTGGCAATCCCGCCAAAGCCCTGTAATTGCAATGTCATACGACGAACGCAACGCGTTAGCGGTGCGGCTTGGCCAAACAGCAACTCGTGCTGCGATGCAGAAAGGTTCTGCGCAGAACCGTGCCGGCGCGTGCTGACAGCGCTCGACAATCCGCGCCGTCAGCGGGCACGGCGATGCGGCGCGGCGGTCGACTCACGCACCAGTACGGCATGTTCCAGCGTGATCATCCGCCCCGTTGCCGGTGCGCGGATGCGCTCGAGCAGCTGCAGCGTGGCCAGCCGTCCCATTTCGGCGGTGGGCTGCCGCACCGTGGTCAGGGCGGGAAAGATGTGGCTTGCGATAGGCGTATCGTCGAAGCCGCAGACGGACAGATCCCGCGGCACGCGAAGTCCCCGCCCACCTGCCACGCGGTACACGGCGGCGGCCATGTCATCGTTGGCCGCGAAGATCGCAGTGGGAGGCTGCTCCAGGTCCAGCAGCCGGTGCGCGGCCGGGATCCCGGATTCAAACGAGAACTGCCCACTGACCACCAGCGCCGGGTCATGGGCGATGCCGGCTTCGCGCAGTGCGGCACGGTAGCCGGCGTAGCGCCACTGGCAGGCACCATGCGCGCGCGGGCCCTTGATATGCCCGATGCGGCGATGGCCCAGCGCGATCAGGTGGCGCATCAGTTCGACGACGGCAGTGGTCTCGTCCATGCGCACGCCGACGGCGCCAGCGGGATCGCGCGGCGCGATGCTGGCGAAGGGAACCGCGTTGTCCTGCAGGTAGGCCAGCACTACCGGATCGTCGCTCAACGGGGGAATCAGCACGACCCCGTCGGGCCGCGAGTTCTCGAACAGCGCGCTGAGATCGGGCAGGGCATGCAGGCCCACACCCACCGGCCCCAGCAGCAGGTTGTAGTGGTTGCCATGGCAGGCCTCGAGCATCCCGCTCTGGATCTCCATCAGGTAGTTGCGCGAGGGATTGTTGTACGCAAGGGCGAGCGCGTAAGAGCGCTGGCCCGCGAGGCTGCGCGCGGACGGGTTGGGCCTGTAGCCAAGCCGCGCAACGGCATCGCGCACCCTGGCCTGGGTGGCGTCGCGTACGTTGGGCTCGTTGTTGAGTACGCGCGATACGGTCTTGATGGACACCCCGGCCGCCGCAGCGACATCCTCGATTCGACTACGCATGGTGCAGGTCGTTCTCCATGGGGGCAGCGGGGTGCCGCGCGCGTGCGGCGATGGTGCAATGCCCCGCCCGGTTTGCCATGGCGCGGCGCAGCACAAATGACGGTGAGCAGGAAAGCCAACCGTGTGCCGGACCGTTACGGCGCAAGGACACCTGCGCGACGCCATGACGGCGGCGGTTGACAGCTGACGGGCGCACTTATATGACAACGCTGTCAGCCGCAGCCCCCTGGCCGTGTGGTTCCTCATCTGGGAGATGGATGTCCGTGAATGTTCCCCGCAAGACCCTGCTCGTCACCGGCCTGCTTGCTGCGCTGGTCCCTGCCACCCTCGCCGCACAGGGCACGTCCCCGCTGCATGACTGGCCGCAGGTCCGCAGCGCGATCGCCTCCGATCCGGCCCTGGAAACGCGGGTCCAGCAGCTGCTTTCAAAGATGACGCTGGCACAGAAGATCGGCCAGATGACCCAGGCGGAGATCAAATCGATCAGTCCGGAACAGGTCCGTGCCTTCCATGTCGGCTCGGTGCTCAACGGGGGTGGCTCCTGGCCAGGCATGGACAAGCACGCCAGCGTCGCGCAGTGGCTTGCACTGGCACAGGCTTACGATGACGCGTCGCGTCGCACCGATGCGCCTACGCCGATTCCGGTGATCTGGGGCACCGATGCGGTGCACGGCCACAACAACGTGCTGGGAGCCACCCTGTTCCCGCACAACATCGGCCTGGGGGCGGCGCGCGACCCCGAACTGGTCGAGCGCATCGGCGAGGCCACCGCGCGCTCGGTGCGAGCCACCGGCATTGGCTGGGTATTCGCCCCGACGGTTGCCGTTGCGCAGGATCCGCGCTGGGGACGTACCTACGAAAGCTGGTCATCGGATCCGCAGCTGGTGCGTGAGTACGCGCAGGCGTACGTCAGGGGCGCACAGGGGCGCCTGCAGGACGACGGCAACGTGGTCGCCACGGCCAAGCATTACATCGGCGACGGTGCGACCGCGGACGGACGTGACCAGGGGCTCGCACTGGTCGACCGGAGCACCATGATCAACGTCCACGGGCAGGGTTACTACAGCGCACTGGGGGCCGGCGTACAGACGGTGATGGCCTCCTTCAACAGCTGGAACGACCGTGCCGGCCGGTTCGACTACGGCAAGATGCATGGCAGCCGCGAGCTGCTGACCGACGCACTCAAGGACAAGATGGGGTTCGATGGCTTCGTGGTGTCGGACTGGAACGGCATCGCGCAGATACCCGGCTGCAGCAACGACAGCTGCGCGCAGGCCATCAATGCCGGCATCGACATGGTGATGGTGCCCGATGACTGGCAGGCCTTCATCGCCAACACCACGGCACAGGTCGAGCGCGGGGAGATTCCGATGGCGCGCATCGACGACGCGGTCAGCCGCATCCTGCGCGTCAAGCTGCGCGCCGGGCTGTTCGAGCATGCGCCGAAGGACGGTCGTCATGCCGGCCGTCAGGATGCCGTGCAGCACCGCGAGCTGGCTCGCCGCGCGGTTCGCGAATCGCTGGTTCTGCTGAAGAACGAAGGCGCGGTCCTGCCGTTGCGTCGCGACGCGCGGGTGATGGTGGTGGGCGCCAGCGCGGACAGCCTGTCCAACCAGACCGGTGGCTGGTCGCTGACCTGGCAGGGCACGGAAAACAGCAATGCGGACTTCCCGCATGCCGACTCGGTGCTGGCTGCGCTGCGCGACGAACTGGGCGGCGCCAGGGTCGGTTACAGCGCCGATGCACAGGACCTGGACCCGGCGGCGTTCGACGTGGTGGTGGCGGTCATCGGCGAGACGCCGTACGCGGAGACCAACGGCGACATCCTGGCCTCCGACACGATTAGCCACAGCCGCCGGCACCCGCAGGATGCCGGGGTACTGAAGGCGGCCGCAGCGACGGGCAAGCCCGTGGTGACGGTGTTCTTCTCCGGCCGCCCGCTCTACACGAACGACCTGATCAACACCTCGCAGGCCTTCGTAGCGGCGTGGCTGCCCGGCAGCGAAGGCAAGGGCATCACCGACGTACTGGTGGCCGGACGCGATGGCCGCGCACAGCATGATTTCCGCGGCCGGCTGTCCTTCCCCTGGCCCGGGCATCCCTGCCCGGCGCCGATCGACCGCCCGGATCCGAAGCGCCCTCCGCTGTTCACGCTCGGCCATGGCCTCAGCTACGCGCAGGCCAGCACCGTGGCGCGGCTGCCGGTGGAGAATCCGGACAGTTGTGGCGAAGTCACCACGTTGCCGGTCTTCAACCGCGCAGACACGCCGCCGTTCGCGCTGCACGTGGCGTCGGGCGCGGCAAGCAAGCCACTGGGCAGCGACCTCAATGCGACGCTGCGCTGGCCTGACGCCGCACCCCGGGTGCAGGTGCGGACCGTGCAGGTCAATACCCAGCAGGATGCCAAGGAAGTGACGTGGCTGGGTGAGGCTCGCCTGGAAGCCCGGAGCACCTCGCGGCAGAACCTGGGCGCATTGGCGCGTCGTGAGGGCGCGCTGCAGTTCGACCTGGCGCTGGTACGGAAGCCTGCCTCGGCGGTCACCGTCTCGATGCTGTGCGGCGGCACCTGCCAGGGCGGCGTGGATATCGCCCCGATGCTGGGCAGCATGGGCGTGGGCGAAAAGAAGACGATCACGCTGCCCCTGGCCTGCTTTGCGGCCAGGGGCGTGGATCTTGGCGCAGTCGAAGCCCCGTTCGTCGTCAGTGCGGATGCGCCGTTCGCCGCTGCCTTCACCGACGTCAAACTGGTCGCCGGCGCGGGCGGGAAGGCCGCCGCCGCGGCCTGCGGAGACCGGTAACGATGTGACCGATGGAGGTCGGCAGGAGTGACCCTGCTGCCGCGACCGTCTGGTCCAAGCCCACAACGACCAAGGCCCCGCAGATGCGGGGCCTTGGTCGTCGATCAACGGCGCGGGGAAATCAACGCTTCATCGAACCGAAGAACTCGTCGTTGGACTTGGTGTTCTTCATCTTGTCGAGCAGGAATTCCATCGCGGCCATTTCATCCATCGGATGCAGCAGCTTGCGCAGGATCCAGATCTTCTGCAGCAGTTCCGGCTCGATCAGCAGGTCTTCGCGACGCGTGCCGGAGCGGTTGATGTCGATCGCGGGGAAGACGCGCTTCTCGGAAATGCGACGGCTCAGGTGCACTTCGCTGTTGCCGGTGCCCTTGAACTCTTCGTAGATCACCTCGTCCATCTTGCTGCCGGTGTCGACCAGCGCCGTGGCGATGATGGTCAGGCTACCGCCTTCTTCCACGTTGCGCGCGGCACCGAAGAAGCGCTTCGGGCGGTGCAGCGCATTGGCGTCCACGCCGCCGGTCAGCACCTTGCCCGAGCTTGGCACCACGTTGTTGTAGGCGCGCGCCAGGCGGGTGATCGAGTCCAGCAGGATCACCACGTCCTTCTTGTGTTCGACCAGGCGCTTGGCACGCTCGATCACCATTTCGGCCACCTGCACGTGGCGGGCAGCCGGCTCGTCGAAGGTCGAGCTGATGACTTCGCCGCGCACGGTGCGCTGCATTTCGGTCACTTCTTCCGGGCGCTCGTCGATCAGCAGCACGATCAGGTGCACATCCGGATGGTTGGTGGTGATCGCCGTCGCCACCTGCTGCATCATCATCGTCTTGCCGGCCTTCGGCTGGGAGACGATCAGCGAACGCTGGCCCTTGCCCTGCGGTGCCATCAGATCGAGGATGCGGCCGGTGATGTCTTCGGACGAACCGTTGCCACGCTCCAGGGTGAAGCGCCTGCGCGGGAACAGCGCGGTCAGGTTCTCGAACAGTACCTTGTTCTTTGACGCTTCCAGCGGCTCACCGTTGATGGTGTCGACGATGGACAGCGCGAAATAACGTTCGCCATCCTTCGGGAAGCGGATGCGACCGGAGAGGTGGTCACCGGTGCGCAGGTTGAAGCGACGGATCTGGCTGGGCGAGATGTAGGTGTCGTCGGGGCCGGCAAGGTAGCTGGCCTCGGCCGCACGCAGGAAGCCGAAGCCGTCCGGCAGGATTTCCAGCACGCCATCGGCGGCAACGCCGTCACCATGACGGGTCAGCACTTTCAGCAGGGCGAAGATCACGTCCTGCTTGCGTGCACGGGCCACGCCCTCGGAGATCTGCAGCTGCTCGGCGATCTCCAGCAGCTTCTGCGCGGGCATGCGCTTCAGGTCACTCAGCGAATAGACCGGGAAACCTTCGGGCACGTTGGGCTGCTGCGTGCGCACGAACGGCTGCTGTTCGTTGTTGTCCTGCGGCAGGCCGTCATCACGGCCACCACGGGCGGGGCGATCACGGTCACGGCGATTGCGGAAACGGTCGCGCCGGTTGCCTTGGCCCTGCTGGTTGTTCTGCTGGTTGCCCTGGTAGGGGCCCGGGTTCTGGCCGCCCGCGTTGTTCTGCTGGCCACCGCCCTGGTTGTTCTGATTCTGCTGCTGGCCGTGCGGCCCACGACCCTGGCCGGCGTCGCGGCTCTCATTGCCGTCGTTGCCGGAAGGGGCCGGCGCGTCGCCAGCGGGTGCAGACGGCGCAGGTGCTGCGGGCGCAGGGGCCTGCGGCGGGCGCGGCACATCCTGCGGGGAGGCAGCCAGCGGCAGGCCAGCCTGTGCGGGCGCGGCGGATTCGCTGGAAGCGGGGGCGGCAGCCTTGGTCACGCGCGGCTTGCGCACGCGCTTTTCGACGGGCGCATCAGCGCTGCCGGTTTCAGGAGTGGTATCGGACAAGAGCGGTATTCCTCGCTTGAAGGCGCGAGCGCCCGGCAGGGCGGCGAACGAAGGGATGGGGTCTGGAGTGAACTGCATCCAGCGGGTGCGGCACGCGAACGCGGACCGGATGGGGCGACACTATCACCGGCGTGCAGGGCCTTGCAAGGGCCGCACCGCTGCGACATTCAGGCAGCACAGGGGCTGCAGGCAGCCGGCGTCACCGGCTGCCGTGCGACGCAGGGCTCAGGCCAGGGCCCTGTCGATCAGGGCCTTCAGTTGTTGCTTGCCGGCCGCGCCGACCTGCTGTTCCACCTGCTTGCCGTCCTTGAACACCACCAGAAACGGGATGGAACGGACGTGGAACCTGACCGCCAGGTCGCGCTCCTGGTCCACGTTGACCTTGACGATCTTCGCGCGGCCACTATAGGCCTCGGCCAGCTCGTCCAGCGCAGGGGCAATCATCTTGCAGGGACCGCACCATTCGGCCCAGAAATCGACCAGTACCGGTTCCTTGGAGTTCAGCAGCATGCTGTCGAAATCAGCGCTGCTGACATGTACAACCTTGTCGCTCATCTTGGTTCTCTCGTCATGTGGGGCACCCGGCGCAATGCCGGAGGCGGGTGATGCGGATCGGGCCAGCGTGGCGCGACCCGGGTCGTTGCCTCGTGGAGAAAAGCGCCACGGTGCGCTGGGCGGGATGCCTGGAGGCTCTCGATCGGAAGTTTACGCCTATCCGCCGGGGGAACGATGCGGCGGCTGCAACGCAGCGTAGCGTGACCGGTCATGCCGACGGTATATGTCGGATTCCACTGTCCCCGAACTCCATGATCAGGCCCAGGGACCGGCAGGCAAGGCAGGCGGGGCGCGCAGTTCAGCGCACGGTGGCGCGGATGAAGGTGCAATGACAACATCTCACTGTAGAATGAGACGGCCGCGCCCGGCATCAGGCCGAGTGCGCTAAACTGCTCTATTGAGCGGCAGGGGACCTGAGGGTCCAAGGCCCGCCGACCCGCCGCAGGGGCCGCAGTTTGCGACGGAGCCCCCAAGATGATGCCGAGCCGCCCATTTGCAGGTGGCGGCCAGACCAAGACGGACACATGAGCGACAAACCGCTGACCGATTTGACCTTTTCCTCCTTCGATCTTCACCCGGCATTGCATGCGGGTCTCGAAGGAGCCGGATTCACCCGCTGTACTCCGATCCAGGCGCTGACGCTGCCGGTCGCACTCGCCGGTGGCGACGTTGCCGGCCAGGCACAGACCGGTACCGGCAAGACGCTGGCCTTCCTGGTCGCGGTGGTCAACCGCCTGCTGACCCGCCCGGCACTGGCCGACCGCAAGCCGGAAGACCCGCGTGCGCTGATCCTGGCGCCGACCCGCGAACTGGCCATCCAGATCCACAAGGATGCGGTGAAGCTGGGTTCCGGGCTCGGCCTGCGCTTCGCGCTGGTTTACGGCGGCGTGGACTACGACAAGCAGCGCGAGCTGCTGCAGCAGGGCGTGGACGTGATCATCGCCACTCCCGGCCGCCTGATCGACTACGTGAAGCAGCACAAGGTGGTTTCGCTGCACGCCTGCGAGATGTGCGTGCTCGATGAAGCCGACCGCATGTTCGACCTCGGTTTCATCAAGGACATCCGCTTCCTGCTGCGCCGCATGCCCGAGCGCACCACCCGGCAGACGCTGCTGTTCAGCGCCACGCTCAGCCATCGCGTGCTCGAGCTGGCGTATGACCATATGAACGAGCCGCAGAAGATGGTCGTGGAAAGCGAATCCATCACCGCCGCCCGCGTGCGCCAGCGCATGTACTTCCCGGCCGACGAAGAGAAGGTCCCGCTGCTGCTGGGCCTGCTGTCGCGCAGCGAGGGCGCGCGCACCATGGTGTTCGTCA
>JAZBLM010000127.1:0-7637 GCA_037033225.1 Pseudomonadota bacterium
GCCGGCGGTGCCGGGCTGCCCATCGGCGCCCCCGGCGCCACGGTGGGGGCCGTCGCGGTGGGCGTTGCCGTGCTGGAAGGCGCATCGCCCGGCCACTCGATGACCAGCCTGGACGTACTGCCCTGCTGCTGCATCTGCGGACGGAACGGTGCGACCTTGTCGGCCAGGTCGAACACCACGCGGAACGTGCCGGGCACCGGCTGACCGGTGCGGACGGCGGTGACCACGCCCTGGGCGGCAGGCAGCTTCAAGCCGCGCACGGCGCTGGAATCGGGAAAATCGACCACCAGCCGGTTGGGGCCGGACAAGGCGATCGTCTTGTAGCCCCCGGAACCGGCAAGGGAAATCTCCGCACGGGTTCCCGTGGCGCCGGCGTCCAGACGGACCTGATTGATCTCCCCCGCCCACGCGCCCGCGCTGACCAGAACGAGTCCGGCGGCGACACAAAGGGCATGGGGTCTGAGGGCTGAGCGCATGGTCAGGATTCAATCACTGCGCTGAACAGATTGCAAACCTTTTCCCTTAATAATCCGTAACTTTGATCGTTTAGTTATGGTCAATCGACAGAAAGCGAACGCAACTGCCCTTCGTCGGCAACCCGCTTCACCCAGGCTTCACCGCTATCGCTCAGCGGCGTGAGACGCGCGCTCCTTCCCTGGCCGCTGATCGCCAGCTCCAGGCGCAGGTCCGTCGGGGGAAGCGCGCCTGCTCCGCGCTCAGGCCATTCCACCAGCCAGAGCGATGCGGTGCCTTCATCCAGCCCCAGGAAGTCGAGTTCCCCCGCGCCGCCGATGCGATACAGGTCCAGATGCCATGCTTCGCTGCCGTCAGCCAGCGGATAACGCTCCACCAGCGTATAGGTCGGGCTGCGGATGGACCCGGTAACGCCCAGCGCGCGCAACAGGGCCCGTGCCGTGGTCGACTTGCCGGCACCCAGGTCACCCTGCAGCTCCAGCAGCGCCTGGGGTGGGCGGGAGGCGGCCAGTGCCTGGCCCAGCTGATCGGTATGGTCGGGTTCGGGTAGATACAGCTCAAGCATGTGCAAGGTCCGGATTGCAGAGCCGGCGCAGGGGCGCCAGCAGGTCGGTGGGAAGCAGGCCACGCTGGCCATCGATGGCCGCGGCATCGCCGGCCAGGCCATGCAGCAGGGCGCCGCAGGCCGCAGCATCGAAGGCGGACAGGCCCTGCGCGCGCAGCGCTGCGATGATGCCGGTCAGCAGATCCCCCATGCCGCCGACCGCCATGCCCGGATTGCCCGCCGCGATGACCGCCGTGCCGTGGCCGGGCGCGGCCACCAGCGTGCCGGCCCCCTTCAGCACGACGACGGCATGGAAGCGTTCGGCAAGACGGCGCGCGGCGCCGAAGCGATCGGCCTGCACCTCGGCCGTGGTGACCTCCAGCAGGCGGCCTGCCTCGCCCGGATGCGGGGTCAGGATGGCCTGCGGCAGTGGCCGCGGATCACGCGCCAGCAGGTTCAGCGCATCGGCATCCACCACCAGCGGCCTGCCGCAGTCCCGCGCCTGGTGCCAAAGGGCCTGCGCCCACGCATCCTGGCCCAGGCCGGGGCCCACGGCGACGACGCTGGCACGCTGCAGAAGGCCCTGCAGGTCCGCTTCATCGTGCACGGCGTGGCACATGGCCTCGGGCAGCCCTGACAACGCCGCGACGACGTGCTCGGCACGCGTGGCCAGACTGGTGAGTCCGGCGCCGGCGCGCAGGGCGGCCTGCGCGGACAGCAACAGCGCGCCGCCGCTGCCATGGTTGCCGCCCACGCACAGGACGTGGCCGGAACTGCCTTTGTGCGCGTTACGCGCGCGTGGCGGCAGCAGCGCGTGCAGCCGGCTGGCCTGCCACCGCTCGGCAGCGGGCAACAGGCCGCCCCCTGCCTCGGGCGCGGCATGCAGGGGCGCCAGTTCGACCCGACCGGCATGCTCAAGCCCGTCACCGGTGTGCAGCCCGCGGTGTTCGAGCAGGAACTGCAGCGTCAGCGTGGCCCGCACGGCCGCACCCGGGATGCCGCCTCGATCGGCATCCACGCCGCTGGGCACATCGAGTGAAAAGACCGGCGCGGGGTGCAGGTTGATCGCTTCGATCATCGCCTTGGCCGCAGCACGCGGTGCCTGCTCCAGCCCCAGTCCGAACAGCGCATCGACCAGGAGATCGGCGGGCGGAAGTTCGCCGGAAAATGCTTCGGCCTTTCCGCCAGCCTGTGCAAGCAGGTCCGCCGCACGCACGCACAGCGGAGTGGACGGTGCGCCCTCGGGCAGTGCCAGCACGCTGACCTGGCGCCCTGCGTGCAGCGCATGCGCCGCCAGCACGTAGCCATCGCCGCCATTGTTGCCTCGACCCACCACCACGACGATCCGCGCGGCATCGGGCCAGTGCTGCAGCAGGCAGCGCCAGCCGGCCTCGCCTGCGGCAGCCATCAGCGACCAGCCGCCGTCACCGGCCAGCGCCGAAGCCTGCGCGTCCAATGAACGCGCCGCAGCCGAATCGTACAGAGCGGATAGGTCCTGCATGCAGGGATTCTATACTTGTACGCATGTCTTCCGATCCTGCTGCCCTGCCCGCTTCCCTTGATCCGGCCCGTGCCGTCGAGCGCATCCGTGCCCTGGCGCGTGCCCACGGCTTCCAGCGCTGCGGCATCGCCGGCGTCGATCTGGCCGAGGACGAAGCCCACCTCGCCGATTGGCTGGGACAAGGCCTGTACGGAACGATGGACTGGATGGCCCGCCACGGCACGCTGCGCGCGCGCCCGGCCGAGCTGTTGCCCGGCACCGTCCGGGTGATATCGCTGGGCATGGACTACAGCCACAAGGACGACACCGAAGCATGGGCGACGCTGGCCGATCCGGGCCGCGCCTATGTCGCCCGCTATGCGCTCGGTCGCGACTATCACAAGCTGATGCGCAACCGCCTGCAGAAGCTGGCGTCCCGGATCAGTGCCGAGGTGGCCCCGCTGGGCTTCCGTGTATTCGTCGATTCGGCACCGGTGCTGGAACGGGCGCTGGGGCGCAACGCCGGACTGGGCTGGATCGGCAAGCACACCTGCCTGATCGACCGTCATGGCGGCTCCTGGTTCTTCCTCGGCGAGATCTACATCGACCTGCCGCTGCCCATCGATGCACCGGCGTCCGCGCATTGCGGAACCTGCACCCGCTGCATCGAGGTGTGTCCGACACAGGCGATCACCGCGCCGCAGCGGCTGGACGCACGGCGCTGCATTTCCTATCTGACCATCGAGCATGAAGGCGCGATTCCCGAACCGATGCGCGCCCTCATCGGCAACCGCATCTACGGTTGTGACGACTGCCAGCTGGTCTGCCCATGGAACAAGTTCGCCAAGCGCACCGACGAGGCCGATTTCCGGGCGCGCAACAACCTGGACCGGGCACGGCTGGACGAACTGTTCGGCTGGGACGAAGCCGAATTCCTGCAGCGCACCGAAGGCAGCCCGATCCGTCGCAGCGGCCACGAGCGCTGGCTGCGCAATATCGCCGTGGCGCTGGGCAACGCACCGACGTCGGCGGAGGTGGTCCACGCGCTGCGCACGCGCAGCACGCATCCATCGGCCGTCGTGCGCGAGCACGTGCAGTGGGCACTGCGGCAACACGGCGCCGTATGATCGGGCACGGGCAACGTGCGACCATGCTTGCCTGATCCACTGCAGTGCCCGGATTCCCATGCAACAGCGCAGCATCGACATCCTGACGCCCAGCCAGCTCAATACGCTGGCCCGTGACCTGCTGGAAGGCAGCTTTCCGGCAATCTGGGTGGAGGCCGAACTTGGCAGCGTGGCCCGGCCTTCGTCCGGCCATCTGTACTTCACGCTGAAGGACGCGCGCGCCCAGCTGCGCGCGGCGATGTTCCGCATGAAGGCCTCCGCGCTGCGCTTCGTACCACGCGAAGGCATGCGGGTGCTGGTGCGCGGACGGGTAACGCTGTACGACGCGCGTGGCGAATACCAGATGGTGCTTGACCACATGGAGGAAGCCGGCGAAGGCGCGCTGCGCCGTGCGTTCGAGGCGCTCAAGGCGCGGCTGGAAGCGGAGGGCCTGTTCACCGTCGAACGCAAGCGCGCGATGCCGGCCCATGTACAGCGACTGGCGGTGATCACCTCGCCTACCGGCGCGGCGGTGCGTGACGTGCTCAGCGTGCTCGCACGCCGCTTCCCGCTGCTGGAGGTCGACCTGCTGCCGACGCTCGTACAGGGCGACGCGGCCGCGCCGCAGATCACCCGGCTGCTGCAGGCCGCCGATGCCAGCGGACGCTACGACGTGATCCTGTTGACCCGCGGTGGCGGCTCGCTTGAGGACCTGTGGGCCTTCAACGACGAGGCGCTGACGCGGGCGGTCGCTGCCAGCCGTACACCGGTGGTGTCGGCAGTCGGCCACGAAACGGACTTCAGCCTGACCGATTTTGCCGCCGATCTGCGCGCGCCTACCCCGTCCGTTGCAGCGGAACTGCTGGTGCCTGACCAGCAGGACCTTGCGCGTCGACTGCGCCGTGACGCCGCGCGCCTGCAGCAACTGCACCGGCATGCGCTGGGCCAGGCCATGCAGCGCGCCGACCGCCTGCTGCTGCGGCTCAACGCGTGCAGTCCGCAGGCCCGCCTGCAGCTGTTGCAACGCCGCCATGCCGAGCTGGGGCGGCGACTGCGGGCGCTTACGCAGCACCAGGCCCAGCAGCGTGTCGCCCGCCTCCGGCATGCCACGGCCGTGTTGCGGGGGCATCATCCACAGCGTCAGCTCGACAGCCTGCGGCAGCGGCTGCACGCCCTCGCCGGGCGCCCGGCGGCCGCGATGCAGCGCCAGCTGCAGCAGGACGCACTACGGCTGCGCAGCCTGGCGCGATCCATGGAGGCGGTCAGCCCGCTGGCGACCGTGGCCCGCGGCTACAGCATCCTGACCCGTGTCGACGATGGCCGCCTGGTGCGGCAGGTCGATGCGGTGCAGCCCGGCGATGCGCTGCAGGCGCGCGTGGGTGACGGGGTGATCGATGTACAGGTCACCCGCACCCGCCACTGACCGCAGGCAGTGGTCTGCCCGCTATCGACTTGCCTCCTCGCAGTAGGTCTGGCGGTATTCCAGCGCCTTGGGCATCAGCGCCTGCAGGTTCTGGATCCGTGTGCCGGGATTGGGGTGGGTCGAGGAGAACTCCGGCTGTGTCTGCCCGCCGCTGGCCTGCCCCATGCGCTCCCACAGCGGGACCGCCTCGCGTGGATCGAAGCAGGCGGCAGCCGCCAGCATCAGTCCGACTTCATCGGCCTGGGTTTCATGGCCGCGCGCGTACGGCAGCAGGTAGCCGTAGCCCATTGCCGCCATCACCATCTGTTGTTGCTGCGGGTCCATGCCACTGGCGGCGCCGGCCATCTGGCCGATCTGGGTCAGTTTCTGCTGCGCCATGCGCTGAGCGCCGTGCCGCAGCAGCGCATGGGCGATTTCGTGTCCCATGACCACAGCCATCGCATCACGGGTCTTCGCCACGGGCACCAGTCCCGTATACACCGCCATCTTGCCGCCCGGAAGGCAGAACGCGTTGGCCTGGTCGGACTGGATGACGTTGACCTCCCAGTCGAAGCCTTTGGAGAAATGCCCCGGCTGCAGGCCGTGCTCGCGCGCCAGCGCGGTTTCCACAACGTCCACCTTGGCGATGAGTCGCTGTGCGATGTCACGTACATCGCGTGACATCGGCGCGTCCGGATCCAGCGGGCGCTCCTGCGCCAGGATCTCCTGATAGGCCTGCAGCCCCAAGGCCTTTTCCTGGTCCGCGTCGAGCGTGCTGTCGATCAGCACCGACTCACCGGTGTAGGGATCGACCGAGCGGTTGGAAAACCAGTAGAACGCGGCATAGCCGGCGAAGCCGAGCAGCACGACCCAGCGGATGTTGCCGAACAGGCCGCCGCGGCGACGGCCCTGCTGGGGAGAACGGGAGAATGGATCGTTGCGCATCGACGTGCGTCCTGGCCAGGGCCCACCGGGATCGGCGGGGAACGGCTCATCCTAGCCCACTTGATGTGCAGCTCAGATGCCGCGCACCAGCCGGAAGCCGATGCGCGCACTGGTGGTGTCCGAGTCCTGCGACTGCCGCCACGCCGCGCGGGTCTGCTCCGGCGCATTGGCCCAGTTGCCACCGCGGATCACCCGCGCGCGGCAGCCCGGATTGAACCAGGCCGCGCCGTCGGACGGCGCGCGCCGGTAACTGGCATGCCAGCAGTCGGCCACCCATTCGCTGAGATTGCCGGCCATGTCGTGCAGCCCCCAGGCGTTCGGCTTGAACATCGCAACCGGCGCGGCGCCCCAGTAGCCGTCGCCGTAGCCAATGAACGCGTTGGCCCAGCGCCGCCCCGTGGGAGAGACGTCCAGGCTGCCGGTGAAGTTACCGGAGTCCTTGGGCGGCACGCCCTCGTTGCCCCAGGGATAGCGTCCGGACGCACCGGCGCGCAGCGCGTACTCGAACTCGGCCTCGCTGGGCAGGCGATACGAGCGCCCGCTCTGCTCGGACAACCAGTTCGCGTAGGCCTCGGCGTCCCGGATGCTGACGTGCATCACCGGCTGGTTCGCCAGCGCACGCCCCCCGTCGTAGTCCGACTGCCAGTCGACCCCGCTGCGACGAACGAAATTGCCGCTGCGCTCGTCGTACACGATGGAATGGCCGCGACGCGTGGCGCGCGGGCGCGCATTGGTGGCCTTCACGAACCGCGCGAAATCCGCCACGGTTATCTCGGTCATCGCCATCGCGAAACCGCGCTCGAAGCGCACATAATGCGATGGTCGCTCGGCGTCACTGGCGCCGGGCTCATGCAGGCCGGCCCCCATCTGGAACCCGCCATGCGGCACGACCTTCATCTGCGGCCCGCGGCCACCGTCACGCAACGCGTCGCTGAACACCTGTCCTGGCCGGAAACTGCCGTAGTGCGTGGCCAGCTCGATGCGTTCACGCAACAGCGCCACCGCGGGATTGCCCGGCAACGCGATGCGCATCGCCTGCTCCAGTTTTTCCCGGGCCGCCTTCAGGCCCTGCGGCGTGGCGAGGTCGCGCAGTCCCTGGTCGCGCAGCGCCACCAACGTGGCTTCGCGCACGGCTTCCACCCGCTCGAAGGCATCGGCGATGGTCGGCGAGGCGTCGCGGACCTTGCTGGCTTCGGCCAGCCAGTTGCCTGCTGCGACGAAATCGCCGGCACGCGCGGCGGCATCGGCCCGGCCGATCAGCGCACTCTCGGCAGCGGCCAATCCCTGCCGTGCACGCGCGTTGTCGTTGTCCAGCGCAAGCGCTTCACGGAAATTGACCAGTGCGCCGTCCCCATCCTCACCGATCCGGCCCGCGCGCAGGTCTTCTTCGCCGGCCCGATTGAAGGCCACTACCCGTTGGGCGCTCTCCACCTGCTGCTGCAGGGCACGGGTGCGTGCGTCGTCCGGCGCAATGGTCAGCAGCACCAGGGCGATGCGGCTTGCCTCCGCGAGTGCCAAGCGCTGCTGCTGCGGACGCGCCAGCAACGCCTGGGCCTGCTCCAGCAGACTGCGCTGGGCACGCTGCAGCCCCTGCTGAGCGCGGCGATCCTTGGGATCCAGCTCACGCAGCGCCAGCCAGATCGGAATGGCGTCGTCGGCGCTCTCGTACAGGCGGCCGGCCGCCAG
>JAZBLM010000127.1:7647-8979 GCA_037033225.1 Pseudomonadota bacterium
CAGCTTCGTCCTCGCCGCCGATGGTCACGGTGCCTCCAACCGGCCCTTCGCCGCGGGGCACCGGCGTCTGTGCCGGCCGGGTACCCGCCCTTTCCTGCACTGCTCTGCCCGGGGCGTCAGAGGACCCGTCGCAGGCGGTCGCCGCCAGCAGGCACAGGGTCGTCAACAGCAGATACGGGCGCAGCAGACGCAAAACCAACTCCTTCCGCCAGGGGGGCCGACCGACGTTAGGCTATTCTCCCCTTCCTGAGCAAACGCGAGAAGTCGAACGCCCCGTGGCAATCTGGATCACTACCCCCGCAGAACTGCAGGCGCGGCTTCCGCTGCGTCCCACCCGCATCGGCCTGGATACCGAGTTCATCCGCGAGAGCACCTTCTGGCCTCAACTGGCCCTGGTGCAGATGGCCGTGGCCGACGAGATCCTGCTGATCGATCCGCTTGCTCCCGGCATGGCCGACGCCCTGGTCCCGTGGTTGACCGACCCGTCGATCGTGAAGGTCATGCACAGCGCCAGCGAGGACCTGGTGGCATTCAAGCACACCTGTGGCGTCCTTCCGCGGCCCCTGTTCGACACCCAGATCGGCGCGTCGCTGGCCGGCATTGGCGGCGGCATGGGGTACCAGAAGCTGGTGCAGGAAATCACCGGTGTCGCCCTGGCAAAGGGCGAGACGCGCTCGGACTGGATGCGGCGCCCGCTGTCCGAATCGCAGTTGCAGTACGCCGCTGATGACGTGGAGCATCTGTTCGCGCTGCATGATGCGATCAGGGAAAAGCTGACCACCCAGGATCGCCTGCAATGGCTTGCCGATGATGCCGAGCGACTGCTGGCGACTGTGGAGCACGACGAGGACCGCTGGCCTCATCTGGGCATGCGCTCGGCGCAGTTCCTGGATGTCCCGGCGCAGCGCCGGCTGCTGCGCCTGCTGCGCTGGCGCGACCAGCAGGCGCGGGCAAGCAACCGCCCACGCAGCTGGATCCTGGACAACGAGCTGGCTGCGACGCTGGCGCGGATTCCGCCGGCCGATGAAGCCGCGCTGGGCAGGATGTTCGAGCAGTTCCCCAAGGCACCGCGCAAGCTGGCCGGTGCGGTCTGGCAGGCTCTGCTCACGCCGCTGGACGATGAAGCCGATGCACCGCAGGTGCTGCAGGCGACGGACAGCAACAAGAAGGCCCTGAAGAAGATGCAGGAAGCCGTGGCCCAGGCCGGGCAGGCACTGGGCCTGCCCGACGGGGTGCTTGCCTCGCGCAAGCACCTTGAGAGCTACCTGGAAAGCGGTCAATGGCCCGCCGCGCTGGCCGGCTGGCGGCAGCCCCTGCTGGAGCCGAAGCTGC
>JAZBLM010000128.1:0-8128 GCA_037033225.1 Pseudomonadota bacterium
TGGCGGCCAACGTGGCATTCCCGCTGGAGCTGGCGGGAATGCCACGCGCCCGCATCCAGGAGCGGGTCGCCGAGCTGCTGCACACCGTGGGGTTGCAGGACCATGCGGGCAAGTACCCGGCGCAGCTGTCGGGCGGGCAGAAGCAGCGGGTCGGCATCGCCCGCGCGCTGGCCACCGGCCCGCAGATCCTGCTCTGCGACGAGGCGACCAGCGCGCTCGATCCGCAGACCACCGCCTCGGTGCTGGCCCTGTTGTCGAAGATCAACCGCGAACTCGGCCTGACCATCGTGCTGATCACCCACGAGATGGACGTGATCCGCCGCGTGTGTGATCGCGTGGCGGTGCTCGATGCCGGATCCATGGTCGAAATGGGCCCCGTGACCGAGGTCTTCCTGCACCCGCAGCATCCCACGACGCGTCGTTTCGTCAGCGAGTCGGAGCATATCGATGAAGGCACCCTCCACCGTGACTTCGACTCGGTGGGCGGCACCATCGTGCGGCTGACCTTCCTGGGAGGTGATACCTACCAGCCGCTGCTGGGCACCGTGGCGCGGCAGACCGGCGTGGACTACAACATTCTTTCCGGACGCATCGACCGCATCAAGGACACGCCCTACGGGCAGCTGGTGGTGTCGCTGGTCGGTGGCGACCAGGCGGCCGCGCAGCAGGCCTTCGCCGCTGCCGGCGTACACGTTGAGGAGCTGCGCCGATGATCTTCGCAAGCAACGGCGGTTTCTTCCGCCACCTGGATGCCGGCAAGTGGGCGGACATCGGCCAGGCCACCGTCGATACGCTGCTGATGCTGCTTGGGTCGTTGCCGTTGACGCTGGCCATCGGGCTGCCGCTGGGCGTGCTGCTCTACCTGTTCGGCTCACCGCAACTGCGTCGGCGACCGCTGGCGTACGGAGTGCTGGCCATCGTGGTCAACCTGCTGCGCTCGGTGCCTTTCATCATCCTGATGATCGTCCTGATTCCGGTCACGCTGGGACTGATGGGCACCTCGCTGGGCGTGCGCGGCGCGATCGTGCCGCTGGTGATCGGTGCCGCGCCGTTCTATGCCCGGCTGGTCGAAACGGCGCTGCGCGAAGTGGATCGCGGCGTGATCGAGGCGACCCAGGCGATGGGCGCAACGACATGGCAGCTGGTGACCCGGGTGCTGCTGCCCGAGGCACGCCCCGGCCTGATCGCCGGCGCCACGGTGACGACGGTGGCCCTGATCGGCTTCACCGCGATGGGCGGGGCGATCGGCTCCGGGGGGCTGGGTGATCTTGCCTTCCGGGACGGCTACCAGCGCTCGCACACCGACGTCGCCCTGGTGACCGTGGTGCTGCTGCTGGTGCTGGTGCAGCTGCTGCAGATGCTGGGCGACCGGCTGGTTGCGCATTACAGCCGCCGATGATGCCGGCAATCGGGCGATCCCGGCAGAACTTGCTGCCGGGCTGAACCTGCATACACGGTCAACGGTGCAGCGACTGCCGCAGTACGACCAGCTCCCAGCGTTCACCCGCCAAGGGCGGGCCGAGTTCCTTGACTTCGTCCGCGACAGGCTCATTCGGACCGAACCCGTCCAGCTTCGGGATGAAATCGCGGCTCCCGGGCGCACTGGGATAGCTTGACCACGGTGACAGCAACGGATGATAGGGATTGGCGGGAATGGGCTGGTACTCCGGCTTCCCCGACGTGCGCACGCCGATGATGTTGCCTGGACCGACAAACATCCGCCACTCCGGGTAGCCGTCTCCGTGCAGGGCGTGGATGCGGTCGGCCTGCCATTCCCAACGCTGGTCGCGATTTATCGAACACGGTCGCGTGATGATCTCACCACTGCTGTTGGGTGCCTGGCCGGAGGTGAGGATCTGCATGCAGCTGCGCGAACCCCGGTTGTAATAGCGGCCCAGGCTGTCGAGCTGCCACTGCGCGTGAAGGTCATCGATCCAGCCGGGAGTGGTCGTGTCCGGGCACTGACCCAGGGCGACAGTGCCGTTGTCGTCCCGCAGGCAGCCACCGTTGCCTGCTTTTGACTGGATGAACACCGTTACCTCGCGCGTGAGATAAGGCGAGTCGGCGCGTACGGTGACCGAGGCCGTGGGCTGCGGCCGGGGGTCCGGCAGCCTTTCGCGCGAGTCTCCCGAATAAGCGATGTTCGCGATCTCGGCGCCGGCCGACAGCGACATCGTACCGCTGTAGGTGCCGGGGATGGACCAGACTGCGCTTCCCTCGGCAGTGACTTGTTTCATCGAGGGCGTCATGCGGCCCTCATCAGGCGTGCGACCGAAGTAATCATCCCGCGACGCGATCGCAGGGGCGAGCGGGAGTTCCCACGTCACCTGTGCAGTCTGGGACACGGGCTGCGATGCGTTGGCGGCGATCGAGTAGTCCCTTACCGTGAACGACAGCGCGTTGGTGGTCTCGTAGGCGCGCGAGAAGTCAAAGCTGAAAGCCGCTTTCGCGCCCACGGTTGGACCCTGCTTCGACAGTCCCTTGCTGACATCTGCACTCAGTCCGAACGCATAGGAGGTCTTCGTCGTGTGGGACTCGGAGATGTTCAGCTCAGTGCTGGGTGAGCTTGCAGGTCGTGACTCGGACAGCTTGGGCAAGGTTCCCTGATTATCCGGGGTGAACAGTCGGAGGAAATAGCGGTACGCAGCGGGCACGATGACCTGGGAGCCGGACTTGCCATTGTGATGCGGCTTCAGGTTCTGGGTGGACTTGCCAGACACCAGCAGAACGTCATGCGCCCTGCCGCTGTCGCGCACTACTTCGCCGCGCACCGTGACCGAGGCGCCATTACCGGAGTTCGCGTACTGGGTTTCAGTGAAGACCAGTTTCGGCAAGGCGACAAGTTCGGCCCCGTCGCTGGATTCTCTCGTCGAAGGCGGCGGACTGTGCGGATACCGGGGAGTTCCGGCCACGGCGTCGGCGAGCGTGCGGGCAAGCCGCTGGCGCTCCACGGATGAGGTGGGCAACTCGCTCACCGTATGCAGTTGCGGTTCGCCGCCGTGACCGCGGATATAGATTGCCAGAACGGCAGACGACGACAGGCCGAAGATTCCCTGCAGGATGTTGTCCAGCTCCGGGTCGGTTTCCGCGCCTCGCAGCACGGCGACCGGCCAACCCCGGCGATAGGCCGCGATGGCCTCGCCATGCCTGCCGTCGGCCAGAAGTGCCTGGTCGTTGAACCAGGCGACCGGCAGGTCTGACTGAGGCACCACGTTGGGCGCGGGAGGTTCCACATCCAGCAGGACGTGCAGCCGGGTCAGGGCAAGGGTGCCGTGTTGCGTGCCAGCGCTCGCAGCGGCACTGATTGCACACGCGGAAAGAGCCAGGCCGAAAGCCGGGGCAAGCAAGAGAGGTTTCATGTAGTTCTCCAGAGGGCAGACTGTCTGGTGGCGTCATCGCCAGACGTGTGCAGCCTGAAGACATACGGGCGCCCGGAGTGCGCGACACCACACAAAAAAGGCCAGTAAAGGTTTTTACTGATCCTTCTGCAGTCGTGGAGCCTACATGCTCAGCGCTTGTTGGGAACTTCGTAGCCCAGCCGGTCGACCTGGCCGCGCTGCTGCGGCACGCGCTTGAGCTTGTCGGTGTTCACGCCGTATTCGTCGCGCAGCCGTTCGGCCAGTCGCTTGTAGAGGGCGTTCTCCATCTCCGGCTTGCGGGCGAATATCCAGGCCATCTCGCGGCCCGGGTAACCGACCAGTGCCCAGGAATAGTCAGGGGCCACTTCCAGCACGCGCGAATGGGTCGGCACGACGCGATAGAACCATGTGCGCCAGTTGTGGTTGCCACTGTCCTCGTCCACCGAGGCGCGCGCCTGGATCTCCTGCATCGGCTCACCAAAGCCGTCGCGGTAACGGTAGGTGATGCCGACCTTCTGCGGCTCGCGCAGCGTGTACTCGTTGACGCTGGCGACGTGCCCGCGCTCGACGAAGTTCGGTACCCGGCCGATGACATACCAGGTGCCCATGAAGCGCTGCAGGTCGATCGCTCCCCCCAGTTCCCCCCTGCCTTCGACCACCGTCGAGGGTGCGGGCGTACTGGACGCATCGGAACGGAACATCGCACAACCCGGCCCGACCATCAGGGTGGTCAGCAGGACAGCACACAGCGGGCGGATCGACGACATGGGTGGGCGGGCTCCAGAAGGGCGTGCGCAAGCATGGTCGAACGCGCGCGAGGGATTCGTCAATGGTGCTTGACTGTCGGATGTCGCAGCCAGTGAGAAACGGCACGGGCATGGTGGACACCTGATCCCGCCACTGCCTGGACCGCCCCATGTCGAAACTGAATCCGATTGCACGTTGCCGCCGGCAGCCCGGCGCCGACCCCCGGCTGCTCCGCGCGGTCCGCCATGCCGCGCTGGCGGGCCTGGCGATGGTGGTGGTGTGGCCTGCGGCGCGGGGCAGCAGTGTCTGGCTGGGGTGGCTGCCGCTGTGGTTGCTGGGCATGCCGCTGATTGCGTGGTGGGCGCTGCTGCGCTTTCCGCTGCCCCGACTGGCACGGCGACAGCCCCAGGCGCGCCGTCTGCATCGACGCCCTCGACGCAGTGCGCCGGTGCCAGATACCGCGCATGGGCGGCCAGCCTGACCTTCGACACGGGGTCACGCGCTGGCGCTGTGCTAGCGTTCAACGGCTAATGACTGCCTGGAACCGCAATGTCACGACTCGCTTCCGCCTGCCTGCTGGCCGGCATGATGACCGCTGCCCCGGTGGGGACCACCCTGGCCGCTGATCCCGTTTCCGACGACCGTTACGCCTGGCTGGAAGATGTAGCCGGCGACAAGCCGCTGGCGTGGGTAAAGGAACAGAACGCCAAGGCCGAAGCCCGCCTGGCGAAGACGCCGGCGTTCGCCCGGATGGAATCGCGCATCCGCGAAGTGCTTGATTCCGACGCCAAGATCCCCGGCGTGGAGAAGATCGGCGACCATTACTACAACTTCTGGAAAGACGCCCAGCACGAGCGTGGCGTATGGCGGCGCACCACGCTGGCCGAATACCGCAAGCCCGCACCCCAGTGGGAGACCGTGCTGGACCTGGATGCGCTGAACAAGGCCGAGGGTGAGAACTGGGTATGGCACGGCGTGGAATGCCTGCGGCCGGAATACGACCGCTGCCTGATCGCGCTGTCGCGCGGCGGCGCCGATGCGGATGTCACGCGCGAGTTCGACCTGGCCAGCCGCACCTGGATCAAGGACGGCTTCTTCCGTCCCGAGTCCAAGGGCGGGCTGGGCTGGATCGACCGCGATTCGGTGTTCGTCTATACCGACTTCGGCGAGGGCTCGATGACCACCTCGGGCTACCCGCGCGTGGCCAAGCTGTGGAAGCGGGGCACGCCGCTGTCGGCGGCGCAGGTGGTGTATGAAGGCAAGCCGGAGGACATGTATATCGCGGCCCTGCACGACGATACGCCGGGCTTCGAGCGCAACCTGGTCAGCCGCACGCTGGCCTTCTACAACAATGAGCTGTACCTGCGCGGCGACGACGGCCGGCTGACGAAGATCGATGCACCGAACTCGGCCGAGAAGGGCCTGCACAAGCAGTGGCTGAGCCTGGAACTGCGCGAGCCATGGACTGTGGGCGGTACCACGTACAAGGCCGGCTCGCTGCTGGTGGCCAGGCTGGACGACTTCATGGCCGGCAAGCGGACGTTCGAGGTGCTGTTCGCACCGACCGACACCACCTCGCTGGCCGGTGCGGTGTGGACGCGCGACCACGTCGTGCTCAACGTACTCGATGACGTCAAGAACCGCCTGCGCGTGCTGACGGCGGGCCCGCGGGGCTGGACCACCAGCGAATTCGTCGGCGCGCCGACCTTCGGCACGCTGGGCGTCGGTGCGGTGGACAGCAATGAAAGCAATGCGGTCTGGCTGACGGCGACCGACTACCTGACCCCGACCACGCTGGCGCTGGCCGAGATCGGCAGGCAACCGGAGGTGCTCAAGACCATGCCGGCGTTCTTCGATGCCGAGGGCAAGGTGATCGAGCAGCACTTCGCCACCAGCAAGGACGGCACCCGCGTGCCCTACTTCGTGGTGCATGCCAAGGACATGAAGCGCGACGGCTCCAACCCGACCCTGCTGTATGGCTACGGCGGTTTCGAAATCTCGCTGACACCCAGCTATTCCGGCGGCATGGGGCGTTCCTGGCTGGAGAAGGGCGGGGTATACGTGGTCGCCAACATCCGTGGCGGCGGCGAATATGGCCCGCGCTGGCACCAGGCCGCGCTGAAGCAGAACCGCCACAAGGCCTATGAGGACATGGCCGCTGTCGCACAGGACCTGGTCAGCCGCAGGATCACCAGCGCCAGGCACCTGGGCGTGCAGGGCGGCAGCAACGGCGGCCTGCTGACCGGCAACATGCTGACCCAGTACCCGGAGCTGTTCGGTGCGGTGGTGGTGCAGGTTCCGCTGCTGGACATGAAGCGTTACAGCCACCTGCTGGCCGGTGCGTCCTGGATGGCCGAGTACGGCAACCCGGACACGGCGGACTGGGAGTTCATCAAGACCTTCTCGCCCTACCACCTGTTCGACGCGAAGAAGGAGTACCCGCCGGTGCTGTTCACCACGTCCACGCGCGATGACCGCGTGCACCCGGGCCATGCCCGCAAGATGGCTGCGAAGATGATCGACGCGGGCAAGGACGTGACGTACTACGAGAACATCGAGGGCGGCCACGGCGGAGCGGCGAACAACGCGCAGGCCGCGCACATGCAGGCGCTGGCGTACAGCTTCCTGTGGGAACGCCTGGGCGGGAAATAAGCAGTGAAGAACGCCGCCCCCGGGCGGCGTTTTTTGCTAGTGACGACCGCTTTTTTGGTAGTGACGGCCGCTGGCCGTCACTACCCGGTCAGCGTGCGCAGGCCGCGGGCGATCCGCTCCACGGCTTCCTGCAGGCGCGGAACCGGCTGGGTATACGCCAGTCGGACATGCTGGTTCGCGCGGTGAAAACCGAAGTCCACCCCCGGGGTGAACGCCACGTGCTCGGTTTCAAGGAAATGCGCGCAGAACGCCTGCGCGTCGTCGGTGAACGCGCTCACGTCCGCGTACAGATAGAACGCGCCCTGCGGCTCGACCTCGATGCGAAAGCCCAGTCCACGCAGGGCGGGCAGCAGGAAATCACGACGTTGCTGGAATGCCATGCGACGCTGTTCGAAGATCGCCATCGCCTCTTCGCTGAAGCAGGCCAGCGCGGCATGCTGGGCGATGCTGGAGGCGCTGATATAGAGATTCTGCGCAAGCTTCTCCAGCTCCGGCACGGCGGCCGGCGGGGCCACCAGCCAGCCCAGCCGCCAGCCGGTCATGCCGAAATATTTGGAGAAGCTGTTGAGCACGAACGCTGCGTCGTCGACCTGCAGCACACTGGCCGCATCATCGCCGTAGGTCAGGCCGTGGTAGATCTCGTCCACCACCAGGTGGCCACCCCGCGCGTGCAGCGCCTGCGACAGGCCGGCCAGCTCGGCCGCTGACAGCACCGTGCCGGTGGGATTGGCCGGCGACGCCAGCAGGGCTCCGACACTGTCGGCGTTCCAGTGCGCGGCCACCTTTTCGGGCGTGAGCTGGTAGGCCGTATCGGCGCCCACAGGCACCAGCTGCGCGCCACCTTCCACCAGTCGCAGGAAATGGCGGTTGCAGGGGTAACCCGGATCGGCGAGCAGCCAATGGCGACCCGGATCGACCAGCAGGCTGCTGGCCAGCAACAACGCGCCGGAACCGCCGGGCGTCACCAGGATGCGGTGCGGGTCGATGTCGAGGTGATAGCGGCTGCGGTAGAAGCCGGCGATCGCCTCACGCAGTGCGGGCAGGCCCCGGGCCGCCGTGTAGCGGGTGTGGCCGGCGGCCAGCGCTGCCTGGCCCGCCCGCACCACCGGAGCGGCCGTTGTGAAATCGGGCTCGCCGATCTCCAGATGGATCACATCATGGCCGGACTGTTCCAGCACCTGCGCGCGGGCAAGCAGCGACATGACGTGGAAAGGGGCGATATCGCGGCTGCGTCGGCTGTAGGGGCGCGCAGCGGCGGCGGTGTCGTGCAGGGCATCCATGCCGTCATGGTACGCGCGGTCGGGCGGCGATGCGGCGCGCCCGCGAAGCTCGGGGGTAGAGTCGACCCATGGTCGACTGCTCTTCGCCGG
>JAZBLM010000129.1:0-8024 GCA_037033225.1 Pseudomonadota bacterium
ATGAACGCTTCGATCTCGTCAGCGCTGCGCGCCAGGCCTTCCGTCAGAACCCGGTGTCCGTCTTCGGTGATCAGCACGTCGTCTTCGGTGCGGATGCCGATGCCGCGCCAACGTGCTTCCACACTGGTGTCGTCGGCACCGATGTACAGCCCTGGTTCGATCGTGAACACCATGCCCGGTTCCAGCAGGCGCGATTCGCCGGCCAGCCGGTAATCGCCGACATCGTGCACGTCCATCCCGATCCAGTGGCCGGTCTTGTGCCGGTAGAACCGCTTGTACAGCGCTCCGGCGATGTTGTCTTCCACCGAGCCCTTCAACAGCCCCAGCCGCAGCAGGCCTTCGGTCAGCACACGCACCGCCGCCAGGTGGCCCGCCTCGTACGCCACGCCGGGGCGGGCCTGGGCCAGCGCTGCCGCCTGCGCTGCGCCCACCAGGTCGTGCAGCGCGCGCTGCTCGCTGCTGAAGCGGCCACTGACGGGAAACGTGCGCGTGATGTCGCTGGCGTAGCCACGGTACTCCGCGCCAGCATCGATAAGCACCAGCTCCCCAGCGCGGGCACGCGATGCGTTGTCGCGGTAGTGCAGGATGCAACCGTTGCGCCCGGCGCCGACGATGCTGGCATACGCCGGGCAGGCATCGCTGGCGCGGAACACGCGCTCCACTTCGGCCTGCAGTTCGTACTCGAAGATGTCTGCGCGCGCGGCGCGCATCGCCGCCTGGTGCGCACGCACGCTGATCTGTGCGGCCTGTTCCATCAGCGCGATTTCCGCCGCGGACTTGAACAGGCGCTGCTCATGCAGCAGGTGGCCGAGCTCCAGGAACTCATGCGGCGGCTGCGCTCCGTGGCGTACCTGCGCGCGCACGCGGTTGACCCAGCCGATCAGCTTGAGGTCGAACTCCGCATCGCGACCGAAGTGGTAATAGACCCGCGAGCGCCCCTCGAGCAGCCCCGGCAGAATATCGTCCAGGTCGTCGATGGGATACGCATCGTCCATGCCGAAGTCGGCGACCGCCCCCTGCTGGCCCGCGCGGCTGCCATCCCAGGCTTCGCGCTCGGCGTCGCGCTCGCGGCAGAACAGGATGACTTCTCCATGCCTGCGCCCCGGGATCAGCACCAGCACCGCCTCGGGTTCCGGGAAACCGCTCAGGTACTGGAAATCCGAATCCTGCCGGTACGGGTAGTGCGTGTCCAGGCTGCGTACCTTTTCAGAGGCCGCCGGCAGCACCAGGATCGCGTCGTCCCCCGCCATTTCCATCAGCTGGCGACGCCGCCGCTTGTACTCGGCCGCGCTGATGCCGGTGCGCTGCCGCAGGTCAGTGCGGGCGCCAGCCATCAGTTCAGGCGCTGGCGGTGACGCGCCGCCATCACGCAGTCACCGTGCAGCAGCAACACGGCAATGCGGATGAACTCCTCGATCTCGGCCAGGGCATCTTCGTCATCCTCGCCGTCGCTGTCGAAGTCCTCGCTGGACGCCTGCGCCAGCTTGGCCAGATCGTTCAGCGCCTCTTCGCCCTCTTCGGACAGGACCGGCCGATTTCGTCCCGATCCCAGTCCGAACCCGCCCAGGAAGGCGTGTGCCCAGCTGAACAGGGCATCCGCCTGTGCATCGGTCTGGCCACTGTCGCTGAGCAGCAGTTCGAAGCCGAAATCGCGGTCTTCCAGCTGCTTCACCGTGGCGTCCAGCAGCTGGGCCAGCGCGCTGCCTTCGGCCGCCGGCGCCAGGCTGTCGTCGGCCAGTACGCGGGCCGGCCAGTCATTACCCGGCGCACCGCCGGCGGCCAGCCAGCCGCACAGGCCACCGTGCAGCTCGGCCGGACTGGCGCCCAGGCCCAGCGCCTGGCTGGCGCGGAAAACATCGTCGACGTCGGGAAGTTCGGTCATCTGGGGGCTCGTTTCGAATGAAGGAGGCAGTCGTCCAGCAGGCTGGAGTGTCGCCGTTGGGCTAGTTTAGAGCGTGGCGCGTCGGCCCGCAGCCCACGGCGCTGACGCTTGACCGTCATCAAACGCCCTGAGACTCTTGCCGCCATGGACCAGCCCAGCCCGTTCGACCAGTTGCAGGCCTTCGCCGCCCGGGTGGAGGCATTGCTTGAACGCAACCAGCGCCTGGCTGAAGAGAACCGCAGCCTGCGCCACCAGCAGGAACAGCTGGTCAACGAACGCTCCACGCTGCTGAGCAAGAACGAGCAGGCCCGCTCGCGCGTGGAAGCGATGATCACCCGGCTCAAATCCCTGGAGCAGCACACATGAGTGGCGCCGAACCGGTCAATGTCCGCCTGCTGGACCGCGATTACACCGTCGGTGTGGAGGCCGAAGAGCGGGACAGCCTGATGGCCGCCTCGCGCCTGCTCGACGCCAAGATGCGTGAAATCCGAGGGAGCAACCGGATGGCGGCGGTGGACCGCGTCGCTGTGCTGGCCGCGCTGAACCTGGCGCACGAGCTGCAGCAGCTGCGCGATGAAAACGCCCGCCAGGCGGTTGCACTGCAGCAGACGCTGGCCGACCTCAACCGCCGCCTGGATCGCGCGATCGACGCATAGCCCCCGGAACGACATCGCGCTGTGCGGCCCGGCGCCTCTGGGCGCAGCAGCGTTGATCGACACGCGCGCGGGTCCGTCCGGAAGGCGTTGCAGAGCGGGCTTCCGCCGGCTTCCCGGCCGCTGCACCACTGCGCTGCCGGTACCTGCACGATCCTGAATTGCCACGCACTGTTGCCGACGAACGGACTACCCGCCGGCGGCAGGGCGGCTATACTGTTCCTGCGTTCTCTGCGGTACACGACGGCATGTGCAAACATTCGCCTTGTCCCTTAAGAACGACACCGGGAGCGCGACGGAGCCGGGAGTGCACGTCCGCCTTGCAGCGGGAAGCCCGATGGCCCCCCAGCGTTCCCACTTGAGCCCCTGGGTTCAAGGTCGTTTCGCATGCATCGTCATCGCGGAGAATGCAAAATCGAACAAGGGCGGCGTCTTCGGATGTCGCCTTTGTTTTTTCATGCACGCGGCACGGCACAATAGCGCGATGTCCACACGCCAGGCCCCGCCGATGTCCGACCTCCGCCGCGACCTGCGACACGACCTCAGGCAGCGCCGTCGCGACCTTGCTCCCGCCGTGCGCATCGACGCAGCGGACCAGCTGGCCACGCGCCTGCTGACACTCCCTTTCGCGCCGGAACGCGGGCATGTGGGCGGGTACTGGGCGATGGATGGCGAGATCGCCCTGCACCGCTGGCAGCTGACGCTCCCCCCCACAGTGACGTACTGCCTGCCGGTGCTGCACGGCCAGGTGCTGCGCTTCGCGCCGTGGCGTCCCGGACAGCCGTTGCGGCAGAACCGCTACGGCATTCCCGAGCCCGACCTGGACGTGGCCGATACAGTGGACGCGACAGGCATGGACCTGGTGGTGACCCCACTGGTGGGCTTCGATGCCCGCGGTGGACGGCTGGGCATGGGAGGCGGCTGGTATGATCGCAGCTTCGCTTTCCGGCACGCCCAGCCTGCTCCGCCATGGCTGGTCGGCGCGGCCTTCGCCGTGCAGCAGGTGGATGCGCTGCCGATCGCGTCCTGGGACGTCGCGGTGGACGCCATCTGCACCGAAACGGACACCCTTTTCACACCGCACGTGACCGCATGACCGCACGCAAGCGCTACTGGCTGATGAAGTCCGAACCGGACGCCTTTTCCATTGATGACCTCCAGCGCGTCGGCACCGAGCCCTGGAACGGGGTCCGCAACTACCAGGCACGCAACTTCATGCGCGATGGCATGCACGTCGACGACGGCATCCTGTTCTACCACTCCAACACCAAGGTTCCCGGCATCGTCGGAATCGCGCGCGTGGCCAGTTCCGCCTATCCCGACGACACCCAGTTCGACCCCGGATCCGACTATCACGATCCCAAGGCCACGCGTGAAGAGCCACGCTGGATGCTGGTGGACGTCGCGTTCGAGCGGAAGCTCGACCGCGTGATCGCGCTGGACGAGATCAAGCAGCATGCCGACGCACTGGGCGAGGGATTCCCGCTCACCGCCAAAGGCAACCGTCTTTCCGTGTTCCCGGTGACTGCTGCGCAGTGGAAGCTGCTGCTGTCGCTGGAAAAAAAACCAACCTGATTCCATCGAGACTCCCTGCATGTCCGAAGCCAAGCGCCTGGCCGCCGAAAAAGCCATCGAATACGTCGAAGACGGCATGATCGTCGGGGTCGGAACCGGCTCCACCGTCGCCTACTTCATCGACGCGCTGGCGCGCATCCAGCACCGCATCAAGGGCGCGGTCTCCAGTTCGGAGCAAAGCACCGCGCGGCTGAAGCAGCATGGCATCGAGGTCATGGAGCTGAACCACACCGGGACGCTGTCGTTGTACGTGGATGGCGCCGATGAGTGCGACCCGGGCAAGTGCCTGATCAAAGGCGGTGGCGCCGCGCTTACCCGCGAGAAGATCATCGCCGAAGCCAGCGAGCGCTTCATCTGCATCGTCGACCCGAGCAAGCAGGTGCCCGTGCTCGGCCGTTTCCCGCTGCCGGTGGAGGTGATCCCGATGGCGCGCAGCCTGGTGGCCCGCCAGATCCGCGACATGACCGGCGGCCAGCCGACCTGGCGCGAGGGGGTGGTGACCGACAACGGCAACCAGATCCTGGACATCCACCATCTGCAGATCACCGACCCGGAAAAGCTGGAACGTGAGCTCAACCAGCTGCCGGGCGTGGTCTGCGTCGGCCTTTTCGCACGTCGCCGCGCCGACGTGGTGATCGTTGGCGGCGAGCCGCCGATCGTGCTCTGACTCCCGCCGGGCCGCGCACCGTCGTCGGCCCTACTGCTCTGTTTTACGAGGAAAAGCCCATGTCGATCCGTTCCCTGCTCCTGCTGCCGCTGCTCGGCCTGGCCGGCTGCGCAACCGGTGCTCCGCCTTACTGGGTGGAGCTCGAGGGCGCCCGCTACCAGGTAGAGCTGGCCCAGAACGACGAAACACGCGCACGCGGCCTGATGTTCCGCGACAGCCTGCCGGAAGGCCACGGCATGCTGTTCATCCACGACCGTGAGGAGCAGCAGGCGTATTGGATGAAGAACACGAAGATCGGCCTGGACATCCTGTACTTCGACAGCACGCGCCGTCTGGTCAGCCAGCAGCGTGATGTACCGCCGTGCTCGGCCGGTGACAGGTGCCCGCCGTATCCGAGCAGCGGCCCGGCCCGCTACGTGCTGGAGCTCAACGCCGGTGAGGCCGGGAAGATCAAGCTCAAGGACGGGACCGAAATGAAGTTCGGTCCCGGAATTCCGCTGGATTGAGGCAGTCCGCCGACGCGTGCCGTGGCAGCAGCAGGCTGCCACCACCGCACCTGCGCGTGCAACGCACGGCTTGAATCCTGCGACCAATGCCGCCAACCTGTAACCATGCAGGATTGGATGACACTACCGGACTGGGATGCGCTGGCGACGCTCGAGGATGACGCGCTGCCGTTGCTGCCGACCGCACTGTTGATCGCGCGCGACGAGTACCCCGGGCTGGATCCCGTCGTGTATGACGCCACCGTGCAGGCCCACGCGGATCACCTGCGTGCGGAGGTGGACATCATTTCCTCGCCGCCGTTGAAGATGGCCGCGATCAACCGCCACCTGTTCGACGAACTGGGCTACAGCGGCGACCACGACGAGTACTACGACCCCCGCAACAGTTACCTCAACGAGGTGTTCGAGCGCCGGCTCGGCAACCCGATATCGCTGGCGATCGTGCAGATGGAAGTCGCGCGGCGCCTGGGCATCGCACTGGACGGGGTGTCCTTCCCCGGCCATTTCCTGGTGCGCCTGCCGATGGAGGACGGCATGCTGGTGATGGACCCCTTCAACGGCGGTCGACCGTTGGGCGTGGAGGAACTGCGCGAGCGCGCCAGCTCACACCTGGGTGGGCAGCGACCGGACGACGAGATGCTGGCGCAGATCCTGGATCCGGCACCGGCCCGCGCGATCCTGATGCGCATGTTGCGCAACCTGCAGGGGGTGTATGCGGAAAACCATCAGTGGGACCGGGCCGCCCGCAGCGCGGACCGCCTGCTCAAGCTGGCCCCGGAGCACGATGAGGCGCTGCGCGACCGTGGCCTGGCTTACCTGAAACTGGACTACCTGGCCGGTGCACGCCGCGACCTGGGCCGTTACGTGCAGCGCAACCCGAATGCGGCCGATGCGCAGGCGTTACGGGGAACACTGGTCGACCTGGGCGGACCGCGCACGCGGCTGCACTGAACCCGCTGTGCGGCCATCCAGCCGGCGAAACCCGACCTGGACCGGCTTTACGCGCTGGCAGCCGTGATCGCGGTCAGAGACCCACTTCCACCATCTCGAAGTCGGCCTTGCCGACGCCGCAATCCGGGCAGCTCCAGTCGTCCGGGATATCCTCCCAGCGCGTGCCGGGTGCGATGCCCTCCTCGGGCAGTCCATCGACTTCGCTGTACAGAAATCCGCACACCACGCACATCCACGTACGGAAAATGGTCGATGGGGTGTCGCTCATTGTCCGATTCCCTACAAAATAGCGTTCAACGCTCACAGCGGTCATTGTCCCATCGTGGCCGCGCAACCGGTAGCCACCATGACCGTTCCACCTGCTGCGCCACGCGGCGTGTATCTCATCACCCCGGACGACAACGACACCGGACGCCTGTCGTCGCGCGTCGAACCGTTGTTGGCGGCAGGCGCCGTCTGGCTGCAGTACCGCAACAAAACAGCGCCTGCGCCGCTGCGCATCGAGCAGGCGACGGCGCTGCAGATACTGTGTGTCCGCCATGGGGTGCCCCTGATCATCAACGATGACGTCCAGCTGGCACGCGACGTGGGTGCCGCTGGCGTTCACATCGGCGAAGACGACGGCGACATCGCCGCCGCCCGCAGCGTGCTGGGGCCGTCGGCGATCATCGGTGCTTCGTGCTACGACGAACTGGCCCGCGCGGAAGCCGCGGTGCGTGCCGGCGCCAGCTACGTGGCCTTCGGTGCCTTCTTCGCCAGCCGCAGCAAGGCCACCCCGCGTCGCGCGGATCCGGACCTGCTGCGGCAAAGCGCCGCGCTTGGCGTACCCCGGGTGGCGATCGGCGGGCTGACGCCGGACAATGTCGGTCCCGTCATCGCCGCTGGCGCAGATCTGGTCGCGGTGATCAGCAGCGTGTTCCAGGCCGATGATCCTGTCGCCACGCTGCACGCCTATCTCGCCTGCTTCAAGGATGTCCCCGCATGAACCACGACCAGTCCCACGCTCTGTTCACCCGCGCCCAGGCGCTGCTGCCCGGAGGCGTCAATTCGCCGGTGCGCGCGTTCAAGTCCGTGGGGGGCGAGCCGTTCTTCGTCGAACGCGCGGACGGTGCCTTCCTCTACGACGTGGATGGCAACCGCTACATCGATTATGTCGGATCGTGGGGGCCGATGATCGTGGGCCACAACCACCCGGCCGTGCGCGAGGCAGTCAAGGCCGCCGCTGACAGTGGCCTGTCCTTCGGCGCCCCCTGTGCCGCCGAAGTCACCATGGCCGAAACGCTGACCCGGTTGGTGCCGTCTTGCGAAATGGTGCGCATGGTCAACTCCGGCACCGAGGCCACGCTGTCGGCGATCCGCCTGGCCCGCGGCGCCACGGGGCGCAGCCGCATCGTCAAGTTCGAAGGCTGCTACCACGGGCACGGCGACTCGTTCCTGGTGAAAGCGGGCAGCGGCATGCTGACCCTCGGCGTGCCTACTTCGCCTGGCGTTCCGGCCGGTCTGAGCGAACTGACGCTGACCCTGCCCTACAACGATTTCGACGCCGCCACCGCACTGTTCGAAGCGCAGGGCGATCAGATCGCCGGCCTGATCATCGAACCGGTGGTCGGAAACGCCAACTGCATCCCCCCGCGGGACGGGTATCTGCAGCACCTGCGCGAACTCTGCACGCGGTTCGGCACCGTGCTGATCTTCGACGAAGTCATGACCGGGTTCCGCGTGGCACTGGGCGGTGCACAGGCGCATTACGGCGTAACCCCGGACCTGACCACCTTCGGCAAGATCATCGG
>JAZBLM010000130.1:0-8009 GCA_037033225.1 Pseudomonadota bacterium
GCGAAGCAGTCGACCATGGGTCGACTCTACCAAGGCAAGCGGCCGTGGGATGGCGCAGATAGTCGGCTACCGGGCGCGCAGTTCCCATGCCCGGTGGATGCGCGCGTTGCGCTCGAAATCGGGGCCGATGGTGCGCGCTGTGATTTCGCGGCAACTGGCGAACTCGGCGATTGCGTTCTCTTCCAGTTTGAACCGGCGGAAATTGTTGGAGAAATACACCACGCCGCCCGGCGCAAGCCGGGCCACGGCCGCACGCAGCAGGCGCAGTTGCTCACGCTGAACGTCGAAATCCTCTGCGCGTGCCGAGTTGGAGAAGGTCGGCGGATCACAGAAGATGACATCGTACATCCCGTCGTCCGCTTCCAGCCACGCCATCGCATCGGCCTGCACCAGCAGGTGCTGGTTGCCCCCCTGCCCATTCAACGCCAGGTTGTCATAGCACCACTGCAGGTACGTGGCCGACAGGTCGACGCTGGTGGTGCTCGCCGCGCCGGCCACTGCGGCCTGCACGCTGGCCACGCCGGTGTAGCAGAACAGGTTGAGGAAGTGCTTGCCGCGCACTTCTGCCGCCATCGTCCTGCGCAGTGGACGGTGATCGAGGAACAGCCCGGTATCAAGGTAGTCAAACAGGTTGACCCGCAGCAGTGCCTGGTTCTCGCGCACGATCAGGAACTCGTCACGGCGCTCGAAGCGGCCGTACTTGCTGCCCCCCTTGCCGCGCTCGCGCGACTTCAGCGCGACCTGTTCCGGCGGCACCTGGAACACCTCGCGCGCGGCTGACAACAGCTCATTGCGGCGACGGCGCACATCGTTCTCCGGGATGGTCGCCGGCGGCGCGTATTCCTGCACATGCAGGAAGGTGCGGCCCTTGCCGCCGTCTTCCTGGTAGACGTCGATGGCGGCCGCGTACTCGGGCAGGTCGGCATCGTAGGCACGGAAGCACGATACCTGTTCGCGCGCGCGCCACGACTTGAACTTCTTCAAATTCTTGCGGATACGGTTGGCCACCATCTGCGCGCCTTCGCTCAGTTCGCGCGGCACGGCGGGATCGCGCTTGGGCACGGCAATCGGATCGCAGACGATCAGCGCGCATTCCAGTGCGCCGTTGAACATCTGGTACTTCTTGCCCGCACGCAGGCCGGTGGCGAACGCCAGTTCATCGTCGCCGCACAACAGGCTGGCGCGCCACTGCGGAACTGCCTTCTGCAGTGCATCGCCGAGCCGACGATACAGCGCCGGATCGGCGGCCAGCCGCTCGTCATAAGGGGGATTGCAGACCACGGTGCCGATCTCCATCGGCGGGGCGGGCAGATCGACGATGTCGGCGCGGGTGAAGCTGATGGCGTGTGCCACGCCGGCCACTTCGGCATTCTCGCGCGCGGCGGCAATGGCCAACGGATCGATGTCGCTGCCGAATACGACCGGCTTCAGGGCAGCGAGCCCGACGGTCTCGCGCTCGCGCGCCTCGGTCAACAGGGCTTTCCAGCTGTCCTTGTCGAAGCCCAGCCAGCGGCTCGGCGGCAGGCTGCCGTGGCGCATCAGGCCAGGGGCGACGTCGGCGGCCATCAACGCGCCTTCAATCAACAACGTGCCGCTGCCGCACATCGGATCGAGCAGGCCACCACCCGCAGCGTGCAGGCGCGGCCACTGGCCGCGCAACAGAACGGCTGCGGCAAGATTCTCACGCAGTGGCGCGTCATGCGTGGCGCCGCGCCAGCCGCGGCGATGCAGGGGGCCACCGCCGAGGTCGATTGAAATCGTCGCCCGTCCCTTGCGCAGCGACAGGTTGATCCGGATGTCCGGCAGATCGGTGTTCACCGAGGGCCGCTCCAGTCCCTCACTCCGCATGCGGTCGACCACCGCGTCCTTGATCCGCTGCGCGGCAAAACGCGCATGGGTGATCTTGTCGCCGGACACGTGGGCATCCACCGCCAGGGTCATCTCGGGCTTCATGTGGTCCTGCCACGGCATCATGTGCACGCCGTCATACAGGGCCTGCTCGTCGGGGCAATCGAACTCGGCCAGCGGCCACAGCACGCGGCTTGCCAGTCGGGACCACAGTACGACGCGCTGCGCCTGCGCCAGATCACCCTCGGCGTTGGCGCCGGCAATGGTGGCGGTCGCCTTGGCAAGGCCCAGGGCCGACAGTTCGTCGGCAAGCAGGTATTCCAGGCCCTTGGCGCAGGAGACGAAGAAATTCACGGGATCAGGTTCGCAGGTGGGGCAGCCGCTCGCGCGGCGCAGGAACGGGCAGGCCCTGGCAGCGGGCCCGCGCCCGTGCCGGCGGCACGGGGGCTCCATTGTAGTCGCTGGCGGCGCGCCCTGCCCCGCCCCATGATCGGCGCCCGCTGGACGTCGTGCTCAGAGACGGCGCAGCAGCGCCTCGAACGCGCCCGCTGACTCGGCGACATGGCCATTCAGGCGGTGGCTGTCATTGACCAGCAACAGCGACGCGGACCGAGATTTCGCCCAGTCGATGACCTGCGCGGCGGGGATCAGCTCGTCATGCCAGGCGTGAACGACACTGATCGGCACATCGGCCGCATCCAGCACCGGCATCGGCCCCATCGAGGTCGGCGGCACCATCAGGAACAGGCCGGCTACCGGCACGTGCAGCGAAGCGATCGCGGCGATGTACGCACCGAGACTGGAGCCGGCCAGCACCACGGGGCCCCGCTGGGCGGCCGCGCCGGCCAGGGCGACCAGCCGCTGCAGGCGTCCGGGCACGTCGCCGACCCGGCTGATGTCCGCCCGGGCGTCCAGGTCCGTGTAGTCGGGCCGCTCATGGGTCCAGCCCAACTGCTCGGCCACGGCCGCGAGCGCGGTCACCTTGGTGGCGTCCGGCCCGCTTTCAAAACCGTGCGAGAGGATGCAGTGGCCGCGGACCTGCACGGACGGCGGGGTAGCGGTTTGAGGATGATGGTTCATCACGCAATGCTAGCATCGGCGCATGCCAACGCCGCTCCTTCCCCACCTGCAGGTCCAGCCCCTTCCCTACCACGACCTGCTGCCGCTGCGTGACACGCGCACGCTGGACACCGTCGTCGTGCACTGCACCGAGCTGCCGGACCTGGCGATGGCGCGCGCCTACGGAGAAAAGCCGCTGTACGGCAGCGGCACCGGCAACAGCGGACACTTCTACATCGACCGCAGCGGCAGCGCGTACCAGTACGTCGGCGTCGACCGCGTGGCGCACCATGTGCGCGGTCTCAATGCGAATTCCATCGGCATCGAACTGGTCAACACAGGGCGCTATCCGGACTGGTTCGACAGCCGCCGGCAGGCCATGACAGAGGCCTATCCCGATGCCCAGATCGCCGTGCTCGTCCGTCTGGTGAATGTGCTGTGCGACCGCTTTCCGTCGCTGCGCTTCATTGCCGGGCACGACGAACTCGATCTGGAACGGGTCCCGGCCAGTGACGATCCTTCGGTCAGCGTGGCGCGCAAGCGCGATCCCGGCCCGTTGTTCCCGTGGACTGCCGTAATGCAGGCCATCCCGCTGCAACGCCTGCCTACGCCGCCATCGCAGCGGTAGTGACGGCCGCTGGCCGTCGTCGAGGCTCCAACCGAAACGGTAGTGACGGCCGCTGGCCGTCAACGGTGTCCCGGCCGGCGATTGGATCGCGCGGAAAAACAATGACGGCCAGCACCCGTCACTACCGTTGCGATCCCCGCTTTCAACCCGTGGCCACAGGCCGGTGAGGGTCGCTTATCCAGCCGCTCCAGGAGTCTGCATATACCCGCGCACCTGCCAGGCCGGCCGATTCCATCGCCAACAGCAGATGGCAGGCGGTCACGCCTGAACCGCACATCAGCACGACCTGGGCAGGATCGTGGGCGCCGATCACCTGTTGCAGTTCCGCACGCAGTTCGGCTGCGGGACGAAGCCGGCCCTCCGCCACGTTCAATGCGAATGGCCTGTTGACCGCGCCGGGCACGTGACCGGCGACGGGATCAAGCGGCTCGACCTGACCGCGGAAACGTTCATTCGCGCGTGCATCCACCAGCCAGCCCGGCGCATGCTTCAAGCGCATCGCCACTTCGTCGGCACTGGCGACCTGACGGCTGTCCAGCCGGCCGGGATACGGCGGTCGCACCGGCACCTCCGGCACATCGTTGGTCACCGGCAGGCCAGCGCGCTGCCACGCGGCCCATCCACCGTCGAGCACCGCCACGCGCGTGTGCCCCATCAGCCGCAGCAGCCACCACAGCCGGGCGGCGGCCATGCTGCCTTCGGCGCCGTCGTAGACCACGACCTGATCATCGGGCGCGATGCCCCAGCGTCCCAGCGTCGCGGCGAAATCGTCGCTGTCCGGCAAGGGGTGCCGGCCGTGACCGGCCTTGCGCTTGTCCGAGAGATCGACGTCGAGGTCTGCATGCACGGCACCGGGAATATGGCCGGCGGCGTACTGTGCCGCACCCCCGTGGGCATCGGTCAGCACCGCTCGCGCATCCACGACGCGAGGCGTCGTGCTGGCGATGGCGCGCGCGTCCACGACGCGCAGTGGCTCCACGTCCAACGCGGCGGCAAGGGTCGGGACATCAACGAGGACGTCCCAGGACGGTCTGGTCAGGGGCATTGCGCATTCTCCAGTCGACGACGCAGGTTGTAGAGCATGGCGGCAGTCGCCCCCCATATGCGCTGGCCCGGCCAGCTGTACTCCAGTACGTGGCGTACGCGTCCGCGGTGGATGATCTCGACGTGCCGCAGGCTGTCCGGGGCCATCAGGTAATCCAGCGGCACCTCGAACACGTCGGCAACTTCGTCCGGTGAAGGAATCGGCTTGAACAGCGGGTCAATGACCGCAACCACAGGCGTAACCCGGTACCCGGTGATGGTGACGAACGGATCGAGGTAGCCCAGCACCTGCACCTGGTCAGGCGGCAGTGCGATTTCCTCATGGCTTTCGCGCAACGCGGCGGCAACCGCATCGGCGTCGTCAGGTTCGGTCCGGCCACCGGGGAATCCCACCTGGCCGCCGTGCTGGCGGAGCGTTTCGGTACGGCGGGTCAGGATGACCTGCGCGCCATTCGCCCGCGGCACGATCCCGGCAAGCACAGCAGCCTCCACCAGCGGCCCTGGAGGCAGCAGGTCCTCAAGCTCGCTGCGGTTCCAGCCATCGCCCTGTGGCGGCGCCTCCAGTGGATGCAGGGCGCGCATCAGGGCGTCGTGCGCGGCCAGCGATCCCTGCAGCGACTGCCGCAGCTGTTCGCGCAACGGCAGGCGGGCCTGCAGGACATGGGCCCGTTCGTGATCACTCATCGTCGACCACCGGGCGATCTCGTCGATGCTGCGCAGGCAGCCGATGCAGGATCGATGACGGTCGAGTTGGCATTTTCCAATGCAGGGACTGGGCACGGCACGTGCTGTGTTTTCCGGGGTATGCACCCTGCGTAGGTTACCGCGAACGCAGGCTGGTCCGTAATGCGACGCGCGTGGTGCAGGCACAAAAAAACGCGCCGGTGGAAGCCACCGGCGCGTCGCATGCAACGTTGAACCGAATTACTTGACGCTGACCAGCTTGATCTCGAACTGCACGGCAACGTTCGGCGGGAACGGGGTACGCGGGTCGGCACCGTACGCCTGTTCCGGCGGCAGGGTCACTTCCCACTTCGAGCCAGCCGGCATCTGCAGCAGGGTCTCGCGCATCGCCTTCATTTCAACTTCGCTCAGCTTCATCGCGGGAATCTGCTGGGCCGGACGTGCTTCCGTCGGACGCTGGCCGTACGGGAACGGACCGGCCACTTCCAGCTGCACGGTGCTCGCCTGGGTCGGCTTGGCACCCTTGCCGGCTTCGATCACACGGTACTGGACGCCACTTGCCAGGGTCTGCACGCCCGCCTTGGCCTTGTTGGTCGCCAGGAACTGGGTGCTCTTGGTCTTGTTCTCGCCTGCGGCCTTTTCGTACTCGGCCTTGGCGGCCTGTGCACGACCCTGCTCACGCTTCTGGAAGGCCTCAACCGCCGGCTTCAGCTGGTCGGCGGTGATCGCCGGCTGCTTCTTGGCATAGGCGTCCTGCAGACCCTTTACCACCGAGTTGATGTCCAGCTGCTCACCGCGACCGGTCAGCTCCGCAAGGTTGTTGCCGTAGTCATAACCGAAGTAATAGCTCAGCTTGCCCTTTTCGGACGCGACGTCCTGGGCGAAGGCATTGCCCGTCAGGGCCAGGGCCGCGACAGCGACCGCGATAGAACGCAACTTCATCAAACAATTCTCCAGGGTGGTAACTCAGGGGGCATTTTCGCCGCCCTGAGGCGACGGGTTAGGATAGCGGTCGCAAGGGTGATCCGCTACTGACATCGCAGGCTTTGACCTGTATGCGTTTCAGGAGTTCAACCTCACTTTTTTTTAACGTATCCGGAGAATCCGCGTGCCCCATAGCCGGTTTACCGCCCTTGTCGGAGCGATCGCTGCCCGTCCAGCGGCTCCCCGGCGCGCAGGTCCGTGGGGGGCCGCGGCATTCCGGGCCGGTACGGCGGGGTCCGTTGGCGACACCGCATGTGGAATTTCGGTCGAATGAGCGATGCCCACGCCCGCGATCCGGGACGACTGTTCGCCCTGCTGCACGCCGATGACGTCGATGGCGCCCTGCAGGCCGGCCTCATGGAGTACGTCCCCGGCTTGGGGGACCACGACTGTGTCCCGGGCCACCCCGAACTGCCGCGGATACTGGTGCAGGCCCAGCAGCGGCTTCGCGACGCATGGGCGGCCCGCGAACGCTACCGTGCCCGCGCGGTCCGACTGGCCCGGCGCGACGCCGAACGCGACGCCCGGCGCACCCGCCCCCCGGCGCCTGACCAGAAAGCCGCCCTGCCCTCCGCGGCAACCGCCATTCTCGCCCGTGCCAAGGCACGTGCCGCGTTACTGAAAGGATCCTGATGGGTGCCATCCCTCTGCGCCCGGCCGTCTCCGCGCGGCGGTCATCCCGCATGCCGCGCGCCGACGTGGTGGAAATGTTCACCCGGCTGCGCGAACTCAATCCCCACCCCAAGACCGAACTGGAATACAGCTCGCCGTTCGAGCTGCTCATCGCGGTGGCCTTGTCCGCACAGGCGACCGATGTGGGGGTCAACAAGGCGACCCGCCGCCTGTTCCCTGTTGCCAATACGCCACAGGCCCTGCTGGACCTGGGCGAAGAGGGATTGAAGCCGTACATCTCGACCATCGGCCTGTTCAACGCGAAAGCGAAAAACGTGATCGCAGCGTGCCGGATGCTTGTCGAGCTGCACGGCAGCACGGTGCCGGAAGACCGGGCCGCGCTGGAGGCCCTGCCCGGGGTCGGCCGGAAGACCGCCAACGTGGTGCTGAACACGGCGTTCGGCCAGCCGACCATGGCAGTGGACACGCATATATTCCGTGTATCCAATCGCACCGGGCTGGCACCGGGCAAAGACGTGCGCGCGGTCGAGGACGGGCTGATGAAGGCCATTCCGCGGGAATTCCTGCTCAATGCGCATCACTGGCTGATTCTGCATGGGCGCTATGTCTGCAAAGCCCGCAAGCCCGATTGCCCCCAGTGCGTGATCCGTGACCTGTGCCGGTTCAAGGACAAGACGGTCGCAGGGTAAGGCCCCGTTTGCCGGTTGGAAAAGCCGGGGGAACCGGCTCTGCACGCTTGGCGCGCGGTTGGCGCAGTGCCATGCGGGCGCCATCGGGTCGTCATATGTCGCCGGTCTCATGGGGTGGGCGCCGACGCCCGAAGGCTGTGTGCTGTCATGAACTGTCATATTTACGCAATCTTCACGCTCTAGCCTGCGCGCATCTTCCCTCCTGCCTGCAAGGCTGACTTCTCCATGAAACTGCATCGCCAACTTCTCACTGCGGCCGTTGCGGCTGCGCTGTTCGTGCCGGTCGCCCACGCCGAAGTGGCCATCGATGTGATCGGCGGTTCGGAGATCACCTTCGAGGGCCTGGTCCAGGCCGATGGCAACTGGTTCGACAATGATGTGGCCGACCTCAATGGCGGCGATGCGGCCAACGGCAAGGACAGCGAATTCGAGCTGCGCCG
>JAZBLM010000131.1:0-7963 GCA_037033225.1 Pseudomonadota bacterium
GGTGATCGATTCGATCAACCTGTCCACCGAATACGACGACCTGATGACCCAGCCGTGGATCCATGGCGGCATGAAGGTGAAGATCGAACAGATCAAGGATCTGCTGGACCGGCTGCCGCTCGAGTCATCGGTCTCCATCACGCGGCCGGCCGACCTCGCCAAGGAACTGTTCACGCACAAGGGCTCGGGCACCCTGGTGCGCAGGGGCGAGCAGGTGCTGCGCGCGACATCCTGGGCCGAACTGGACCTGCCGCGCCTGCGCAACCTGATCGAATCCAGCTTCGGGCGCGTGCTGGTCCCGGACTACTTCGAGAAGACCCGGCTGCTGCGTGCCTATGTCAGTGAGAACTACCGCACCGCGGTGATCCTCACCGACGAGGCCGAGGGTGTCTACCTGGACAAGTTCGCCGTGCTCGACGATGCGCAGGGCGAAGGCCTGGGGCGTGCGGTCTGGAACGTGATGCTGGAAGAAACCCCGCAGCTGTTCTGGCGCTCGCGCAACGGCAATCCGATCAACCACTTCTACTACGCCGAATCCGATGGCTGCTACAAGCAGGGGACGTGGAAGACATTCTGGTACGGCGCCGATGGGTTCGACCGCATCAAGGCCTACGTCGAACACTGCGCGCAGCGCGCACCGAGCCTGCAGGGATGACCCTGCACAGCGCTGACTGGGCGCAGGCCCCGACGTTGCGGGGCCGGCATGTCCAACTGGAACCGCTGCAGGCCGCGCATGCCGCCGGGCTGCGGCAGGTGGTGGCCGGCAGCGGCCTGGACGCGCTCTGGTATACGCAGGTTCCCTCGCCTGACGGGGTGCGCGGCTATGTCGACGTCGCCCTGCAGGCAGCGGCCGCCGGGACGGCCCTGCCGTTCGTCATCCGCGATGCCGAGGCGACCATCGTCGGCACGACCCGCTTCTATGCGCTGGACCCCAGCGTGCCCCGGCTGAGCATCGGATACACCTGGCTGGCGCCACGCGTCCAGCGCAGTGGCGTCAACACCGAGGCCAAGTTCCTGCTGCTGCAGCATGCATTCGACACGCTGGGCTGCCTGTCCGTGGTGCTGGAGACCAGCTGGTTCAACCATGCTTCGCGCGCTGCCATCGCACGCCTGGGCGCAAAGCAGGACGGTGTGCTGCGCAACCATGCCCGGCATCCCGATGGCACGCCGCGCGATACCGTTGTTTTTTCCATCATCGATACGGAATGGGCAGGGGTCAGACGCCACCTGCAGTTCCGCCTGGACCGCCCCTCATGAACGAAACGACCTTCACCCTTGGCATCGTCGGTGCCCGCGGCCACACCGGCGCGGAACTGATCAGGCTGATCGCCAACCATCCTCGCCTGCGGCTGGCCTTCGTGTCCTCGCGCGAACGAGCGGGCCAGCGACTGGCTGACCATCATCCGGACATCGGGGGCGAGCTGCACTATGAAAACCTGGATGCCGATGCGGTGGCTGCCAAGGGCGTCGACGCGGTGATCCTGGCGCTGCCGAACGGCCTGGCGGCGCCCTTCGTGGCGGCGCTGATGGCCACGCGTCCCCAGACCGTGATCGTGGACCTGTCGGCCGACTATCGCTTCGAAGGCAGCTGGTACTACGGGCTGCCCGAACTGACCCGCGGCAACTACAACGGTGAGAAACACATCAGCAATCCGGGCTGCTATGCCACCGCGATGCAGCTGGCGATCCATCCGCTGCTGGACCTGCTGGCCGGCCCGCCGCAGTGCTTCGGGGTGTCCGGCTACTCCGGCGCCGGCACCACGCCTTCGGACAAGAACAACCCGGAACTGCTGGCCGACAACCTGATGCCGTACGCACTGACCAACCACGTACACGAACGCGAGGTGTCCGCGCACCTGCGCGTGCCGGTGGAGTTCATGCCACACGTGGCACCGCACTTCCGTGGCATCACCATGACCGTCAACATCTGGCTCAACCAGATCCAGACCCGCGAACAGATCGTCGCGCGCTTCGCCGACGCCTACGGCGGTGAGCCACTTGTCGAAGTCGTCGACGAAGCGCCGTGGGTGAGCCGCATCGCCGGCCGCCACGGCGTGCAGGTCGGCGGTTTCACGCTTGCGCCGGGCGGCAAGCGGGTCGTGGTGGTGGCCACGCTGGACAACCTGTTGAAGGGCGCGGCCACCCAGGCCATGCAGAACCTCAACCTCGCGCTGGGTATCGACGAACTCACCTCGATCCCGCACTGATTGAATCAACGGGCGGCCCACGCCGCCGATGGAGCACAGCATGGCAGACCTTCTGTGGCAGAAGCCGGGCGTCGCGGTCGACGCAAAAATCCAGACCTTCCTCGCCGGGGATGACGTCATCCTCGATCGCGAGTTCTTCCTGCATGACATCGCCGCCAGTGCCGCGCACGCCGAGGGCCTGGCCAACATCGGCATCCTCGGCGCCGACGAGCTGGCCGGCCTGCAGCGCGAGCTGCAGGTGCTGGCCGAAGACTTCCGCGCCGGGCGTTTCGTGCTGGACGAACAGTATGAAGACGGCCACTCGGCCATCGAAGCGCGCCTCACCGACCGCCTCGGCGATGCCGGCCGTCGCATCCACACCGGCCGCAGCCGCAACGACCAGGTGCTGGTGGCGACCCGGCTGTGGCTGAAGGAAAAGCTGCAGCGGGTGGCGCAGCTCAGCGCGGAGATCGCCAGGGTGGCGCTGGATCGGGCCGAAGCAGAGAAAGACCTGCCGATCCCGGGCTATACGCACATCCAGCGGGCCGTGGTGTCCTCGGCCGGCATGTGGTGGGCGGGCTGGGCCGAGGCATTCATCGACAACGCCATCCGCGCCCGGGATACGCATGCACTGGTGGATGCCAATCCGCTGGGCACCGCCGCCGGCTACGGTGTAAACCTCCCGCTGGACCGCGATCACACCACCGCTGCGCTCGGCTTTGCGCGCATGCAGGTATCGCCGATCTATGCGCAGCTGTCGCGCGGCAAGTTTGAAATGGCCGCACTGGAAGCACTCGGCGGCGCGACGCTGGACCTGCGCCGCATTGCCTGGGACCTGTCCCTGTTCACCAGCGCGGAGTTCGGTTTCGTGGCGCTGCCAGCGCAGTACACCACCGGCAGTTCGATCATGCCGAACAAACGCAATCCCGATGTCATCGAGCTGATGCGCGCCACCCACGCCAGCGTTGCCGCAGCGCGCACCGAAATCGAGCAGCTGCTGTCGCTGCCGTCCGGCTACCACCGTGACCTGCAGGGGTCCAAGGGCGCCATCTTCCACGGCTTCGGCCGCGGCCTGGCCGCGCTGGAACTGCTGCCGGCGCTGCTGGCCAATCTGGAATGGCGCAACGACAAGCTGCTGGCAGGCATCGATTCGGGCATGTACGCCACCGATGTGGCGGTCGAGGCGGCCGTCGCCGGCGTGCCGTTCCGCGAGGCGTACAAGGCTGCAGCCGCCGGTGCGGACACGGCCGGCCAGGGCCGCACACCGGAAGGCAGCCTGGCCGCCCGCGTATCGCCCGGCGCCGCCGCGGACCTGCGCCTGGACGTGCTGCGCGCGCGCTGGCAGGCGCTGGCCTGATGGCGGCCACGGTGTACCTGGTGATGGCGATGCGCCGGCCTGATTTCGATCCGGCTGCGGTGCAGGCACACATCGCATTCCTCGATGAACTGCGCGCGGCTGGCCAGTTGCAGCTGACGGGCGGTTTCAGTGATGGCAGCGGCGGGGCCTATGTGCTTCGCAACATCGGCAGCCTGGAGCAGGCCCGCGCCGTCGTCGCCCGGGATCCGCTGGCGCTGCTGCAGTCCTCAGACCTCACTGTGCACGAGTGGAACACGCGGTGATGCCGCCATGACCGACCCCGCCGCGATGTCCGCCTCGCCGTTCCCCGCACAGACGCTGCCGCCGTGGCGACGGGCCGTGCTCAAGGTGGGCAGCAGCCTGCTGGCGGCCGATGGCGGCGGTCTGTCACCGCGGCATGCACTGGGGCTGGCGCAGTTCGTCTCGGCCAACGTGCTGGCCGGTCGCGAAGTGGTCATCGTGTCTTCCGGCGCGGTCGCTGCCGGCCGCGCGATCCTGCCGCGCGTGGACGCGCTCGGCGCGCCGATGGCCGCGCGCCAGGCACTGGCTGCACTCGGCCAGGCACAGCTGATCGGATTGTGGCAACGGTTCTTCGAACGTCCGGTCGCGCAGGTGCTGTTGACCCATGACGACCTGCGCAACCGTCGCCGCTACCTCAACGCGCGCGCAACCCTCAACGAGCTGCTGTGCTTGGGCGCATTGCCGGTGGTCAACGAGAACGACACGGTGTCGGTGGATGAGCTCAAGCTGGGTGACAATGACAATCTGGCCGCGACAGTGGCCGCGTTGGTGGATGCTGATGTGTTGTTCATCGCGACGGACATCGATGGCCTGTACACCGCCGATCCCCGTCGCGACCCGGATGCGCAGCCGGTCGCCGATGTGCCCGAGCTGACCGCTGCGGTATTGGCGATGGCGGGTGGACGCGGCAGCAGCGCTGGTACCGGCGGCATGCACACCAAGCTTGAAGCTGCGTCGAAGGCGGCCAGGCTGGGCATCGAAACGATCCTGTTCAATGGCCGCAACAGCGAGGTCGTCCGCGCGCTGGCGGCGGGACGTCTGCACGGTACGCGCCTGCACGCCGCGCAGGGCCGCGAAGCCGCGCGCAAGTACTGGCTGCGGCATGCGCCGGTGGAACCGGGCGTGATCTGGGTCGACGAAGGCGCGGCCAAGGCCCTGCGTGGCAACGGCGCATCGCTGCTGCCGGGGGGCGTGATCGGTGCCGATGGCGAGTTCCGCCGTGGCGACATGGTCGAAATCCGCTGCCGCAACGGTCTCGATGGGACGCCGGTGGCTCGCGGGGTTACCCAGTACGCCGCGAGTGATGTGCGTCGCGTCGCCGGCCGCCACTCCCGCGAGATCGAGGCCGCACTCGGCTACAACTACGGCGGCAACGTCGTCCACCGTGATGACCTGGTGCTCCTGTGATGTCTGGGGGCCGGCACGCGGTGGCGCGTGCCGGCAGGGAGGCCTTCACGGCGCATGCGTACCGTGGGCGGACTCCTCCACGACCACGAACGTACACTGGCTGACTTCACGGCCGGCATCCGGGGTGCTGTAGGCGATCACCGTATGGATGCCGGGCGCGAACGGCCCCAGTACCGCGCGCCAGCTTCGATCATTTTCCGGCCTTATGCGCTGCTTCGTGCCGTCCGGCAGCTGCAGGGTGAACACGTTCGTGGCGAAGCCGCTGAATTCCGGATTCGCACCCGTGGTGTAACCGTCCCGGGGCGTGCTGATGATCGGCGGCGGCGGCTCGACGATATACACGCGCTCCTCCGGGTCACCGGGCGTGCGCAGGAACAGCCTGCCCCGCTGGAAAGGCGGGTGCGGTGGAATGGTCAGATGGTCGAACCGCCACGCGCGCTCCTCGTCCACGGTGGCCAGGTCGGTCCAGTCATCATTGCTGCGGGTCCTGTACTGGATCACGTCACCCGGATCGCCGCTGCCCTTGGCCATGATCCCGGTTCCTATCTCGGTCCCGTCCTCCGCCAGGAACCTGCCGGCAACGAGCTGGGTGACCTCCCACTGCGGGAAGTACTCCACATTGACAGTGCGCTGCGCCGCCTCGCGGGTGCTGCTCTCAACGAACAGGGTCACTTCGCCAGAGGCATCCGAACGCACCTCTGGCATTTCCCATGCACCGCCCGGGTTGGCTTCGGTGCTCACCACCGGGCCGCCGCCCAGTGAGGCTTCGACCTTCGAACGCGGCCTCGCCGTGCCGGTGACGCGCGTAAGGCGTGTGATTTTCCTGCCGACTTCGGGGAACAACAGAAGAAGCGGAATGTCCGGGGCGGGCGCTACGACGACCGACGTCGATACGGATGCCGAATCCGGCAGGCCACCGCCGAGGGAAACGGCAGTGGCCTTGTGCCTGCCTTCCGGTGCGTCCATCACGACCTGCCATCTGCCATCCACGCGCACTTCAACGATGGTCGACTGTCCGGCTACGCTGAAACGTACCTTGCTTCTCGGCCGCGCCCGACCCGTGCCGACGACCTTCAGGCCACCGTCGCGGGCGGCGAATTCGGTCGGAGCCGGCACGGGCGGCAGGATGACGTCCACGTAATCGCTGATGCGTGTGGGATTCTCCCATTCGAGCGCCGCGAAGAAGCGCATGTGGGTAGCGGTGTGGAGACGCGCCGGCGCCCACCAGGGAAACGTGCCGAACGGCAGGCGGTGCAGTTCAGCGTACGCTTTGGTGGCGCTGTGCCGGAACAGCGTCCCTTCGGCATCCTCGCTCCACAGCGTGTAACCGTGAGACATCCCCGGGGCTTCGGCGCTGAGAGTGAAATCCACGGCCGCTTCTCCCTCGGAAACCGGCGTGACGTTGGAGATGTGCAGGCTGATGGCAGCGGTGGACGCCGTTCCCGCATCGGAGGTCTTCTTCTCATGGGTGGTCATTGGGCATGCCTCTGGTTGATTGGGCAGCGCAGATGCGGGCAGGTGCATCCGCAGTCACGCGCTGCTTCAGTCAAGTATTCCGCGCGGCAGGTCGAAGCGGCCCACGCGCGCGGGGAACACGCGAAGCCGCGACGGACCGGGCCGGGTGACGGCGCACGTTGCCGCAGAAGCGTCGACGATGACGACGATGCGCCTGTCCGCGAGAATCCTCCGGGCCGTCGGAAAGGCTCGGCTATACTCGGCTGCAACCTCTCCCCCAGCCGCTGTCGTCGACAGGTCCAGACATGACTGCCCTTTCTTCCGATGTTGACCGCCAGGCCCGCGCCTGCCGCGCTGCGGCGGCCGGGGTCGCCGGACTGGACACGGCGCAACGTACGGCCCTGCTGCAGGCCATGGCGGCTGCGGTGCTGTCCCACGCCGACGGGATCCTGGCGGCCAACGGCCATGACCTTGCGGCCGCCCGCGACAAGGGACTCGGCGCTGCGATGCTGGACCGGTTGATGCTCGATCCTCCACGCCTTCGTGCGATGGCCGACGCGATCGCCGAGGTCGCCCGACTGCCCGATCCGGTCGGGCAGGTGACGCGCGACGAGGTGCGCCCCAATGGGATCCGGGTACAGCGGGTGCGCGTGCCGCTGGGCGTCATCGCGATGATCTACGAGGCCCGCCCGAACGTCACCGCCGAGGCTGCCGCACTTTGCCTGAAAGCGGGCAACGCAGTGATCCTGCGTGGGGGGTCCGAAGCGCTGCATTCCAACACCGCCATCGCCGCGGCGCTGGGCAGTGCGTTGCGCGCACAGGGTGTCGACGAAGCCGCAGTGACGGTGATCACCGACCTGCGTCGTGAAGCGATGCTGGCGTTGCTGCAGTTGCACGATGTGATCGACCTTGCCATCCCGCGCGGTGGCGAAGGGCTGATCCGCTTCGTCACCGAACATGCGCGCGTGCCGGTGATCAAGCATTACAAAGGGGTCTGTCACCTGTTCGTGGACGCAAGCGCGGATATCGCGCAGGCGGTCGCGCTGCTGGTCGATGGAAAATGCAGTCGTCCGTCGGCGTGCAACGCACTGGAAACCCTGCTTGTGCATCGCGAGGTCGCCGGGCAGTTCCTGCCACTCGCCGGACGGGCGCTGGCTGAGCGCGGCGTGGAGCTGCGCGCCGACGCGCAGGCGAGGGCACTGATGCCTGGCAGCGTGCCGGCAAGCGATGAGGACTACGCTGCCGAGTTCCTTGATCTGGTGATCGCGGTGAGAGTCGTTGATGACCTCGACGCTGCGATTGCCCACATACGGCAGTACACCTCCGACCACACCGAGGTCATCGCTACCGGAGACACCGTGAATGCCGAGTGCTTCGTGCGTGCGCTGCAGTCGGCCGTGGTGATGGTCAACGCGTCGTCGCGTTTCTCCGATGGCGGACAGCTGGGACTGGGCAGCGAGATCGGCATCTCGACCACGCGCCTGCACGCCTACGGCCCGATGGGCCTGGAAGCGCTGACGGTGGAGCGTTACGTGGT
>JAZBLM010000132.1:0-7924 GCA_037033225.1 Pseudomonadota bacterium
CGCGCCTACCCCCGTTCCCCCACCATAGGCCGACCCTGGGTCGGCGCTACCGAGGCCGCCATGAACCTGACGAAGGTGGGGCGGGGTGGGTTGGCGGGGGCGGAGAGCGCCATGGATGGCGCGAAACGAGGCCCGCAGGAGCGGCTCTTGCCGTCCCCCGACCAGCCCCACCGCCCGGCCCGATCTCAGCACGAGCCAGCCCTGCGCGACCCACCACGAGGGGCTCCGCCGTTCGCTGCAGACGCGACTGCCCGTACAATCGCAACATGCTGAATTCCATGAAACAGGCCCGTGCACGGGTCAATCGCGGTAACGCGCCATGAACGGCCGCAATGGCGCCGACGGCCAAATCCGCATCATCGGCGGGCAATGGCGCAACACCCGCCTGCCCGTGCCAAGCCTGCCCGGGCTGCGTCCAAGCAGCGACCGCGTGCGTGAAACCCTGTTCAACTGGCTGATGCCCCGACTGGGCGGAGCGCGGGTGCTGGACGTGTTTGCCGGCAGCGGCGCGTTGGGCCTGGAGGCCGTGTCGCGCGGCGCCGCGCATGCCACCCTGGTGGAGCGTGACCCCCAGCTTGTCGCCAACCTGTCGGCAGTGGTGGCAAGGCTGAAGGCCGAGCCCCGCGTCCAGGTGGTGCAGGCCGACGCCCTGAGCTGGCTGCAGCGCGCGGCACCGGTGCAGGCCAGCATTGCCTTCGTTGATCCGCCATTCGCTGACGGGCTGTGGAGTCAGACCATGGCGCTGCTTCCGCGCCATCTCAGCGCTGACGCCTGGCTGTATCTGGAATCACCGGACGGGCAGGTCCCCATGCTGCCGGCGGAGTGGCTGCTGCATCGGGAAGGCGGCACCCGCGAGGTGCGCTTTGCGCTGTACCGGCGCGCCACTGCTACACTTTGACCCAATCTGAACGTTCACGACCGCCCATGACCGTCGCAAACCGTCGCATCGCTGTCTATCCGGGCACCTTCGACCCGATCACCAATGGTCACATCGACCTGGTGAACCGGGCGGCACCGCTGTTCGAAAAGGTAGTGGTGGGCGTTGCACAGAGTCCATCGAAGGGACCGACGCTGCCGTTGGAGCTGCGCGTACAGCTTGCGCGCGGTGCGCTGTCGCACCATGACAACGTCGAAGTCATCGGCTTCGACACCCTGCTGGCGCACTTCGTGCGCTCGGTGCAGGGCGGCATCCTGCTGCGCGGCCTGCGCGCCGTGTCCGATTTCGAGTACGAGTTCCAGATGGCCAGCATGAACCGTCACCTGATCCCGGAAGTCGAAACCCTGTTCCTGACGCCAGCCGAGCAGCACAGCTTCATTTCGTCCTCGCTGGTACGTGAAATCGCACGCCTGGGTGGCGACGTCTCCGGCTTCGTGCCGGCGTCGGTGCTCGATGCGCTGCGCAGGGCCCGCGAAGCGAAGGCGGCGCAGGCCTGACCCACCTGCCCATGGCGGAAGACTGCCGGGGCACCCTTGTAATCCATTGCAATCCACAGAACCACCACGGGAGATCACCCATGAACACCACCATGCGCGCCATGCTGCTGGCCTCGCTGGCCCTGGCCTTCACCGCCTGCAAGAAGGAAGAAGCCCCGGCTGCCGCCGCTGATGCCCAGCAGGCGCTGGTCGCTCCGGCCAAGGACGACGATGCAGGCTGGAAGAAGTACCTGCAGACCGTGGCCGTGCAGAACATGGGGACCGTCACCAACAGCCCGTTCCTGTACTACCTCGCACCGGAATCGGATCCGGAGTTCGCCGCGAAGTTCGAGCGCCAGACCGAGAGCGCGACCCAGGCCGTCGCCCGTGGCGTGCAGCCGGGCAACATGCTGGCCTTCGGTTCATCGGCGTCGGGCAAGATGGCCGACATGATCCAGGTCGTGTTCAAAGACGTGTCGCCGGACTCGATGAAGAACGTGCGCGTTCTGTTCATCGGTGATGCCGCTGACAACGCCCGCGTGCAGTCGGTCGTGCAGCCCACCGGCGCCGACTACGTTTTCGTCGAAGCCAAGTAATTCCCGTGTGGTAGCGGCCATGCCAGCCGGCATGGCCCTGGGTATCGCCTTGCGGGCGACGCCCCTGACCGGCCAGCGCGCCCGCGCCGGCCGGTGCCAGTCCAGCGCTCTGTCCGTCCTGGGCAGGGCGCGGTGCGCGGGCGAGGAGTCATCGCCGTGTCGCTGAAAATCAATGAGCTCTGCGTCAACTGTGACGTCTGCGAGCCGGCCTGTCCCAACCAGGCCATATCGATGGGTGAAACCATCTACGTGATCGACCCTGCCCGCTGTACCGAGTGCGTGGGCCACTTCGACGAAGCCCAATGCGTGGTGGTCTGCCCGGTCGAGTGCATCGACCCGGATCCGGACATCGTCGAAACGCATGACCAGCTGCTGGCCAAACTGCGTGGCCTGCAGCACGATCACCCTGAACTTTACGCGGAGCTCCCGTCCGAATGAATCCGATCCTGCGCCCCGTGCTGCTGCTGGCCCTGTTGTTTTCCACGCCGCTGGCCTGGGCCGATGCCCCGGCGCGTGCGTCCCACCCGGACGGTGTCGCCGTGGCAAGCGGTCACCAGCTGGCCACCCAGGCCGGCATCGACATCCTGGCCCAGGGCGGCAATGCATTCGATGCGGCGGTGGCGGTGTCCTCCACGCTGGCGGTGGTCGAGCCAATCAGCTCCGGGCTGGGCGGGGGCGGGTTCTTCCTGCTGCATGATGCGACGACGGGCAAGGACCTGATGCTGGACGCGCGCGAAACGGCTCCGGCCGCGGCCACCGAAGCCGCGTTCCTGGACAAGGACGGCAATCTGGATCGCGACCGTTCGGTGAATGGTGCGTGGTCGGCCGGCATCCCCGGCCTGCCGGCAGCGCTGGTGGAGCTGTCGTCCCGACATGGCCGCCTGCCGCTGGCAACGTCGCTGCAGCCCGCCATCCGCATCGCCCGCGAAGGATTCCCGGTGTATGCGCGGATGGCCCGAGGGTACCAGTCGCGGCGCGAGGTCATGGACCGCTACCCGGGTACGCGCGAGGTCTATCTGCGCAACGGCAAGCCGATCGCTGAGGGCGACATTTTCCGGCAGCCTGAGCTGGCGGCGACCCTCGAACGGCTCGCAAAAGGCGGCTTCGACGGTTTCTACCGGGGCCAGACCGGCGCCCTGCTGCTCGCCGGCGTGAAGCAGGCGGGGGGCAAATGGACCGCTGGGGAACTGGCCGGTTACCGGGTAAAGGCCCGTGAGCCGATCGTCTTCGATTACAACGGCTGGAAAATCACCACCGCGCCGCCGCCGTCGTCCGGCGGTATCGCGCTGGCCAGCATGCTGCAGATCCTGGAAGGCTGGGACATCACGTCGATGGACGAAGCGCACCGCGCCCATCTGGTGGTGGAAGCCATGCGCCGGGCGTACCGCGACCGCACTTTCTTCCTCGGCGATCCCGACTTTGTCGACATTCCGCAGAAGGTCCTGACCAGCAAGGATTACGCACAGGGGCTGCGTGCGACCATCCATCCCGAAAAGGCCACGCCCAGTGACCTCCTGTCGGGCAATCCGACCCCACTCGAAGATGATGAAACCACGCATTTCTCGATCATCGACGGTGAGGGCAACCGCGTGGGCGCGACGCAGACGGTCAACCTGCTGTATGGCTCCGGGCTGATTCCGAAGGGCACCGGCGTGTTGTTGAACAACGAAATGGACGACTTCGCGCTCAAGCCCGGCACGCCCAACGCGTTCGGCGTGATGGGTTATGCGGCCAATGCGCCGAAGGCGGGCAAGCGCATGCTCAGCTCGATGACGCCGACCTTCATGGAGAACGCCGACAAGGTGGTGGTGCTTGGCACGCCCGGCGGCAGCCGCATCATCACCATGGTGCTGCTCGGCATCCTCGGTTACGACCAGGGCCTGGGGGCGCAGCAGGTCGCCGCACTGCCGCGTTACCACCATCAATGGCTGCCCGACGCGATCGAGGCGGAGACGGGTGCTTTCGATGAGGCCACCATCAAGCAGCTGCAGGCGATGGGCCACAAGATCGACCTGCCCGGTGACACGGCCGCGGGCGGACGCGGGTCCAGCCACGTGTGGGGCAACCTGCAGACCGTGGAATGGGACCGCCGCAGCAACACGCTGCAGGGTGGCAGTGATCCGCGCAACCCGGTCGGCAGCGCGCAGGTGGTGCCGGTCCGCTGAGCGGTGTGGCGCAGCACGGTGCCCCGGAACCAGGCGCGTGCGCAGGCGATTGGCGCGCCGTTTTTCATGGGACTCGGCTAGCGATTATTTAACGGTCGCTGACCGATAATTGCGCCATGAAACTATGGTCGATTCGAGGCAACGCGCAGCGTCTGGATGGCGGTGCGATGTTCGGCAACGCACCGCGCGCGGTATGGGAAAAGTGGGCCGCGCCGGACGAACTCAACCGGATCGAGCTGGCGTGCCGGGCGTTGCTTGCCAGCCCGCTGGAAGGCCGGACGGTCCTGTTCGAAACGGGTATCGGCGCATTCTTCGAACCGAAGCTGCGCGAACGCTATGGCGTGCAGGAGAGCCAGCACGTCCTGATGGACTCACTGCGCGAGGCGGGCTTCGAGCACGAGGACATCGACGTGGTGGTACTCAGCCACCTGCATTTCGACCACGCCGGAGGCCTGCTGGCGCCGTGGGCGGAGGGTCGGGCGCCTGAACTGCTGTTCCCCAATGCGACCTTCGTGGTCGGTGCCCAGCACTGGCAACGCGCGCTGCAGCCACATCCGCGCGACCGGGCCAGCTTCATTCCCGAACTGCCGGCGCTGCTGCAGGAAAGCGGGCGACTGGAAGTGGTCGACGGCGAGTACTCGCGTGTCCTGGGGCGCAGCGTGCGCTTCACCTTCAGCGACGGGCATACGCCTGGCCTGATGCTGGCCGAAATCGTGGGTCAGCCGGACGCAGCAGGGCGGGCCGGGGGCGGGGTGGTGTTCTGCGCCGACCTGGTGCCCGGGCGTTCCTGGGTGCACGTACCGATCACCATGGGCTACGACCGCAATGCCGAGCTGCTGATCGACGAAAAGAAACACTTTCTGGAAGACAAGCTCGCCCGTGACGTGCGGCTGTTCTTCACCCACGACCCGCACGTCGCAATGGCGCAGTTGCAGCGCGACCCGAAGGGCCGCTTCGTGACCATCCACGAACAGGCCGAACTCAAGGCCCACGCCCTGGCCTGAGCCCGCAAAAAAGGGGACGGAGGGAATTAAGCGCGCTTAATTCCCTCCGTCCCCTTTTTTGCTCAGGCGATGACGCGGGTGCCGAAGATGCGGTCGCCGGCGTCGCCCAGGCCAGGCAGGATGTAGCCCTTTTCGTTCAGGTGCGCGTCGATCGCCGCGGTATAGATCTGCACGTCGGGATGAGCCGCCTGGACGGTGGCGATGCCTTCCGGCGCGGCGACCAGGAAGATGCCCTTGATGCGGCGGGCGCCGGCGCGCTTGAGCATGTCGATGGTGGCGATCAGCGTGCCGCCGGTGGCCAGCATCGGATCCAGGATGAGGGCGTCGCGTTCTTCCAGGCGGCCGGTCAACCGCTCGAAATAAGGCACCGGCTGCAGGGTTTCCTCATCGCGCTGCAGGCCGACCACGCTGACGCGCGCGGCGGGAATCAGGCTGAGTACGCCGCTGAGCATGCCCAGGCCTGCGCGCAGGATCGGCACCACGGTGATCTTGGCCCCGGCGATGCGCTGAACGGTAACCGGGCCGGCCCAACCGTCCATGGTGTGGGATTCGGTATCCAGGTCCGCCGTGGCCTCGTAGGCGAGCAGCGTGCCCAGTTCATTGGCCAGTTCGCGGAAATCCTTGGTGCTGAGGGCGGCGTTGCGCATCAGGCCGATCTTGTGCTGCACCAGCGGATGGCGCACTTCGACGATATTCATGGGAGGCGGGAAAGGGGAAAGGCAGAGGCCCGTATTCTGACCCAGCGCAGGCACCCCGGCCAGCGCGGCAACCCGACAGGGTGGCGCCACGGCACCGGTGTCATGCCGGTGAAACGTCGCCGACATACCTTGCCCTCCCATTCTTCACAGCGAATGGGACACACAGTGCAGACCAAGACGCCGTTGGCAATCGCCATCACCCTGACCCTGGCCTTCGGGGTCGCCCCGCTGCAAGCCGCCGGGCAGGACGTCGTCGCCACCAGCGCGCTGGCCGCCGCTGCTACCGATCTGGACCGTGTGGAAGTGCGTGCACAGCTGGAGTCGCAGGTCCGCGCGGTGGATCTCAAGCGCAGCAGTGATGCCATCGAGGACGCGGTGTCTTCCGATGCGTTGGGCCAGTATCCGGACAAGAACGTGGCCGAGTCGCTGCAGCGCCTTCCCGGCGTCAGCGTCACCCGTGACCAGGGCGAGGGGCGCTTCGTGGTGGTACGAGGCCTGGATGCCAATCTGAACAGTGTCAGCATCGACGGCATCGCAGTGGGAACCCCGGAAGACTCCAGCCGCGCCGCGCCGCTGGACGTCATCCCTTCCGATTCCACCGAGCGCCTGCGCGTGGTCAAGTCGCCGACCCCGGACATGCCCGGTGATGCCATCGGCGGCGCGATCCTGGTGGAATCTGCTTCCGCCTTCGACCGCGACGGCCGCAGCCTGCGCGGCAAGATCGAGGGCAGCCACCAGCAGCTCAGTGGCCAAACCAGCCCGAAGGCGGCGATCAACTACAGCGAAGTGTTCGCCGATACCTTCGGCGTGGCGCTGGGAGTCAATTACCAGAACCGCAAGTTCGAATCGGACAACACCGAGGTCGAATACACTGGCGAGGACGATGCGGCGCCGGGCGACGTAACCGCGATCAACCTGCAGCACCGCAAGTACGAGATCGAGCGCAAGCGCATCGGCGCCAACCTGAACTTCGACTGGCGTCCCGACGAAGACAGCAGGTACTACCTGCGTACGCTGTACAGCCGTTTCGACGATGCCGAAACCCGCCAGCGTACGATCTTCAACTTCGAGGACGCCAACGTAGTGGAGACCGGCACGGATCAGTTCCGCCTGGACACGCTGCCGGCTGATGCGATCCAGAAGCGCATGCGCTACCGCACGAAGGAAGAGAGCACCTTCGCCGCCAGCCTGGGCGGCGAGAACACGCTGTCCTCGGCCGTGGTCGATTACAAAGTGGGCTATACGAAGACCGAAGAGCGCGTGGACGATGAGATGGAGGCGCGCTTCGAGCTCGACGGCGACGACCTGTCCGGCACCCTCGACCAGCGCAGCCGCCTGCCGCGCTACACGCTGTCCGGCGGCGACTGGATGGACAACGCCAACTTCGCCTACGACCGCATGATCCTGTCACCCAAGCGGGTGGACGACAAGGAACACAGCGCGCAGGTCAACGTGCGTTTCGACGGCGACAACGCCCGCTACAAGATGGGCCTGCTGGGCCGTTGGCGCGAGCGCGACGTGGACGTCAACGAAGTGGAACTGCGCCGCGGCCCGGGCATCGATCTGGACAGCTGGTCCACCGGCGCCCCGGAGCACCGCCATGGCACGCTGGGGCAGGGCATGAGCTCGGCGCTGATGCGCCGGTACTGGGCCGGCAACAGCGGCCTGTACAGCGCCCGCCCGCAGGAGACCGGCGCCAATGCGATCACCTCGCTGGAAGAGGACTACACCGCCAGAGAAGACATCTTCGCTACCTACGCGATGGGCACCTGGGATATCGGCGCGCTGCGCATCATCGGCGGCGTGCGGGTGGAGAACACCCGGTTCAGCGCAGTAGGCAACCAGGTCGACGTGGCCGAGGACGAACGCAGCTTCACCGTCACCCCGCGCGTGGCGGACAACAGTTACACCAACGTGCTGCCGGGACTGCACCTGCGTTATGACGCGGCGGACCACTGGGTGCTGCGCGCCTCGGCCAACAAGACGGTCTCGCGTCCCTCCTTCGGCGACATCTCCCCGCGCGTGGGCTACAGCCGCGGCGACGAAGA
>JAZBLM010000133.1:0-7912 GCA_037033225.1 Pseudomonadota bacterium
GTCCTGCAGCCCGCCCAGCAGCCGCGCAAGCCGCTCGGCCCAGGCCTGCTGACCTGCGTCATCAGCGATCAGGTCCTGGCGGATCTCCAGTTCCACATGCACCAGCCCACGGTCTTCGCCGTGCACCGGCACCGCATAGTCGCTGTACCGTGTCACCGAATAAGGTTCGTTATCGCCCACGACAAGATCGCCTTCTGCGCGCAATGCGTCCAATAACGGACCGGCAAAGCGGGTGTCCTGGTGGTACAGCACGCCGGCATGCCACGGTCGCTGCATGCCGTTCATGGCCGGGGTGAAGCTGTGCATCATCACCAGCAGGGTCGGGCGACCAGCGTCGCGGCGCAGGTCGAGTTCCGCGGCGACGCGGGCATGATAAGGCGCGTGGATCGCCTGGATGCGGTGCAGGCGCTGGGCCTCAGTCAACGACGCGTTCCCGGGTATGGCCGTTCCGTCGCTGCTTTCGGGGATCAGCGTGGGCGAAGCAAGGGGACGGTTGCAGTCGATCACCAGCCGCGAATACGCCTGCTCGATGGCCCAGGCATCCAGCCGCTCCGCCAGCGCGCGGGTGGTGCCGGCGATGCCGATGTCCCAGCCGATATGACGGTCCAGCTCCTGCTGCGGCAGGCCCAGCGCGGCCAGCGATCGCGGCACCTGCTGCCCGGCATGGTCGGCCAGCAGCAGGAAAGGCGATGCGCCCCGCGGCCGGTGGATCGTGTAGACCGGCGGGTCCTGCGGTCCCAGCAGCGCCGGGGTGGCGGCCGTGTCCGTGTCAGCCACGCGGCGTCCCATCCAGGTGGTGCTCGATCATCCACAGCCCGGCCCAGAGCTTGGCGTCCAGCTGGTAACCCTCGGCGATCTTCTGCACCAGCCACGCCGCCGCCTTGGCGCGCGGGACTTCGTGCACCGTGATGTCCTCGCTTTCATCGCCCCCGCCGGCGCCCACCCGGCTCAGCCCGGTGGCGCGGACGAAGGCGATCTGCTCGCTGCTGGCACCGGACGAGGTCGGCCCCGTCATCAGCACCTCGGCCTGCGCGGCCGTCCAGCCGGTTTCCTCTTCCAGCTCGCGTATCGCCGACGCTTCGATGGATTCACCGGCGTCAATGTCACCGACCAGGCCAGCGGGCATCTCGATGGTCCGTGCCTGCAGCGGCACGCGGAACTGCTCGACGAACAGCACCTTATCGTCCGGTGTCACCGCGATGATGATCGCCGCCAGGCCGCCGGCGTGGGTGCGTTCGCTGTATTCCCAGGTGCCGCGCACGACCATGCGCTGGTACTTGCCTTCGAATACGACGCGCGGGGCTTCGGTGTTGGGCTGGCTCATGCAGGCTCACTTGATGAGGAAGAGTAGGAAGCGGTCGGCGCGGCGTGGTCGGTGATGCCCGCTGCGGCGAACAGCCGGCGACGGGTCAGTGGACCGAACCGGAGCGTGCTGCACAGGCCGTCCAGCAGTTGCCCATCGGCGGCACTGCGCGCAAGCCCCGGCGCGGTTCCATCCAGCGGCGCATCCAGCGCGATGGTGGTCAGTTCGCGCCACAGCAGTGCATGCTCGCGCTGTTCGCGCAGGCGGACCGCCATCTGGGCCGCGCCCCGCAGGCGAAGGAACGGCACTTCGTCCAGCCGTTCGTACAGCGCATCCAGGCTGCCGAAATGGGCCAGCAGCACGGCGGCGGACTTGCAGCCTACGCCGGTGATACCGGGGATGTTGTCGACCGCATCACCGCACAGGGCAAGGTAATCGGCGACCTGATGGGCATGCACCCCGAGCCGGCCTTTCACTCCGTGCATGTCCCAGCGCACATTGCGCGCGAAGTCCCATTGTTCGTCCTGGGGCAGCAGCAGCTGTGACAGGTCCTTGTCCGCAGAGATGATGATGCCGCGATGGCTGGCGCGGTGCGCGTGCAGCGCGCTGCCGATCAGATCATCGGCCTCGTACTCGGCGTGGCCCATCACCGCCAGGCCGAGCGCCGCGCACAGTGCCTTGCAGTGGACGAACTGGCGCTTGAGGGCTTCCGGTGCCGGCTCGCGGTTGGCCTTGTAGGCCGGATACAGGCGGTGGCGATAGCCGCTGTCCAGCGCCTCGTCGAAGGCCACAGCGATGTGTTGCGGCCGCTGCCGCTCCAGCAGTTCCAGCACGAAGCGGGCAAAGCCGTGCACCGCGTTGGTCGGCCAGCCCTGTGCGTCCTGGAACTGGTCCGGCAGCGAATGCCAGGCGCGGAAGATGTAGATGCTGGCGTCCACCAGGTACAGCGGCGCACGCATCGGTATATCCGCCACGGGGGGCAATGACGGCACGGTCTCCAGCGGCTCCACCAGTGCGCTCACGCCGGGCCCGTCCAGTCCTGCAGCAGTGCGGCAGGATCCGGGCGGTCGCGTTCGGGCACGGCCACCTTCGGCGTGCCGATGTGGATGAAACCTGCTATCTGCTCGCCCTCAGCCAGGCCCAGGTGCGCGTGCACCTCCGGATCGAACGCCATCCAGGCAGTCAACCACTGCGCGCCGAAGCCCAGCGCCTGCGCTGCCTGCAGCAGGGCAAAGCACACGCAGCCGGCGGTCATCAGCTGTTCCTGTTCGGGCACCTTCGGATCGGGACGCAGGCTGGCAACCACGGTGATCATAAGCGGCGCGTGGGCGAACCGCTGGCGGTCCTTGTCCAGCTGGACGGAAGACGCATCGGGATTGAGCTGCAGCGCCCGTTCGGCCAGGAACGTGCCCAGGCGGAGGCGGGCGTCGCCGCTGATCTTCAGGAAGCGGAACGGCACGCGCTTGCCATGGTCGGGCACGCGGACCGCCGACTCCAGCATGCGCATCAGGGTAGGGGCATCCGGCCCGGGTTCGCCCAGTTGCCGCGAGGGCACGGAACGGCGGGCATCAAGGGCAAGCAGCGCAGCAGGTTCAGACATGCGGAGAGCCAGGCATCCGGAGCGGAACACCAGTATAGCGAGCGCTCTCTGGCGCCCCGCTGAGCATGCCGCGCGCCACTGCCTACACGGAACCTGACCGGGATGACGCACTCATGCCCAGATGAACCATTCATCACCCGCCCGCCCGTTATAGTTCAGGGTCAGACAGACATTCGCCTGTCCACCTTTCCCCGTGCGCTAACTGTGATGTCCATCCTGTCCCTGCCGTACGCCCCGCAAGCGCTCCCGCTCGCGTTCAAGCCCCTGCAGCGCTTACGATACGTACCTTGCCGGTCGTCCGGCCATGAGGTTCGGAAGTGAGGACTGTTTCACTGTCCGCATCGGGCGGGACGGCCTATCATCGGTCTGCTGGCGCTGGGGAGGCGTCGGTAGTCATGTCATCGTTGTCGTATCGAGTTTCTGCGAAGGTGGGGAGCCTTCTCAAATGGTGACGCCCACTTCGTTGGGAGCGCCGGGACGTGACGCGTCCCAGCTCATGCTGGTCCGTGAGGCGGCATTGCCTGCCATCACGCTTGCGTTCACGACCGTATTGTCCCGGTTCGACGACGTGTTGTTCGACCGTGCCGCCACCGCCGGCGCGTCGCAGCTGCTGTTCCTGGATGGCATGCGCGAACTTCGCCGGCGCCGCCAGGAAATCGGTGACGGCTTCGCGGCCCACGTGCAGCGCAGCTGGAACGCCTTTGATGAAGGAACGCCGCTGTCGGCCGAAGCCACGCTGTCCGGCCATCGCGACGACGGGCTGAGCCTGGTCGGCGAACACGAGCTGGAATCCCGTCTGGCGGTGCGCCAGTTCGCGATGCTGCTGCTGCGCGATTTCAAATCCGTGCTGGGCCGCCTGGACCTGCGGCTTGGCTGGATCGGCGGTGGCCTGGAGCTGGATGCCGATACCAATCCGATCAGTCCCGAGCACCTGGGCGTGGCCATCCACGAGGCCTTTGCCGGCTGCGAGCTGGCGCCGGAAGTGCGGCTGGTACTGATCAAGCTGTGCGAGCGCGACCTGCACAATCCGCTTGGCAAGATCTACGAGAAGATCGACGACCACCTGGTCAAGGCTGGCGTGCTGCCGAACGTCTCTTCGCCGCGCCGCCCGGCACCACAGCGGGCGCCCAGCCCGCCGCCGCAGGGCATGTTCGACGACCTGGTGGAACAGCGGCAGATACCGAGCGCAGAGTCCGCCGACGGCGGCCAGGGCGCACCGGCGTGGGCGCAGCGTTTCACCGATCGCTGGGCCCAGCAGCGCGGCCACCTGCAGGGTGACCACGGCGATGCCGATCACGGCCAGGCCGGTCCCGGCGGTGAGCAGGGCATGCTGCTGGACGCGCTGCACGAACTGTTGCGGCAGACCCGCCATGTGCGCGAAGACGCCACCTCTGCCGCGCAGGTCGCGGTCGGCCAGCAGCGTCCGCTGAGCCAGCGCGAAATGATGTCCGTGCTCTCTTTGCTGCAGGCCACGCCGAGCGCCACCCTGCGCGCCGCCATTGGCGAAGACGGCGAGTCACTGGCCCAGCGCCTGAAAAGCGAAGTGCTCTCCAATGCCACCCAGCTGGGCGTGGATCCCAGCCAGGCGCGACTGGATCCGCAGGACGAAGATGCGATCGACCTGGTCGGCATGCTGTTCGATGTGATGCTGGACGAGCGCGAGCTGGAAGGCCGCTCACGCGAGTTGATCGGTCGGCTGGTGGTGCCCTTCGTCAAGGTCGCCATGCTGGACCGGCGCATGTTCGTGCAGAAGACCCACCCGGCGCGCAAACTGCTCAACTCGCTCGCAGAAGCCTGCGAGGGCAACACCGGCGAAAGCCAGGCCGAGCGCGTGCTGATGGGCAAGGTCGAGGAGATCATCGAGCGGCTGGTTGCCGAGTTCAACGAGAACCTCGCGATCTTCCTCACCCTGGAAGAAGAATTTCGCGATTTCCTTGCCCAGCACCGGCGTCGGATCGAGATCGCCGAGCGCCGCGCCGCAGAGACGCAGCGCGGCCAGGAAAAACTGGAAATGGCGCGCGCGCGCGCCAGCGCGGAACTGGACCGGCGCATCGCCGATGCCACGCTGCCGCAGGCCATTGCCGAGTTCCTGCGCCAGCCCTGGCAGCACCACCTGACCCTGGCGTTGCTGCGCGAGGGCGAGGAGGGTGCGTCCGTCGCCGAGGCCCTGAGCCTGGCCGACGGGCTGCTGGACGAAGTGGCAGAAGCGCGCCGCAAGATCGTCGGCAAGCCGTGGCTGCAGGCGTGGCAGCAGCCGCTCGGTCGCGTGTTCGCCAGCGTCGGCGTGCATGGCGACGGGGCGTCGCGGGCGGTCGATGCGCTGCACGACACGCTGCAGAGCATTGCCGAATCCCGGCCTGAACTGGAGCGCGCGCTGCCCGAGCTGCCGCAGGTGGTACTCCCCGCCGCGCCGGTGTCCGATGCGGCGGCGGTGGATGTCGCCGCCTCGGTGGAGGATGACAATTTCGACAATGCCGACGCGGACCGTTTCCGCCGCATGGAAATCGGCATCTGGCTGGACTTCGTCGACAAGGACGGCAAGGTACAGGCGGGCAAGCTGTCGTGGATCAGCCCGATCTCGCAGCGCCTGCTGTTCGTCAACCGCCGCGGCGTGCGTTTCTGCGTAGCCTCCCCGGAAGAGCTGGCGGTGATGGTCCGGCTGGGACGCCTGCGCCCGCACGTGGACGACGGCGCCTTCGACAGCGCCATGCAGGGCGTCATCGACCGCCTGGACCCCCGAGGAAGCACCACCGTCCACTGATGGTGGCCGCGCCCGCCCCGCCGAGCCTTGGCCGGCGGGCGAAGCGGCGACGGCCGGCTCCCGCCTGTCTCAGTACTGCGATGTGCCAACCGGGACGTGCGGCACAAACATTCACATCCTGTCTGGGTTCTGATGGCGCCACGGTCGCGTTCGCCGCGGCTGACACAACGCTCTCAACGGCAGCCCATCAACCGGTCACCTTGGGTGTACCGGTCTGGAACGGGACTTTGACACCACCCCTGTCTTCCTGGCTTGGATCGATACCTGCGATTGAGGAGATCAACGGGGCGCAAGTCTGAGGCGTATCTTTCCAGAGCGTGCCGAGTGGGCAAATCAAGCTGCAAAGGATGCAGTTGGTAGGCGCGACGTGGTGATGGCTAGGGTTCCCTGATGTGGCCGATTTCCATGTACGCCGACGGCTGGGGTAATAACCAAGGCCCTGGCGAAGGATTTCCATTGGGCTGTGTGTGGCGGTCAGAACCCACGCCCGCTACCATCGGCCCGCAGCCAAATGATTTGGCTGATGTCGTGTATGACACTTCCATAAGCGGAACCATCGTAGTGACATGGAGCCTGCGGTCGGCCAGCCCGCGCAGGCAGGAGAGGACAAGGATGAAGTCGCTTTTCTCGTGGTTGTTTCCCCCCAAGGCCGCCTTGAGCCGCCTGGATGCATTGGTCCTCGATGGCGTGCGCGAACAGCTCGGCCCGTCGATGGCAGGCCGATGGGCAGCGCAGATCGCTTCGCTGACCCAGATCGAACGCGCGCCAGGACGCCGCCTGATTCACCTGCGCCGTACCGCGCGCAGCAGCACCGGCAGCGGTGGGGACATGGCCTTGCCCCTTGACGGTGAACGGACTCGACTGGCCACGCTGACGCTGAGCATTCCGGGCGGGTTCGCCCCGTTGCGGGCCGATGTGCATTGCCAGGATGGAATCCTGTCTTCCATCGAATACCACGATGATAGTGAGTGGATGGAGGAGGCCGTTCGCCGCAATAGTGCGCAACATATTCTCGTCGACTGCGCGCTGGCACCTGCGGTGGCCGAGCTCGTGGGGCGCGCCGCGCCGCTGGCGCACGGTGCCGCCTGACCCAGCGCCCCCGGGTGGAGCGCGCTACTATCGGGTCATCACCGATCAGCGGGGAAACGTATGTCCGTAGCGTTGCTGGGGGTCAAGGAATCCGCGCCGGGCGAGCGCCGCGTCGCGCTTACGCCGGAAACCGCGAAGAAGTTGGCGGCACGGGGGGCTACCGTGTGGTTCGAGGCCGGTGCGGGTGAAGCAGCCGGGTTCACTGACCAGGCCTATCTGGATGCGGGTGCGCTGGTAGTCGACGACAGCCGCTGGGCCGCCATTGATGCCGTGCTCTGCGTGCAGTCCCCGGATGCGGCACGTCTGGCGCGGTTGAGGCCGGGCGCCAGTGTGGTCGGTCTTCTGCAGCCTGCGCGGGATGCTGGGCTGGCGGCGTTGGCGACCGCGCCGGGGCTGCAGTTGTTCCCCCTGCAGCTGTTGCCGCGTACCACCCGCGCGCAGTCGATGGACGTGCTGAGTTCGCAGGCGGGCATGGCCGGTTACAAGGCCACGCTGATTGCGGCGCAGCGCGCGCCGCGCTTTTTCCCCATGCTGACGACCGCTGCCGGTACGGTGCGGCCAGCCAAGGTGCTGGTGGTGGGTGCGGGCGTGGCAGGGCTGCAGGCCATTGCTACGGCGCGGCGCCTGGGCGCGCAGGTGGAGGGTTTCGACGTACGGCCGGAGACGCGGGAGCAGATCCAGTCGCTGGGCGCGCGCTTCCTGGATCTGGACGTGAGTGCGTCCGGCGAGGGCGGCTATGCGCGTGCGCTGACCGATGAGGAGAAGGCCCTGCAGCAGCAGCGGCTGGCCGATCATCTGCGGGGCGTGGACGTGGTGATCTGCACGGCGGCGGTGCCGGGTCGGACCGCGCCGGTGATTCTGAGCCAGGCGATGCTGGAAGGCATGGCGCCGGGCAGCGTGATCGTGGACCTGGCGGCGGAGAGCGGGGGCAACTGCGCGCTGACGGTGCCGGGCCAGTGCATCGACCACGGCGGTGTGGTGGTGGATGGGCCGTTGAATCTGGCGAGCCTGGGGGCTACGCAGGCCAGTGAGATGTATGCGCGCAACGTGCTGAACTTCGTGAGTCTGTTCGTGCACGAGGGCGAGCTGCGGTTTGACTGGGAGGACGAGCTGCTGGGGAAGACGCGCTGGGTGGCGGGCGTCTGATGGGTAGTGACGG
>JAZBLM010000134.1:0-7871 GCA_037033225.1 Pseudomonadota bacterium
GCCTGCGGCGCCGCGGTTGACGGCGACGGCGGCGGCGGCGGCGCAACACTGTCGTTCGGTCGGGCCTCGACGACCTCCGCCGCTGCCACCGGCGCTGCCAGTGCGACCGCGGTCGGGCTGGACGCTTCCTGCTTTGCCTGCGGCGGGGTGCCTTTGGGCCAGCGGGTTTCCCACCAGCGCTCACGCTCAGCGAACTGCCGTGCGAGGTCATCGAGTCGCTGGCTGCGCTCACGCGCCACCTCGACATTGGCCAGCGCGTGCCGACGGTCGTACTCGGCGCGCAGCGGTGGCGGCGGGCGGATGCCATGCTGCAGATAGTCGTCAATCGATTCGAGCACGAGCAGCGAAGTATCCGCGCCGACCAGCCCGAAGGCCTGTGACAGCGTGCGCCGCGCTGCAGTGTGGGCCGCCGGATCACCCGCCCAGCCGGCCAGCTGGCCGTTCGCCCAGGCATGCGCCACCACCCCGCCAGGCAGCATCCGCGCTTCGCCTGCGTTCACCCGCTGGGTCTCGATGCGCCCGTCCGGCAGGCGCACGCGAAGCTGCAGGCTGCCATCCGGCTTTTCGATCCGGCCCAGCACCCGCAGCCAGCCCTGCGACGCCGCACCGGCATCGGCCACCACCGCGCTGATCCCATCGCCGTTCAACGACAGCACCGTCGCGCCCTGCTGCAGCAACTGCGCGGCCGCCGGATCGACGTCAGCCGGCGTGGACAGCACCAGCAGCTCACCCTGGTGTGCGGCGGTCCAGGCACGCAGGCGGGCTGCGTCAGTGCGCGCACCGGCACCACTCAAGGCATACAGGCGCTGGCCTGCAGCCAGTGCCGGCTGGCTGCGGGTGCCGTAGTTGGACAGCCCATCGCTGACCAGCAGGTATTCCTGCACCGCTGGCTGCGGGGTCCACGCACCCAGCGCACTGGCGCCGTCCATCGGCAGCGCCTGCAGGTGGGCACGCAGCGCGGACCAGTCGCCGGCGCGCAGGCGGAAATCGCGCACGGGTTCGGCCTGGTCGCGCAGTACCGTCAGTTGGACCTGGCCATCGCCGATGGCCCTGAAGTAGCGATCCAGCACGGCGAATTCGGCCTCGCGATCGCGCTGGACCGCCGATCCGGAGGCATCCCAGAGCAGTCCGATGCGGGTGGGCAGCGTCCGCGGCACGGCCTGCACCGGCACCGGGATCTGCGCCATCAGGTAGCGCTGGCCCTCATGCAGGCCGGCCACCACGTCGCGTTGGCGTACCTGCGGCAGCCGCCACTGCGCCTGTGCCGGCAGCGCCGCGCCGCCGCCCTGCCACTGCATCTGATAGCGGCCATCGCGCAACTGGAACGCCCATGGCAAGCCCTGCGCGGCACGCGGTGCGCCGATGCCGCTGGCATCCAGTTGCACGCTTGCCTGCTGTGCGCCATGCGCGAACTGCAGCGGCACTGTCCAGCGCAGGCCCTGCGTGTCCACCGTCAAGGTCTGGCGGATGGTCAAGACCACGCGGCGGCTGCCGTGCGCGGGGATCGGATAGATGCGCAGGCGGAACTGGTTGCCAGCGGTCTGTTCCAGCAGGCCGGGGTCGACCCGGCGTCGTTCAATGGCCTCGAACACCTGCCGGCCCTGGGCCTTGGGCACCGGCACCGCGTCGCGCAGCTGGCCATCGATATCCAGCGCAAAACCCACCACCTGCTGGCCATCGGCCAACGGGAACTCCAGCTGCCCCTCCAGCATGCGGCCGTTGGGATTGTAAAACTCCATTTCGATGCGGGTTTCGGCCAGGCCGGCGGCAACCGTGCCGAGCAGGCTGGCATGGCGCAGCTGTACCGGCACTTCCGCACCTTTCACCTGCAGCACCGGCGCGGTAACGGCAGGCGGCGCGCTGACGGCAGCTGGCCGTGGCATCGGACGCTGCGCCTCCACGCTGTACGCCGCGATGCCCAACGCCGCGATGCCGAGTACGACCAGACCGCGATACCTGCCTTGCATGTGACGCTCCTGCGTGGGTGACATTCCGTTCAACGCATGATGGCGCCATTCGGGGTTTGCCCGGTTGCCAGCCCGGCCTGCGCCCTGGGGTGGGCCACCCTGCAGGGGCCTCTTTCCCGGCCACCACCACGGGCCTGTGCCGACGGGTCGCGGCGGGCGGGGGCATGGGACCTGCCCACGCGGCTTGCCACGGTCAAGGAGTGAGGATCAATCGGCTGCGGGGCCGCGAGCGTTGACGGCGTCCGCCGGGCATGGCGCGGCGCTACCGGACTGGCGGCATCGTGGTGTTGCCCCGGGCCATGCGCGGCGGGAGCGTCAGGCCGCGCTGCAGTGCTCGACGATCAACTGGATCGCCGTGCCGCCGCGGTAATCGTCGCAGGCCAGCCGATACGCCAGGTGCACGTTGCGTGCCGGCGCGTTGCCGGTCCAGCCGCCGAACTGGATGGCGTTGATCACCCCGGCTCCATCGGGCCGCCGCAGCTCCAGCTTCAGGTGGCGCTCTTTCAACACGCGCCAGTTGGTCACCTCGAAGTGCCCGTCGAACAGTGGCTCCGGGAAGCCCTGACCCCACGGTCCGGCAAGCCGCAACGCATCGGCGTGGCGATGGTCCAGCTCCGCCGCCTCCAGTTCGCCGTCGCTCATTATCTGCTGCTGCAGCAGCGCTGGATCCAGCAGCTGCTGCACCGCCGCCACGAAGGCTGCATTGAACGCATCCAGGTGCGCGTGCGGCAGGCTCATGCCCGCCGCCATCGCATGCCCGCCGAAGCGTTCGATCAATCCGGGACGCTGCGCATCCACCAGCGCCAGCGCGTCACGGATGTGCAGGCCTGGAATCGACCGGGCCGATCCGCGCATCGAGGAACTTCCCGGCTCGGCCGGTGCGAACGCGACAACGGGACGGTGCAGCCGGTCCTTCATCTTCGAGGCCACCAGTCCGACCACGCCCGGGTGCCAGTCGGTATCGAACAACACCGACGCGATGGGGCGTTGGCCACCGTCATCAAGCACCACCCGCGCGATCGCCTTCTCCGCGTCGTCGGTCATGGACTGCTGCACGGCGCGGCGCTCGGCGTTGATCTGCTCCAGGGTCTGCGCGATGTCGCGGGCCTGCCGCGGATCCTCGGTGAGGAGCAGTGCAATGCCCAGCGCCATGTCTTCAAGCCGCCCTGCCGCGTTCAAGCGCGGTCCGAGCGCGAAACCGATGTCCGTTGCGGTCAGCCGGGCCGCGTCACGCCCACTGGCTTCCACCAGCGCCTTCAGGCCGACGCAGCCCTGCCCTGCGCGCAACCGCCGCAGGCCTGCGCTGACCAGCGCACGGTTGTTGGCGTCGAGCGCGACCAGATCCGCCACGGTGCCCACCGCGACCAGGTCCAGCAACACGGCCAGGTCCGGCCCCTTGCCATCGGCGAAGGCACCGCGTTCGCGCAGATGCCGACGCAGTGCCAGCAGCACGTAGAAGATCACGCCCACGCCCGCCAGCGATTTGCTGGGGAACGCATCGCCGTCAAGGTTGGGATCGACGATGACATCGGCGGCAGGCAGCTTCGGACCCGGCAGGTGATGGTCGGTGACCAGCACCTGCCAGCCGCGCTGCTTGGCGGCAGCCACGCCGGCATGGCAGGCGATGCCGTGATCGACGGTGACCAGCAGCTCGGGCTGCAGGGCCGCCAGTTCGTCAACCAGCGCCGGCGACAACCCGTAGCCGTGCACCATGCGATTGGGAACGGCATGCGCGACGTGGCGTGCGCCCAGCATCCGCAGTCCGCGCACCCCCACCGCACACGCGGTCGCCCCATCGCAGTCGAAATCACCCACGACCACGATGCGCTTGTCGGCGGCGATGGCCGCGCTCAACAGTTCGACCGCACCCGCGATGCCACCGAGCAGCTCCGGCGCGTGCAGCGCGCCCAACCTGGGCAGCGCCAATTCGGGCGTCGGCGCGCCCCGGCTTGCGTACAGTCGCGCCAGCAGCGGCAGCGTGCCGTCCGGCCACGGTGCAACGTCAGGACGTTCACGGCGGCGGATGACAGGTCCGGATTCGGCGGCAAGGGACATCGGCTACGCCGGTTACGGGGGACCCTGCATGATAGCGCGCGCGCCATCGCGCGGTCGCCTTCCGCGTCATGCCCGCCATGCACCGCGGGAGTGACCCATCACGGCGACCGTTGCGATCAGTCGCTGCTGCCGGGTCAGCCGGCTGACGCCGACGCTACCGGCGCACACCGCGCGGGTCACGGGTCCTGCAGTTGCCGTGCCTTCTTCCAGAACTGCCAGCGCTGCGAGCGGTCAAGCGTGAATTGCGTGCCATCCTCGAAATCAAGCACCAGGCGCCGCAGCTCACCGCGTCCCAGCGCGGCCAGCAGGGGCTGCAGGGCCTGGCTGGCCAGCTGGGGCAGCGAGCGCACGGCGCGCAGGTCCACCAGCGCATCAACGGACTGCTCACCGTCGACCTGCACACCGGCCGCCGTGGCCAGCGCACGCAGCAGCGCGTCACGGCTGCGGACCTGCGCATGCGCGGTCTGCACCCGCGCCGGCAGGCGGCCAGCGCCCCAGAACCACAGGGAATTGACCGGACCCAGGCCCTGGGCGATGCGTTCGGCATTTCGCGGATGAGCATGCAGCACCACCTGGCTCTCGGTGAGCAGCGCACGCCAGCGTCGCCCGTCCTCGCCAGCCGGCAGGTGGTTGAACAGGTCATCGCCCAGCACATCGTCGGGACTATCAAAGAGCGGCAGCGTCATCGCCGCAGGCACGCGCAGGTACCAGCGCGTCGACGAGGGGGCATCGAACACCAGTCCATGCGCGGCGAACACCGGCTGCAGATCGGGCAGCAGCGCGACCGCATCCTCATGGGAAAGGTGCAGCGAATCACCATGTCCCATCATCCGCGCGCCGTGCATGTCCGGCACGATGTGTGCCGGGTCGGCGCGCAGCCACAGGGCATCGGCGGCATCGCCTGCGTCCAGCTGGCGTGTCAGCGCGGCGGCCGCAAGGCCAGGGGAAGGCGCACCGGGGCCAGTAGGCGCGTCCACGTCGAAATGCCGGCGCAGCTGCGCGAGTTCACCCGCGTCATGCACCGTGTGCCCCGCGCGACCCAGCGCGCGGGCAATATCCTCCGGCAGCGCCGCCGCCGCACCGAACCGGCTGCGCGCGGGCAGCAGCAGCGTTGCCGTGGCCATCGATCAGCCTGCGTAGCTGACGCTGACGATCTCGTACTCGCGCTGGCCGGCCGGTGCATCGATGACGATGCTGTCGCCCTCCAGCTTGCCGATCATCGCCCGCGCCACCGGCGAGGAAATGGCGATCAGGCCGAGTTTGATGTCCGCTTCCAGGTCGCCGACGATCTGGTAGTTCTTCTCTTCGTCGGTTTCCACATCGGCCAGGGTCACCGAGGCACCAAACACCACCTTCGAGCCGGCGTTGAGCTTGGACACGTCGATGATTTCGGCATGCGACAGCTCGCCTTCCAGCTGCTTGATGCGGCCTTCGATGAAGCCCTGCTCTTCGCGTGCGGCGTGGTACTCGGCATTCTCCTTCAGGTCGCCGTGTTCGCGTGCTTCGGCGATCGCAGCGATGACCTTCGGCCGCTTGACCGACTTCAGGTGGTCCAGTTCGTCGCGCAGACGCTGCGCGCCTTTCATTGTTATGGGAGCTCTCATGCGTTCAGTTCCTTGTGCAGTTCCTGCAGCGACCAGACCGGGCCGGTACCGCGGAACTCAAGCGATTGCACCAGCGCGCGTGCGCCGGCAATGGTGGTCGAATAAGTGACGCGGTGCTGCAGCGCCTCGCGACGGATGGAGAACGAGTCGTTGATCGCTGCACGCCCTTCGGTCGTGTTGACAATGTAGACGATCTCACCGTTCTTGATCCGGTCCACGATGTGCGGACGCCCTTCGACGACCTTGTTGACGATCTCGCAGTCCATGCCGTGCTGCTGCAGCCAGGCCGCCGTGCCGCGCGTGGCGACCAGCGTATAACCCTTGGCCAGCAGCGCTTCGGCGACCGGCAGCACACGCTGCTTGTCCGGATCACGCACCGACACGAACGCCTTGCCCACCGGCGGCGCCTTGATGCCACCGGCCTCCTGGGCGCGGGCAAAAGCGGCACTGAAGCTGCGGCCGACGCCCATCACTTCACCGGTGGAACGCATTTCCGGCCCGAGGATCGGGTCCACGCCCTGGAACTTGGCGAACGGGAAGATCGCCTCCTTCACCGAGTAATAGTCCGGCACGATTTCCTTCGTGGCGCCCTGCTCGGCCAGCGTGCTGCCGGCCATGCAGCGGGCCGCGATCTTGGCCAGCGGCATCCCGGTCGCCTTGGAAACGAAGGGCACGGTGCGCGATGCACGGGGGTTCACTTCCAGCAGATACACGATGTCCTCGCCGTCTTCGCCGGCCTGGATGGCGAACTGGGTGTTCATCAGCCCCACCACGTTCAGGGCCTTGGCCAGCTCCACCACCTGGCGGCGCAGCTCGGCCTGGGTCTGGGCCGACAGCGAGTACGGCGGCAGCGAGCACGACGAATCGCCGGAGTGCACGCCAGCCTCCTCGATATGTTCCATCACGCCGCCGATCAGGACGTTGCCCTGGCTGTCAGCGATGATGTCCACGTCCACTTCCACCGCATTGTCCAGGAAGCGGTCCAGCAGCACCGGGGAGTCATTGGACACCTTCACCGCATCACGCACGTAGCGGGCCAGGTCGGATTCACCGTAGACGATTTCCATGGCGCGGCCACCCAGCACGTAGCTCGGGCGCACGACCAGCGGGTAGCCGATCTCGCGGGCCAGCAGCAGGGCTTCCTGGTCATTGCGGGCGATGCGGTTCGGCGGCTGCTTCAGGCCCAGGCTGTCGACCAGCTGCTGGAAGCGCTCGCGGTCCTCGGCCAGGTCGATGGAATCCGGGCTGGTGCCGATCACCGGCACGCCATTGGCCTCCAGCGCGCGCGCCAGCTTCAGCGGCGTCTGCCCGCCATACTGCACGATCACGCCCTTCGGCTGTTCCAGCTCGACGATCTCCAGCACGTCCTCGAGGGTCAACGGCTCGAAGTAAAGGCGGTCGGAGGTGTCGTAGTCGGTCGACACGGTCTCCGGGTTGCAGTTGACCATGATGGTTTCATAGCCGTCTTCGCGCAGCGCGAGGGCGGCATGTACGCAGCAGTAGTCGAACTCGATGCCCTGGCCGATGCGGTTCGGGCCACCGCCCAGGATCATGATCTTGTCGCGGTTGCTCGGCGCCGCTTCGCATTCGTCCTCGTAGGTCGAATACAGGTAGGCGGTGCCCGTAGCGAACTCGCCGGCACAGGAATCGACGCGCTTGTACACCGGACGCACCTTGTGGGCGCGGCGCAGTGCACGCACCGCTGCTTCGTTGGTTCCCGCCAGCTGGGCCAGGCGTGCGTCGGAGAAGCCGGCACGCTTCAGGCGGCGCAGGCGGGCTGCATCCAGGCCATCCACACCACTGGCCGCGACTTCACCTTCGGCCGTGATGATCTCTTCGATCTGGTCCAGGAACCACGGATCGATGAACGACAGGGCGTGGATGTCCTCCACGCTCATGCCGGCACGGAACGCGTCGGCAACGTAGAACAGGCGTTCGGGGCCCGGGGCCTTCAGCTCGCGGCGCAGGGTCTGCAGGTCATCTTCGCTGGACAGGTCAAGCTCGGTCGGATCGAAGCCGACCTTGCCGGTTTCCAGGCCGCGAAGGGCCTTCTGCATCGATTCCTGGAAGGTGCGACCCATCGCCATCACTTCGCCCACCGACTTCATCTGGGTGGTCAGGCGCGAATCGGCAGCCGGGAACTTCTCGAAGGCAAACCGCGGAATCTTGGTGACCACGTAGTCGATGGAGGGCTCGAACGAGGCCGGGGTCAGGCCGCCGGTGATCTCGTTCTTCAGTTCGTCCA
>JAZBLM010000135.1:0-7777 GCA_037033225.1 Pseudomonadota bacterium
AGCGGCCGTCACTACCGGGCGGGGATGGATTCGCGCTTTTCGTACATGCGAATCGTTCGCGTTACTGATACGATTCAGCCACGCTTCGTAGTGGACCGCCCACGCGTGACCGCTTTGCCTCCCGCCCTCCCCGTTCGTCGTGCCTGCCTGCAGGCAGGGAAGGCGTGTGCGTGGGCGGCGCTGCTGATGCTGCTATGGACCCTGGCGATGACCTCCATGTCGCTGCCGGCAGGGGGGAGTCTGGAGCGGCAGTCCGTTGCGGCACCGGCAGGGGGCCCGCCCCCTCTGGGCGGCGCCACGGCTCACTTCATCGCATGCGCGGAATCCGCACCGGACAGCGCGCGCAGCGAGCCGCCTGCGCGCCACCCTGCCCTGCTGCCGGCGCGGCGAGCCTGCCATGTGCCCGCCCCCGTCCCGCAGCAGGCGCTGGCGTTCCGCGCCCGGCTGCCACGCCATCCGCCGGGACAAGCGCCTCCCCGATTCGGCTGACGGCTGCCGCCGCGTTCGCGCAGCCGCACCTGCAACGCCTTCCAGCGCGGCCTCGCACGACGCTGCTTCTGTCCATCCGGCCGGCCCTGCCGACCGTTACCGAATCCTGCCCATGAATCCCATCAAAAGCCGCAAGCACGCCGCCCTGCCCCACCACCGTCCGCTGGCGAGTGCCACGCTGGCGGCGGGCCTCGGCCTGGCTGCCCTGCCCTCCTTCGCCTTTGCCGAAGCGGCCGATACCGCACGCACGTTGGACAAAGTGGATGTGCATGCCACCCGCGGCTACAAGGCCGACAAGGTTGCCTCGCCGAAGTTCACCCAGTCGCTGCAGGACACCCCGCAGACGATCCAGGTGATCACCTCGGACCTGTTCAACCAGCAGGGTGCCACCACCCTGACCGAGGCGCTGCGCAACAGTCCGGGCGTGGGCACCTTCTTTGTCGGCGAGAACGGCAACACTGCCACCGGCGACACGCTGTACATGCGTGGCTTCGATACCTCCAGCAGCCTGTTCGTGGACGGCGTGCGCGACCTGGGCTCGGTTTCGCGTGATGTGTTCAACACCGAACAGGTCGAAATCACCAAGGGTCCGGCCGGCACTGACAATGGCCGCTCGGCGCCCACCGGTGCGATCAACATGGTCAGCAAGCAGGCCCACCTGCACGATGCCGCAGCGGCGAGCGCCAGCCTGGGCAGCGACCAGCAGCGCCGCGTCACCGCCGACTGGAACCAGTCGCTGGGCGCCACCAGTGCGCTGCGCCTGAACGCGATGTGGCAGGACAGCGACCAGCCCGGGCGCGACCACGTCAACAACAGCCGCTGGGGCATCGCCCCGTCGCTGGTGTTCGGCCTGGGTACCGACACCCGCTATGTGCTGAACCTGCTCTACGTCGACCAGGACAATGTCCCCGATGGCGGTGTGCCGACCCTCGGGTTGCCGGGCTGGTCGCCGCAGCCCACGCTTGAAGGCCTCGCCGGCGATCCGGTCGACCCGCAGAACTTCTACGGCACTCGCGCCGACCACGATGACGTCACGGCGAAGATGGCGACCTTCCGCGTCGAGCATGACATCAGCGATGCCCTGCGACTGACCAACACCGCGCGCTGGGGTCGTACCGGGCAGGACTACCTGCTGACCGCGTTCATGGGCACGGGCACCCGCTCCGCCAACGGCGCACCGACCGGCAACATCCGATACACCGACCGCAACGACCTGTCCACGTACACCATCGCGCGCAGCCTGCCGACGCTGAAGGACCAGCGCAACACGCTGCTGACCGACCAGCTGAACCTGCGCGCCGATTTCACTACCGGCGTGGTGCGGCACGACCTGAGCACGGGCCTGGAGTTCACCCGCGAAGAGATGGACAGCTTCGGCCAGGCCGTCACCGGCGGCACCACGTGGCCGGCCGCCAACCTGTACGACCCGGACTGGAACGTGAGCGGGCTCGGCTGGGCGCACAATGGCGCCGACGCGCACGGCAGGACCACGACGTACTCGGCGTATGTGTTCGACACTCTGCACCTGGGTGAGCGCGTGTTGCTGACCGCCGGCGTGCGCGCCGACCACTACGACACCGAATACGCCAGCGCCGTGGTGTGCGGGGGTCGCGCAGGCCCTGCCTGCGGCAGCAACCCGGCCGGTACCGTGTTGCAGGCGCCGACGCTGGAAGCGTCCGACACCCTGCTGAACTGGAAGCTGGGCGTGCTGTACAAGGCGGGTGAGGCGGCCAGCCTCTATGCCAACTACGCGCTGTCGCAGCAGCCTCCCGGCGGCAGCAATTTCGCCCTCAGCAGCTCGGCCAGCAGCCTCGACAACCCGCGCCTTGATCCACAGGAAGCCAGGACCTTCGAGGTCGGCAGCAAGTGGGCCTTGCTGGATGACGCGCTGGCGCTGAACGTGGCGATATTCCAGACCGACGTGGAGAACGAGATCAACACCCAGGTGCTGGACGATGCGGGCAATCCGACCCAGACCGGCAGCAAGCGGGTCCGAGGTGTGGAGGTGTCGGCCGTCGGCCGGATCACCGACAACTGGTCGCTGTCGGCCGGTTACAGCCACCTGGACAGCGAGGTCAAGGAGGGCGCGAACGTGGCAGCGGACGGCACCCGCAACCTGACCTACACCCCGGATGATGCGTTTACCGCGTGGAGCAGCTACGTGCTGCCTTTCGGGCTGACCGTGGGCGGCGGCGTGCGCTACAGCAGCGCGATGCATCGTGGCACAGACGGCGCGGTTGGCACGCCCGCGTTCACCAGGTCCTACACCGTGTACGACGCCGTGCTTTCGTATCCGGTCAGCAAGGCCCTGGTGCTGCGGCTCAACGCGTACAACGTCTTCGACAAGCAGTACGTCGCGGCCATCAACAAGAGCGGTTACCGTTACACCCCGGGTACCCCGCGCACGTTCCTGCTCAGCGCGGATTACCGCTTCTGACCGACCGGCGCGGGACGATCGCGTCCCGCGCCCCCTCTGCACGGAGCTGCCATGCTGCTGCATATCCCCAACGTGCTGACCGGCGCTGAAGTCGCCGATCTGCGTGCTGCACTGGAGCACGCCGACTGGACCGACGGCCGCGAAACCGTGGGCCGGCAGGGCGCACAGGTCAAGCGCAACCAGCAACTGCCGGAGGCCTCTCCGCTCAAGGCCGAGCTGGGCGCCGTGGTGCTCGCGGCGCTGCGGCGTTCGCCGCTGTTTTTCGCCGGGGCGCTGCCCCTGAAGATCCTGCCACCCCGCTTCAACCGGTACCAGGGCGGAGGCACCTACGGCTTCCACGTCGATGGCGCCGTGATGGTGAACGGCACGCAGGGACATCTGCGGTCGGACGTGTCCTGCACGCTCTTCCTGTCACCACCGGACAGCTACGACGGCGGCGAGTTGATCATCAGCGACACTTACGGCGAGCATGAGGTGAAGCTGCCTGCAGGCGACCTGATCCTGTATCCGTCCAGCAGCCTGCACCAGGTCCTGCCGGTCACCCGCGGCGCGCGCGTGGCCTCGTTCTTCTGGGTGCAGAGCATGGTGCGCGACGACACCCAGCGACGCCTGCTGTGGGAGATGGATACTTCGATCGAACGCCTGCGCGAAAGCCAGGCCGATCCGGCGGCGATCCTGCAGCTGAGCGGGGTCTATCACAACCTGCTCAGGCGCTGGAGCGAGGTCTGATGCAGGCCAACGGCAAATCGATATTTCAATAATCGTTCTCATTTGCAACAGCGAACGAATCTCACTACAATCACACCCCGTGCACGCCGAGTTCCGTCGGCGGCCGCTTATCGGGGCTTCCACTTGCGCCACCCGCACCGCCAGCACGTACTTGGCGCCGCCATGCGCGGCCAGCGTCCTACGCTGGCCAGCCTGTTGGCGTGGGTAGCGCTGATGGCCCTGGTGCTGGGCAGTCTTCCGATGCTGTCGAGCACCGTCACCGATCCGGTGCCTTGGGCAATGCTGCAGATCCCGGTCGAGGAACGCGGCGGGGGAGAGGTTCCGCTGCACGAACAGGCCCCCGCCAAGCTGCGTCGCGCCTCGTTGTCTTCGCCCGCGCCAACCGCCGAAGCAACTGCAACCAGGCCTAGCTTCGCCGCCTGTTGGTCGGCTGCGCTGCCGCGGAACCGGGCCATGCTGGCCCGTGTGCCGCTGGCTGCTGCCGATGTCCGGGGTGAACGCCGCCATGCCAGCGCGCAACCGCCACGGACCGATGCGCCCGGACGCCGCCAGCAGCGCGGACAAGCGCCACCGCTGGCCTGACGGCGCTGTCGTGCCCGGCGCCACGTCGCCGGCACGCTGACCGTTTCCGCGTCATCGCCTGCTCTTGCCCCTGACCGGGTCATTCCGTCCTGCACCGCGCCCATCGCGCACGGTGGCGCGCTTTTCTGCATCCCCTTTGGAGTCACTGCCATGGCACAGCGCCATTGTCTGCGTTCGCCCCTGTCCCGCGCCCGCGTGGCCCGTTCCGCCCTGTCCACTGCCCTGCTCTGTGTGCTCGCCGCGCCGGCCATGGCCGAGGTGGCGGTACCGCGCACCCTGGACCAGGTGGTGGTCACCGCGTCCGGCTTCGAGCAGAAGATCACCGATGCCCCGGCCAGCATTTCGGTAATCACCCGCGAAGAGCTCGCCAGGCGGCCGTACATGACCCTGCTTGACGCCGTGCGTGACCTGGAAGGCGTGGACGTCGGCGAAACCCGCGACAAGACCGGCCAGGGCAGCGTTTCGATGCGCGGCATGGGGTCGGACTACACCCTGCTGCTGATCAACGGGCGCCGCCAGAACAACCACGGTGACATCTACCCGAACAATTTCGGGGGCAACCAGTTCAACCACATCCCGCCGCTGGATGCGATCGAACGCATCGAAGTGATCCGCGGGCCAGCATCCACGCTGTACGGCGCCGATGCGATGGGCGGGGTGATCAACGTGATCACCAAGCGCAACCTGGACAGCTGGCACGGTTCGGCGACGTTCGGCCGCACGTTCGAAACCGATGACCAGTTCGGCGACGACAGCACGGTGGATGCGTTCATCACCGGTCCGCTGGTGCCGGGCGTGCTCAACCTCAGCGCGCGGGCCAGCTGGTACGACCGCAAGGCATCCAATCCGGTGTATTCGCCGTCCACCGATCCGGCCGGGGTCGAGCACCCGCGCCCGCTCGGCTTCGGCGCCGGCGGCAAGACCGTGGACAACACCAACAAGGCCGGCGGCGTGAGCCTGGAATGGAACATCACCGATGCGCAGCGGGTGACGCTGGACGTCGACACCTCGCGGCAGGAATACGACAACTCGATCAGGATCAACGACGCCGGCGTGGAGGAATATCCAGTCGGCACGGTCGATGGCATCGCCTCCATCTGGCGCGGCAACAGCACGACCTGCATCACCCGGCGCAACTGCACCCGTGCCGATCCGCGCGTGGGCTACAGCGCCGCCCAGGCGTTCACCCGGGACGCGTGGGCGCTGACCCACGAAGGCGACTGGAGCTTCGGCCGCAGCCTTGTCTCGCTGGCCCACGTCGCCACCAACAATGACGGCCGCACCCTGCCGTTCACGGTGGGCGAGCGCCGCGAGCTGCTGCAGATGCTCAACGCCACCGGCGCCTATGCCGGACAGACCGAAGCGCAGCGCCGCGCCGCCGCCGAAGCGGCGTTCCTGCCGCGTCCGAAGCGCACCCTGGAAAGCGCGCAGTACACCCTGGATGCCAAGCTGGACATTCCGTTCCAGGCGGCCGGTGAGCATGTTGCGGTCGTGGGCGCGCAGGTGATCCGCGGCGAGCTCACCGATGGTGTGTTCGGCATGGAGACCGGCAATCCCGGCCAGACCCAGGACCACAACATGTATTCGGTGTTCGCCGAAGACACCTGGAATGTCACCGCGCCGTTCGCGCTCACCTACGGACTGCGCTTCGATGACCATGAAGTGTTCGGCAACCACCTCAGTCCGCGCCTGTATGGCGTCTACACGCTCAGCGAGGCCTGGACCGTGAAGGGTGGCGTCAGTACCGGCTTCAAGACCCCCAAGACCACCCAGTTGTATGACGGGGTGACCGGCTTCGGCGGACAGGGCACCTCGCCCATGTACGGCAACCCGGACCTGCAACCCGAGACCAGCACCAGCACCGAGCTGGCGGTGTACTGGCAGCATCCGCAGGGACACAGTGCCAACGCCACCGTCTTCCACAACCGGTTCGATGACAAGATCGCCTCACAGCCCTGTGGGCCGGGGTTCCCGCAGGCCTGCAGCAGCAGCGGCGAGTTCGCCGGACTGGGGTATGCCAGCAGTTCGCGTACGGTGAACATCGACGAGGTGGTGATCCAGGGCGCGGAAGTGGCAGGACGGTGGGAAATCAGCGAGCGCTTCGCGCTGCGCGCCAACTACACCTATACCGACAGCGAACAGAAGAGCGGTGTCGAGCGGGGCCTGCCGCTGGGCAACAGCGCCAGGCACATGGCCAATGCCACGTTCGACTGGCAGGCCAGCGAACGCTTCGCCGTGTTCCTCACCGGCGAGATGCGCTCCAAGCGCTACCGCGGCGTCAGCGCGATCGACGAGCGACCGCTGTACTACAAGGACTACACCGTCCTGCACCTGGGCGCCTCGTACAAGGCCAGCGAATGGCTGACCATCAACGCGCGCATCAACAACCTGCTGGACCGCGACTTCACCACGTACCGGGCCAGCTTCAATGACCTGGATGGCGATGGTGCGTTTGCCGGCAGCAATGAGGTGCTGTTCGAGGACGACTACAACAACAAGGACAAGGCACGCAGCGTGTGGATCAGCCTGAACGTCTCGTTCTGAGTTCGGGGGTGACGGCCAGCGGCCGTCACTACCGGTTGTCCACCCGTCCGTTGCGCTCGATGATCTACAATTGCGAATCATTCTCAACAATGCTGTAATGTGCTGCCCCCCACCAGCCTGCCAACGCGTGAGTCCTGATCCTTCCACCGCCGTCCAGCGACAGCAGACCCGCGGGTTCTGGCTGCGAACCCTGCATCAGTGGCACTGGATCAGCTCGGCGGTCTGCCTGGTGGGCATGCTGCTGTTCGCCGCCACCGGCATCACGCTCAATCATGCGGGGAAGATCGAGGCCACACCGCAGGTGCAGAACCGCCAGCTTGAGTTGCCGGCGCCGCTGCTGCAGGCACTGGGGGCGCGCGAAGACGGCAATGCGCCGTTGCCGCAGGCTGCACGGCAGTGGCTGGACGCCGAGCTGGACATCGCGATCGGCGGCCGACCCGCGGAATGGTCGCCGGAGGAAATCTACCTGTCGTTGCCGCGTCCGGGGGGCGACGCGTGGTTGAGCATCGACCGCGCCAGCGGCGCCGTGGAGTTCGAGTCCACCTCGCGCGGCGCGGTCTCCTACCTCAACGATCTGCACAAGGGGCGCAACGCCGGCCCTGCGTGGGGCTGGTTCCTCGACATTTTCGCGGTGGCCTGCCTGGTGTTCTGCATTACCGGCCTGTTCCTGCTGCACCTGCATGCGCGACAGCGCCGCATGACCTGGCCGCTGGTCGGGCTGGGCCTGATGATCCCGCTGCTGATCGCTTTGCTGTTGATCCACTGACCTTTCGACCTTCCTGCCGGAGCCGCCCATGCGCGTCACCCTTACCATCGCCCTCAGCGGTCTGCTGGCCTCCTCGCCAGCCTATGCAACCACCCTGGACATCAATGTCGAGGTGCCCAAGCTCAACGTCGCCGAGTACCACCGTCCTTATGTGGCCATCTGGCTGGAAGGCGCTGACCAGAAGGTCGCCGCCAATCTGTCGGTGTGGTACCAGCAGACCGGCAACAGCG
>JAZBLM010000136.1:0-7576 GCA_037033225.1 Pseudomonadota bacterium
ACCAGAACTGGGGCCTGAGTGGCGAAGTGAAGCTGGCCAAGGCCGGCGACCGCGAATGGTTCGTCGGTCCGCGCTTCACCTGGTAAGAACGCCTGTCGTTAGTGCGTAACACGTAGTTGCAAGAATGGTGTGGTGGTAAGTGCGTGACGGCGTGTGATCTCTCTCCCACACGCCAACGGAAGCCCGGCCCCTGGCCGGGCTTCTTTTTTTTGTGCGCTGGACGGCCCGTTCAACTGCGCCCATGCAGCGCGTTCAACGCCGTTTCGGCCAGCTGCCGGCCGGCATGGAACAGCGCTTCTTCCAGGTGGTCCCCAAGATGCTGTTCCGGGCCGGCGTGGCGACGCGTCATCTGCGCGGCATGCAGGATCTGAAGGATGCCGCTCAGTCCGTGCAGGCTGCGGCTGGCAAGTGCGAGGTCACCACAGCGTCCGGCGCGCAGGCCGGGTTCGTCCCACAAGGTGCCGTCACCGCTTTCGCCGTAGTGCATCAGGGTCAGATGGGACACCAGTGCGGGCGTGGGGTCGGCCATGCCGTGCGCTTCAAGCCGGCTTTCCAGCCGCTCGACCAGTTCTGACGGCAGGTCCAGCATGGCGTCGCCGATGAGGGCATGCAGGCGTGCACCCGGTGGTGAAAAGACTCCCATGTGCCGTTCCCTTGCTGTGGCCACCCGCGGGGTGCGGGTGGCGGACGATGCGGGTTGGCATACCGGGCATGTTTCAAGAGCCGAAAATCACCGGCGGATTCAGGGAATCCCCACGCACCGCCCGCCGTAGAATCGGCGAGACAGTGCATTCTCCGCCGGGCCCATGCGGGCACAAACAGAGAGGCTCTTGGAACATGCGGCGGGATGCCAATCCCGGCTGGAACGGTTGGCTCCAGCGCGTCCATCGTCGGCAGCGCGGTGTGGTGCGTAAATGAGCCGATGTGCAAAGCGTCGCGCGGTACGGCCGCAGCCGCTGAATCGGAGTCCATAGCCGCCGTGTGCTGGGTGCCAGCACCGCCTGCAAAGAAAAACCCCGGCGTCTGCCGGGGTTTGTCAGGTCAGCTCAGGTCCTTGAACAGGGTGTCCGGATATTCCGGTTTCTGTTCGCGGGCCAGCAGGGTGCGCAGGCCTTCCGATGGGGTCTGTTCGCCGTGCAGTACGGCACGCACGCCATCAGAGATCGGCAGGTCGATGCCGTAACGACGCGCCTGCCGCATCACTTCGTCGGCGGTCTGCACCGATTCCACCACCTGTCCGATTTCGCGGATGGCATCCTGCAGCGTCTGGCCACGGCCCAGGGCCAGGCCCAGGCGGCGGTTGCGCGACAGGTCGCCGGTGCAGGTCAGCACCAGGTCGCCCAGCCCGGCCAGGCCCATCAGGGTCTCCGGCTTGGCACCGATCGCCGCGGCCAGCCGCAGCATCTCGTTGAGACCGCGGGTGATCAGGCCAGCGCGGGCATTCAAGCCCAGCTGCATGCCATCGGCGACGCCAGTGGCCACGGCCAGCACGTTCTTCATCGCCCCGCCCAGCTCGGCACCCAGCATGTCGTCGCCGGTATATGCGCGGAATGCGGGGCCGTGCATGGCTTCGGCCACGGCCTGTGCGAACTCCGGCACGTCGCCGTGCACGGTGATCGCGGTCGGCAGGCCCTGGGTGACTTCCTTGGCGAACGAGGGCCCGGTGACGACGGCCAGCGGCACGTCCTCGCCCAGGATTTCGCGCGCCACTTCATGCAGGAAGCGTCCCGATCCCGGTTCGAAGCCCTTGGTCGCCCATGCCACGCCGGCGCCGGCCGGACGCAGCGGCGCCAGCGCGGTCACCGTTTCGTTGAAGGCATGCGACGGGGTGACCACCAGGATCCACGCAGCGCCGTCCACGGCTGCGGCCATGTCGGTCGTGGCGCGCAGCGATTCCGGCAGCGGAATGCCCGGCAGGTAACGGCTGTTCTCGTGGCGCTGGTCGATGGCTTCCACCATCGCCGCATCGCGCCCCCACAGCACGGTCTGCAGGCCGTTGCGGGCGAGCAGGCTGGCCAGCGCGGTTCCCCAGGAACCGGCGCCGAGGACGGCTACTTTGTCGGCGTGATCGCTCATGCGTTCGGTCGAAACGCCGATCAGGCGTTGCCGGCCGGCTCGGAGTTGGCGAGCGAGGACGCTTCACCCTGCTCCTGGCGCTGGCGCAGGGTTTCCGCGTACAGGCCTTCGAAGTTGATCGGCTGCAGGAAGAACGGCGGGAAGCCGCCAGCCTGGATCAGGTCGCTGACCAGCGAGCGCACGTACGGGAACAGGATGTTCGGGCACTGCGTACCCAGCAGCACGTCGATCGACTGCGGGTCCAGGCCGACCAGGCCGAACACGCCGGCCTGCTTCACTTCGGCGACGTAGGCGGTGCGGTCGTCGGCCTTGCAGGTCAGGGTCACGGCCAGCACGACTTCAAAGGCGTTCTCGCCCAGGCGCTGAACCTGCTGGTTCAGGTTGAGCTGCAGTTCCGGCTGGACCTGGTCGTTGAAGATGCTGGGAGCATTCGGCGATTCGAAGGAAACGTCCTTGACGTAGATCTTTTCGACGGTGAACGCAGGGCCGTTGGCGGCGTCGACCGGCGCGACGGCGCCGTTGGTGTTTTCTTCGGACATTTCCTGTTGCTCCAGATGGTTCGTTGAACGTTGTGTTTGATCGTTATGTTGCATCAACAGCGATGGGGGCGGGGCGCGCAGTGCACAACCCCTGTCCGCGCCAGTGGGTCAATGACGACCCTTGACCAGCGGCAGTTCCGCCTGCTGCCAGGCCGGCAGGCCGCCGTCGAGCACGGACACCTGCTCGAAGCCGGCCTTCTTCAGCGCGCGCGCAGCGGTTTCCGAGGCCGTACCGGCACGGCACACCAGGACCACCGGGCGCTGCTTGGCCGAGGCCACCAGCTTGTGCTCGGGACCGAACTGGCTGGCCTGCACGTTCTTGCTGCCGGCGATATGGCCTTTCTCGAAGTCGCTGCTGGAGGAAAGGTCCACCACCACAGCGTCGCCGCCGTTCATCAGCTGCACCAGTTCGGCCGGCTTGAGCGACTTGAAGCCGCGGAACAGACGGCGGATTTCAGTGATGATGATCGCGGCGGTCAGACCCACAAAGGCCATCGACAGCATCGGATTTCGGCCGGCAAAGGCCACCAACTCTTCGTAATTCACGCAGTTCACGGGTCGATAAGCGGGCGCCGATTGTCGCACAAGGCGGTGGGCGCTGGATTCCGGGGGCGATCCCGGGTCGGTTGCTGGCGGGCGGCAGCGTTGCGCGCCCGCGCGGAGGCGATCGACGGTCAGTGGCCCCGCCACAGATCCGGCAGGCCGTTGTACTGCCACCAGCGCTTGGCCTCCGGGTCCCAGCGCCAACGCTCCACTACGCCCAGGGTGCGTTCGGCCTGGGTGTTGACGTTGATCACGCCGATCTCCATCCGGCGCTCGACGGTGCCGTCAGGCAGGGCGGCCGTACCGAGCTCGCGGTAGGACGACACCCGCAGCTGCGAGTACCGGCTGAGTTCGAACTCGGTCGGCGGGTTGGTCTTGCGGCGCTCCGGGTCAAGGTAGCCCACCGCGTCTTCCATGCTGCCCCAGCGGATGGTCGACCCGTACGCCGTCTGGGTCTCTTCAAGCTGGGTGCGCTGCTTGCGGCTGAAATCGGCGGCCACGGCCGCCAGCGACGCCAGCATCAGGCAGGAAAGGCCGACCCACTGGATCAGTCGACGCATGTGCAGGTTGTTCAAGATGGCTGCTCCCCAGGGCATCAGCCTGCCATCCTACCCTTTGGCGAAGGCAACGAAGCGACCGCTCAGTTCAGCGGCCGGCTTGCCGTCGGTGCCCGGCTGCACCGCGACCACGCCGATACGGGCCTTGCCGCGCTGCTTGAAGGTCGCAAGGAAGGTCTCCCAGTCGCTGCCCGGGTCGATCCGCGCCTGGGCATGCAGGTCGCCGTACACCGGGGCGCGGTAGCGCAGCTGGCTGTCGGCCACGTAGACCTCCGCTTCGAAGCCTGCCAAGCGCAGGCGCAGGGTGACCAGCGCCCAGCCGGACAGCGTCATCGCCGAGGCCAGGCTTCCGCCGAAGGCGTTGCCCTTGTCGTTGACATTGACCGCCAGCGGCGCAGTCAGCTGCAGCTGGCCATCGGCATATCCTTCAAGGCGCAGCTGCATCGCGCGGACCGGCGGCATGCTGTCCAGCACGTTCTGCAGGACCAGCAGCGAGGATGAAACGGGTTCGACGGACATCGGCGACAGCACCTGCAACAACGCGGGCCCGCATAATGCAGGTAATGAATGAACATGCGAAACCGTGTGGTTGGACAGTGGTGTCGCTGCGGCCCCAGGGGCAGCACGCGGCGCTGCGTGCGGCGGTCGCCCATTCAGGCGGCCGGGTGATCGCGCTTTCGCCATGGCGCCTGGCGCGGCGGAATGACACCGAAGGTGCTGCCGCACTAAGCGCAGCGCTCGATGCGTCGGCGGTGATTTTCACCAGTCCCGCTGCGGTGGAGGCCGCTGCGACCTACAGCGACCTTTTTCTGAACGCCCCGCGACGGCCGTGGCTTGGCGTGGGCGAGGGAACGCTGCGCGCGCTGAAGCGTCACGGCGTCGGCCACGCCACCGCGCCTGCGCGGATGGACAGTGAAGGCCTGCTGGCCCTGCCGGCGTTGGCCGATGTGGCGGACAAGCCGATCGGGCTGGTGACGGCGCCGGGCGGTCGCGGCCTGATCGCGGCCCACCTGCAGGCCGGGGGTGCACGGCTCGTGCGCGCCGACGTGTACCAGCGCCTGCCGCTGCGGGTATCGGTGCGCGCGTTGGCCCGATTGTCGTCTTCAGCGCATCCGTGGGTGGTGGCCGTGAGCAGTGGCGAAGCGCTTGAGCGGGTGTGGGCGCAGTTGTCTCCAGCATGGCAGGCGCGCTGGCGCTCTGACGCCGCCGTGGTGGTGGCCAGCGAGCGGCTGGCTGTACAGGCGCGTGCGCTCGGCCTGGATCGCTGCACGCTGGCCGACGGCCCTACCGTGCGGCAGATGGCCGACGCCGCCATGCGGGCGGCCGCAGCGTCAGGCGCCCCGGTGGAGCCGGCGTCAGCGGGCTGATCAGGCCACCAAGAGCTGCCGGGTGGAGCCGGCGCTACAGGCCTGACGCGCTCGATGAGCCCTGGCACCCCCGAACGTAGAACCGGCTTCAGTCGGCTGATCGGCGCGCCGCTTGCCCGCCGCGCAGCCAACAGGGATGCTGTGGTGCTAACCGCGCGCCACCTTGGCCTGCGCGGTCGATAGAGAAAGCCGCATGACTGAGACCCCCTCCCCTGTTACACCTGCCCCTGCGCGTCCGCTGCGCTGGATCGCTCCGTTGGTCGTCGTCCTGTTGCTGGTCGCCGCCAGTGGCTGGGGCTGGCATGCCCTGCAACAGGACCGAGCCCAGGCCCGCCTGCAGGCGCAGGCCGACGCCGTGCGCATGCAGGGCCTGGTCGACAGCGTGGACGCCCTGCGCCGCGACCAGCGGGCAGCGAATGCGCGTCTGCAGGACGCCGCCACCACCAACCGCGTGCTCCGCGACGAGCTCCTCGGCCTCGGCCAGCGCAGCGCGCTGATGGAAGAAAACCTGACGCGCCTGGCCGAAAGCACCCGGCACGACACCCAGGGACTGCATCGCGACGAGGCCGAGCTGCTGCTGACGCAGGCCGCGCAGCGCCTGGATGCGGCCGACGACCTGGCCGGTGCCCGCCGCCTGTATGCGCTGGCGGCAGCGCAGCTGGACGATCTGACCTCGCCGGACGGACTGAATCTGCGCCAGGCGCTGCTGCAGGAGCGCGCCATGCTGGATGCGGCCGGCGACGGCCCACGCGCCCAGGCCCACAGGCGACTGGCGCTGTTGGCCCGTTCCCTGCATACGCTGCCGCTGCGAAGTGCCCCGACGCAGGCAGACAGTCCCGGCGAGCAACCGTGGTGGCAGATCGCGCTGGCGCCGTTCGTACGCATCACCCCCACCCGCTTGGTCGGTCCGCTCACCGATGCGCAGCGGGTCGCGGGCACCGAGGCGCTGGAGGTGGAACTGACCCTGGCGCGCGCGGCCGTCGAGCGCGGCGATCGCGTCGCGCTGGGCCAGGCGCTGGAACGGATTGAACGGGGCATGACCCGGCTGTGGCCGGATTCACCGGACCTGCGCAGGCAGCGTGCTGAAGTGCGGGAATTGCGCTCGGCGCCGCTGCGCCTGGACGCGCCGGAACTGGGCAGCACCCTGCAGCAACTGCGCACTTTGCGAGATGGAGAGACCCCGTTATGAAGCCTTTGCAATCCCTGGTCGTACTGCTGTTGGCCGTCGCGCTGGGCGTGTTCGGTGCTCACTGGCTGGGTGCCAGCTCACTGAAACAATATGGCGAGGTCATCTTCCGCTATGGCGGCAATGACTACAGCAGCACGGCGCCGCAGGTGGTACTGCTGGCGCTGGTCACCCTGCTCGTCCTCTGGCTGTTGTGGAGCCTGATCGCTTCGCCGTTCCGTGCATGGGGCCGCTATCGCCGCAAGCAGGGCCGGGTCCGCCTGGTCGATGGCCTGCAGGCCTATGAGCATGGCCACTGGCAGCGTGCGGAAAAGCTGCTGGACGGCGCTGCGCAGGACGAGGAAGTGACCGGCGTCGCGCTCACCAATGCCGCGCGCAGCGCCCGTGCGCGGGGCGACGACGTCGCTACCCAGGCCTATCTGCAACGCCTGGGCACGGCGGACGCAACCAGCCTGGCCCTGCTGCGTGCCGAACAGTTGCTGGCCGACGATCTGCCTGTGGATGCGATCAACACGCTGGATGCCGCCAACCTGCAGCCGTTGCCGCCGCGTGGCCTCTGGCTGCGCAGTGAGGCACTGGCCCGTGCTGGCCGCGCGCATGAGGCCTACGGACAGTTGGGCGCGCTGCGCCAGAGCAAGGTGTTGCCGGCCGATGCGCTGACCACCCTGGAAGCCCGTCTGGCCGCGCAGGCGCTGCTGGAAGCGGCCGACGTCAACGCGCTGGCCGCACAGTGGGAGACCACGCCGAAGACGCTGCGTGCCGATCCGTCTGTGGTATCGGCGTATGCCGCGCGCGCCGTGGCACTGGACTGGGACGAGCCGGCCCTGCTGGCGCTGGAACAGGCGCTGGACCAGCGCTGGAGCGATGAGCTGGTGGAGGTTTACGGTGCGTTGCCGGCCTCGCGCCTGGCAACCCGCGAAGCCAACCTGGCGCGCTGGCGCAAGGTGCATGAGGGATCCGCGGCGCTGCTTCTGGCCCAGGGTCGCGTTGCGCTGGCGCAGGGGCGCCACGAAGAAGCCGAGGTGCTGCTGCACGAAGCGGTCGCCGCCGGTTCAGGCGCGGCGGCCTGGGAAGCCCTGGGGGCCTCCATGCTGGCGCGCGGTGAAACGGCGCTGGCGGCGCAGTGCCTGTCCAACGCGCTGCGCGAACAGCGCGGCGAAGGCAGCATCGCACTGGTGCGCGCGGAGCCTGCGCTGGTGGTCGCGCCACGCGCGACGGTCGAAGAGCAGGTGATGACGCCCGTCCCGCCGGTGTACGACGCTGACCGCCCTCGCGACGACAACGGGTTCCCGCGGGTTCCCTGAGGCG
>JAZBLM010000137.1:0-7555 GCA_037033225.1 Pseudomonadota bacterium
GTCGATCATGGATCGACCCTACCGGGCTTCGATCCAGGCCAGGGTGGCCATGCGACCGGTACGCCGGTCGCGGCGGTGCGAAAACAGATCGGGGTCCGCGATTGTCGACAGGGAGCCCCCGTAAATGGCGTCGGCCGCCATGCCCGCCGCCTGCAGGCGTTGCCGCGCCAAGGCGTACAGGTCCACTCTCCAATGCCCCGGGCGGGTGGGCGTGAACGCCGAGGCAGCCCTTGGATCATGCCCGACGAAGGCGTGGTGCACGTCCTCGCCGATCTCATAATCGGCCGGCCCGGCCGCCGGCCCCAGCCATGCGATCAAGCCAGACGGCGGCGCGTGCATCGCGGCCACGGTGGCCTCCAGCATGCCGTCGGCCAGACCGCGCCAGCCCGCATGGGCCGCGCCCACCTCGCCCCCATACCGCGCTGCCAGCACCACGGGCAGGCAGTCGGCGGTCAGGATCGCCAGCACCACGCCCGGCACCGACGTCACGGCGGCATCGGCGACGGGCTCGCTGGCACCGGCCGGGGCTGCGGCATCGAACCGGAGCACCGTGGTGCCGTGCACCTGGCGAAGCCAGTGCGGCGCGCCCGGCAGCGCCAGTCCGGCCTGCAGCAGCGCCCTGTTCTGCTCCACATGGGCCGGCTGGTCACCGTCGGCGGCGTGGCGGTTGCCCAGGTTGAACTGCGCGAACGGTGGCGGCGAGACCCCTGCCCCATGGCGGCGCGTGGTCACCGCGCGCACGCCCGCGGGGGCCGGCCACTCGGGCAGCAGCAACGGCAGCCCGCCCGCCATCAGCGGCGGTCGCGTTCGCGCTCGGCGAACACCTGCGAGTCTTCGCGCAGGGCCTTCATCAGCTGCAGCATGTCGGCCGGCGCAGGCGCGCTGTTGCGGATCGGCTCGCCGGTGATCGGATGCATGAACTCCAGCGTCTCCGCATGCAGCGCCTGGCGCTTGAAGCCCCGGAGCGCAGCCACCAGCTCATCGCTGGCACCCTTGGGCAGCTTGAGCGCACCGCCGTACAACTGGTCGCCGACGATGGCATGGCGCAGGTGTGCCATGTGCACGCGGATCTGGTGGGTCCGGCCCGTCTCCAGGCGGCATTCCAGCGCCGTGTGGGCACGGAAGCGCTCGCGCAGGCGGTAATGGGTGATCGCCTCCTTGCCGTCCTCGCGCACGCCCATCTTCAGCCGGTCACGCGGGTGGCGGTCGATCGGCGCGTCGGCCGTGCCGCCGGCCACCAGGGCGCCCACCACCACCGCCAGGTACTGACGGTGCACCTGTCGCGCGGACAACTGTTCCACCAGCGCAGTCTGCGCCTGGATCGTCCTGGCGATCACCATGACGCCGCTGGTGTCCTTGTCCAGGCGGTGCACGATGCCGGCGCGCGGCAGCGCCGAGACGCTGGGATCGCGGAACAGCAGGGCATTGACCAGGGTGCCGCTGGAATTGCCCGCGCCCGGATGCACGACCAGGCCGACCGGCTTGTTGATCACCAGCAGGTGCTCGTCCTCGTACAGCACGTCCAGCGGGATGTCTTCCGGCTCGGCGTGGGTCTGGGTGTCCAGCACCGCATGCAGGCTCGCCACCTCGCCCCCGCGCACCAGATCGCGCGGCCGCACCGGCACCCCGTCCAGCAGCACGTCTCCGGACTTGATCCACTCGGTCAGGCGCGAACGGGAGTATTCGGGGAAGAGTTCGGCCAGCACCGCGTCGAAACGGCGGCCGGCAGCGGTGTCGGGGACGGTGGCCTGGCGGGCCTGTTCAGCAGCAGATTCGGACATGGCAGCAACTTTGGGAGATGAAATTGGGGGGTCCGGCGGGCAGTTTCAGTCGCGGGACAGGACACTAGGCTATCATCGACCCTTCGTATTCCAGCCGCGTCCCGCCTTGACCTCATGATCCGACGCTCTTCTTCGCTCTTTGCGCCCGTCCGCCTGACCGCCCTGCTGGTGGTCCTGGTGATCGCCGCCACCGGTTGCAACCGGGGCACCAAGGGGGACAACCCCGATGAAGGCCTGCCGGTCGAGACGTTGTACCAGAAGGGCCACGGCCTGATGGAAGGCGGCAACTGGAGCGGTGCTGAAACCAGCTTCCGCCGCCTCGTGGCCCAGTACCCCTACGGCCCGTATACCGAACAGGCGATGATCGAGACCGCCTACGCGCAGTTCAAGGCCGGCAAGCACGATGACGCGGTGTCGAGCATCGACCGCTTCATCCGTACCTATCCGACCCATCGCAACGTGGCGTACCTGTATTACCTGCGCGGCCTGTCCAACAGCAACCGCGACACGGTCTTCCTGCGCCGGGTGTGGTCGCTCGACGCCAGCCGCCGCGACTTGTCCACGCCGCGACAGGCATTCGCGGACTTCAACATCGTGGTCGACCGCTACCCGAACAGCCGCTACGCCGAAGATGCGCGTCGCCGGATGATCGAGCTGCGTGACGTATTTGCCCAGCACGAGCTGGACAACGCCCTGTACTACCTGCGCCGCGAAGCCTGGCTGTCCGCCGCTGGCCGCGCCAACTTCCTGCTGGAAACCTACCCGCAGAGCGCTTACCAGTACGATGCGGTGGCGGTGCTGGCCGAGTCCTACACGCGCGCAGGCAACCAGACGCTGGCCGCCGACGCGCGGCGGGTGCTGGAACTCAACGCCCCGGGTCACCCGTGGCTGCAGGGCGACTGGCCCAACTACCCGTGGATGATCCGCAAGCTCAATCCGTTCGCGGGTGAGAAGTCGGCCACCACCGGTCAGCGCAACGCGACGATGAATCGAAAGTAAGCCGGTCCGGATGACGGCAACGAGCCCCGCGCAAGCGGGGCTTTTTTTTGCCTGCATTCCTCGTCCCGCAGGCACCGTCAGCGCACAGGCGCGGCCGGACGACCGTTTGCATGGTCGGCCAGCAGCCCAAGCAGATGGCGCCGCTGGCGGTCGCTGAGAGGAAGCGCCGGATCCTCCGGGAAGTGGCGCCGCACCCACACCGTCATCTCATTGGCAAGCCGCGCGGGATAGAGCTCGGGCCAGCTGTCCACATAGTCCAGGGCCAGGCGCTCCAACTCTTTCCCAAGGATCACCCCCTGGGCTTTGCCCACCCAGTCGAAACGGTCCAGGCTGGTCGAGCTGCCCGGCAAGCCGATGCCTTCGTCGTCGCTGTCGCGCACGAGCTCAAGCAGGTTGGCCGTCGTCACCGGCAGCGCCAGCTGCTCCACCTCGATCCCGGTGCGGTCGGTGAATTCGATCGACAGCGCGCGCATCGCATCCTCGAACGCCCGGGTCGCCGTGAACTCTGCATGCACGTCCAAACGCAGCTGGGCCAGCGTGCGCGGCGCCTCGGTGGTGCCGGGGCCAGGCTCTGCTGCGTCGGCTCCCATGACGGACCTGCGCCCGTGCCGCCTGCCTGACGCACGCTCCAGTGCCTCCAGACACCAGGGATCATCGCCCTCCTCGCAGGCCCATGCCGCCGCCTCGAGCAGGCACAGTGCGCTGGCCCGCGCGTCCGGCAGACGGCGCGATTCAATCCGGTGCAGGCAGGCTTCGAAGGCGGGCTCCACGTCCAGGTACCGCGCCTCGATCTCGCGCACCTGCCGCTGCGTGCCCTGAGGCGCCAGCCAGTGGGTTCCCATGTTGCAGATGTCGCTTATGGACAGCTCGATCAACGGGCCGCTGGGACTCGGTGAACTGCCTCGCTGCCTTGCGCCCGCGCATGCAGCCACGCAGGCCCCCACGCCCATGACCACCAGCTCTGGAAGCTTCATCGACCATACCCAGTGAGGAATCGAACCTCACCGTAGGCCAGCAGCCGTCCCCAGCTATGGGCGATGCATCACAACCCGAGGCGCATCCATCGGCAGCCGCCACATTTCTGCAAGGGCAGGCTCAGCCCTGGTATCCGTTGCTGATCGGGTAGCGCCGCTCACGCCCGAACGCCCGCCGCGACACCTTCGGTCCCGGGGCCGCCTGATGGCGCTTCCACTCGCTGATCCGTACCAGCCGCAGCACGCGATCCACCACCTCCGGCGCGTAGCCGGCCGCGACGATCTCCTCGCGTGACTGCTCCTGGTCCACGAACCGGTACAGGATGCCGTCGAGCACGTCGTAGGCGGGCAGCGAATCCTGATCGGTCTGGTTCTCGCGCAGTTCGGCGGAGGGCGGGCGGCTGATCACGGCGGGCGGAATCACCGGGGCACCGCCTACGGTATTGCGCCACTTGGCCAGGCCGAACACCTCGGTCTTGTACAGGTCCTTCAGCGGCGCATAGCCGCCGCACATGTCGCCATAGATGGTGGCGTAGCCCACGGCGTATTCGCTCTTGTTGCCGGTGGTCAGCAACAGGCCGCCGAACTTGTTCGCCAGCGCCATCAGGATCACCCCGCGGCTCCGGCTCTGCAGGTTCTCTTCGGTGACGTCCGGTGAGGTGCCCTCGAACATCGGGGCCAGTGCCTCCATCAGCCCCTTGAAGGCCGGTTCGATGGACACCTGTTCCAGCTTCACACCCAGCACCTGGCACTGCTCGGCGGCCAGATCATTGGAAAGGCCAGCGGTGTAGCGCGACGGCAGGCGCACCGCGGTGACGTTTTCCGCCCCCAGCGCATCGACCGCCATCGCCAGCACGAGGGCCGAATCGATACCGCCGGACAGGCCAAGCCACACCTTCTGGAAACCGTTCTTGGCGCAGTAATCCTTCAAGCCGCGGGTGACTCCGCGCCACGCGAGCGCGTCCATGCTCTCGTCGCCGTCATCCATCCACAGCAATGGCAGAAAGCGGCGCTGTTCGCTGTCGTACTCGACTACCAGCCACTGGTCGGTGAATGCCGCGGCGGCGGGGTGAACGCTGCCATCCGCATCGGCGACGACCGAGGCGCCGTCGAAGACCAGGGCATCCTGGCCACCGACCACGTTCAGATAGGCGATGGCCGCGCCGCTTTCGCGCGTGCGCGCAGCCAGCACCGCGTCGCGCTGTGCATGCTTTCCCCGCTCGTACGGCGACGCGTTGGGTACCAGCACCAGCTGTGCACCGGCGTGGACCGTGTCGGCCAGCGGCTCGGCGAACCACAGGTCCTCGCAGATCAGCACGCCCACCGGCACGCCGTTGATGTCTACCACGCAGCTGGGGCCATCGGGGTCGATGTCGAAATAGCGGCGTTCATCGAACACCGCGTAGTTGGGCAGTTCGCGCTTGCGGTAGGTCTTTTCGATGATGCCGTCGCGCAGCACGCTGGCCGCGTTGTACACCACCGATCCTGCGCTCTGGGGCCACCCCACCACTGCCACGATGCCTCGGCAGGCGCCCGCGATGCGCTGCATGGCCTGTTCGCAGTCGCGCAGGAATCCGGGACGAAGGAGCAGGTCCTCCGGCGGATAACCGCTGACGGCCAGCTCGGGGAACAGCACGACGTCCGCGCCGTGGTCATCACGCGCCTGCTCGATCATGTCGATGATGCGATCAGTGTTGGCCGCCACCGCGCCCACCGGAAAATCAAACTGCGCCATCGCGATGCGGATCGATGCCATGGGGGTTCCAGCCTGTGGTTGCGATGGCGCTCATTCTAGGCCGAACCACAGGGCTGATCACGCTTCGGCGCATGGAGGCGCCTGGCGAGGCTCACGCACTCTGCCTGTCATGCCCTGCAAGGTGGCGCGCCAGCAGGCCGAGCAGGTGGCTGCGCTGGGCCTGCGTGAGGGGTGTGCCCGCATCGCGCGGCAGGAAGTGTGCCAGCCACGTGTCGAGCGCCGGCAGCAGGTCCACCGCGTAACGTTCTGGCTGGCCCACGATGTGGGCCTCCGCGAGCCGCCGCTGCTCGTCCGCCAGCAGCGCGCCCTGCTCCTGCAGCGTGCCATCGAAGGCATCGCGGATCGGCGTGCGGGCGCCGACGCCCGTCTCACCGCTGTCCACATCATCCAGCACCTGCTGCAGGTCGAGTGCTGTTGGCGGAGGCAGCTGACGTGCCAGGTCCAGGCCGGTCCGGTCGTTGAACTCGACCACCAGCCACTGCATCGCGTCCTGGTACACAGTGGAACCGTGCAGGCGAGGTGCGATGTCCTGCAGCAGGACCGACAGCGGCCGCTTTGTGCCGGCGGGTGCCGGATCGTCGGACGTACGCTGCACGGCGGGCAGCAAGGTGTCGGCCTGGCGCCGCAGGGCTTCGCCGCACCACGCGTCCGCACTGTCCTCGCACAGCTCCACCACAGCCTCCACCGCGCACAGGGCGAACCGCCGCGCCAGCGGCATGGCCGGGGCCGCCGGATCATGCAGGCACAGATCCACCTGGTCTTCGAACGCGATGAAGTAGTCCTGGACCAGCGCAGGCGAGTTACCGGGGGAGCGGAGCAGCGGCGGCCCGTTACGGATCGCGCGCAGCGCGTCCATGCTCTCCGCCACGTCCGCATCGGTGCCGAATGGCGCCGCACGAAGGCCCTGGAATGCGGCAAGCGCGGCGGCAGCGGTGGTGACCAGCGGGTTGATCTGCATGGCAGGCGTGCTCGGATGGGGTGGCCACCATGCTCCCGCGCCGGCTCACGGCGCGCTGTCGAGCAGATCACGGTTTTCCCTGCTGCGCGTTGCGATGACCCCTTTCTGCATGCCGGACGTGCAGGAACGACAAAGCCGCCCGAAGGCGGCCTTGTTGTTTCGGACAGCCGGCCAGCGGCCGGCTGTATCGACACGTAGCCGCTGTGCGGCTGCGGTCTTACTTCACCAGCTTGGCAATGGCCGCGCCCAGGTCGCCCGGCGAACGCACCGTGACCACGCCCGCTGCTTCCATCGCAGCGAACTTGCCTTCGGCCGTGCCCTTGCCGCCGGAGGCGATCGCACCGGCGTGGCCCATGCGCTTGCCGGCCGGTGCCGAGGCACCGGCGATGAAGCCGACGACCGGCTTCTTCACGAACTGCTTGATGTACTCAGCGCCCGCTTCTTCGGCGTCGCCGCCGATTTCGCCGACCATGATGATGCCCAGGGTCTGCGGATCTTCGTTGAACAGCTTGAGGCAGTCGACGAAGTTCAGGCCGTTGATCGGGTCGCCGCCGATGCCGATGACGGTGGACTGGCCCAGGCCGGCCGCGGTGGTCTGCTTCACGGCTTCATAGGTCAGCGTGCCCGAGCGCGACACGATGCCGATCTTGCCCGGCATGTGGATGTGGCCCGGCATGATGCCGATCTTGCACTCGCCGGGGGTGATGACACCCGGGCAGTTCGGACCGACCAGGACGGTGTCCGGATGGGCACGGGTCAGCACGTTCTTGACGCGCAGCATGTCCAGCACCGGAATGCCTTCGGTGATGCACACGATGACCTTGATGCCGGCAGCAGCGGCTTCCAGGATGGCATCGGCCGCGTACGGCGGCGGCACGTAGATCACCGATGCATCGGCATGGGTGCTTTCAACGGCTTCGGCCACGGTGTTGAACACCGGCAGGTCGATATGGGTGGTGCCACCCTTGCCCGGGGTCACGCCGCCGACAACCTGCGTACCGTATTCCACCATCTGGGTGGCGTGGAAGGTGCCCTGCTGGCCGGTGAAGCCCTGCACGATCACCTTGGTGTTCTTGTTGATCAAAAC
>JAZBLM010000138.1:0-7523 GCA_037033225.1 Pseudomonadota bacterium
GCGGCCGTCACTACCTTGCCAGCGCGCGTCACTACCCTGCCAGCGGGCGTCGCTACCGCGCCGTCAGGCGAACGAATCGGTCGCGCGGACCAGTGCGTCCACGTTTTCCGCTTCGAATGCGGAATGACCCGATGCCGGGCTGATCTCCAGCTTCGCCTTCGGCCACGCCTTGCTCAGTTCCCAGGCGTTGGCCAGCGGGCACACTACGTCGTAGCGGCCATGCACGATCACGCCCGGGATATCGGCAATGCGATGCGCGTCGCGCAGCAGCTGGTCCTCTACTTCAAAGAAACCGCCGTTGACGAAGTAGTGGTTTTCGATGCGCGCGAACGCCAGCGCGAACTGCGGATCCTCGTGGCTGTTCACGAAGTCGTCGTCCACGTGCAGGAAACTGGTCGCTCCTTCCCACACGCTCCATGCCTTGGCCGCGTCCAGGCGCGTGGCCTCGTCGTCGCTGGTCAGCCGGCGATGGAAGGCCGAGATCAGGTCGTGACGCTCCACTGCCGGGATCGGCTTGAGGTAGTGTTCCCACGCATCCGGGAACAGCCGGTTGGCGCCCTCCTGGTAGAACCATTCCAGTTCCCAGCGACGCAGCATGAAGATGCCGCGCAGCACCAGTTCTGTAACGCGTTCGGGGTGGGTTTCGGCGTAGGCGAGGGCCAGCGTCGAACCCCAGCTGCCGCCGAACACCTGCCAGCGGTCGACCTTCAGGTGTTCGCGCAGCTTCTCGATGTCGGCCACCAGGTCCCAGGTGGTGTTGTCCACCAGATCGGCGTGCGGGGTGGAACGACCGGCACCGCGCTGGTCGAACAGGATGATGCGGTACTTGGCCGGGTCGTGGAACTGGCGCATCTTGTCGCTGCAACCGCCGCCCGGGCCACCATGCAGCATCACCACCGGCTTGCCGTCCGGGTTGCCGCACTGTTCGAAGTACAGCGTGTGGCGGTCGTCGACCTTCAGGGTGCCGACGTCATAGGGGGTGATGGCGGGGTACAGCGTACGCATGCTTGCAGCTCCGTGAGGGTGCCCTGCTCGAGGCAGGAGAATCTCTATTCTAGGCCGGTGCATTGCTGCGTGTTGACGGCCAGCGGCCGTCACTACCGGGGTGCTGCGTGTTGACGGCCAGCGGCCGTCACTACCGGGGTGCTGCGCGTTGACGGCCAGCGGCCGTCACTGCCCGTTGCGGCGCGCGCGGCCCAGGGTGACGCGGTCGCGCTGCTCCAGGTCCTGCGCGGTCTGCACCTCATCGAAACCGGCGTGCCCGAACAGGGCGCGGATCGCGGGACCCTGGTCCCAGCCGTGTTCGATCAGCAGCCATCCACCGGGCACAAGGTGTCGAGCCGCTCCTGCGGTTATCAGCCGGATGTCATCCAGGCCGTCGGCCCCGGAAGCCAGCGCGGTGGCAGGCTCGAAACGTAGGTCGCCACGCGCCAGGTGCGGGTCGTCACTGGCGATGTAGGGCGGATTGCTGGCGATCAGGTCGAAGCGGTGCCCCTGCAGCGGTTCAAACCACGACCCCGCGGCGAATCGCACATTGGCAATCCCGTTGCGGACGGCATTGCGTGCAGCCACGGCGAGTGCCGCCTCGCTGAAGTCGGTCGCCAGCACGCGGGCCTGCGGCCGCTCGCGTCCCAGTGACAGCGCGATGGCGCCACTGCCGGTACCTAGGTCGGCCAGCTGCAGCGGGCCCTCCAGCGGCAGGCGATCCAGTGCCAGCTCCACCAGCCGCTCGGTCTCCGGACGCGGTATCAGGGTCGCCGGATCGACCTCCAGCTGGAGCGTCCAGAAATCACGCTGGCCCGTGATGTAGGCCACCGGCTCCCCCGCCAGGCGGCGCGCCAGCAGGGCGTCGAAGGTCGTCCGGTCCGCTGCGTCCACAGCGTCGGTCGCGTGGGCGAACAGCCAGCTGCGGGGGCGCCGCAGTGCATGCAGCAGCAGCCGCTCGGCCTCATGGCGCGCTTCGTCACCGGGCAGGCGCGAGGCCGCCTGGGCCAGCAGGTCACGCAGTTGCGGATCGTCGGGTGCGGTCATGTCAGCGGTGCGTCGGTGGGGGGCGGCAGCTTAGCCCGGTGCGTCGTGGATACCCCAACCCCGGCGTGCATGTCGGGCGCCAGGCGGGGCGTCTGTGCGCGACAAGTCGGCGAGGTGGCCGGTTCGTTCAGCCTCGGTCGCGCTGAGAATTGGCTCTCTCTATTGCTTATTACGCGTTCGCCAGCACGTATCCCTCTGATTCCATTGGGGCAAGCGCCAGTAGGCACCTCCGCGCAGGCGTGATCGCTCCTCACATTGATAGACATAAGCTATTAAATAGATGCAATCAATGGATTGTTGTTATCGACAAGGACCCGGTAATCTAGGTCCTGTCTTATCACCCCTGTCTCAAGACCAAGAGGAAAACTGATGTCCGTGATCAATACCGAAATCCTGCCGTTCGAGGCCGACGCCTACCAGAACGGCGAGTTCATCAAGGTCTCCGACGCCAGCCTGAAGGGCAAGTGGTCGGTGGTGGTGTTCTACCCGGCCGACTTCACCTTCGTCTGCCCGACCGAGCTGGAAGACCTGGCCGACCATCACGCCGAGTTCCAGCAGATGGGCGTGGAAGTCTATTCGGTGTCCACCGATACCCACTTCTCGCACAAGGCCTGGCACGACACCTCCGATGCCATCGGCAAGATCAAGTACGCGATGATCGGCGACCCGACCCATCAGATCTCGAAGAACTTCGACGTGCTGCGTCCGGCCGGCCTGGCTGACCGCGGTACCTTCATCATCGACCCGGCCGGCGTCATCCAGTCGGTGGAGATCACCGCCGAAGGCATCGGCCGCGATGCCAAGGAACTGCTGCGCAAGGTCAAGGCCGCCCAGTACGTTGCCGCCCACCCGGGCGAAGTGTGCCCGGCCAAGTGGAAGGAAGGCGAAAAGACGCTTGCTCCTTCGCTGGACCTGGTCGGCAAGATCTAAGGCCGAACCCGCTCCCATGCCCGCTCCGTGCGGGCGTGGGGGTGAACCGAAGACAGCCGCTCACGCCAGCAGCCGCCAGTCCCTTCCACGCTGCTGTCTTCGGTTCACCCCTACCCCCCGCTGGTCCGCTACGCTCTGTCGCGGTGCCACGCCGAACGTTTGCCTGAATCCAGGAGATGACCATGTTGGACGCCAACCTGCAGTCGCAGCTGAAGACCTACCTGGAGCGTGTCACGCGCCCCATCCAGATCACCGCGCATGCCGATGAGAGCGGCAAATCGCAGGAGATGATGGAGCTGCTGACCACGCTGGACAGCCTGTCCCAGCACATCAGCCTGACTGTGCTGCGCGACGGCGTCGGCCGCGTGCCGTCCTTCGACCTCGACAGCCCCGGCCAGGACATCCATCTGACCTTTGCCGGCCTGCCGATGGGCCATGAGTTCACCTCACTGGTGCTGGCGCTGCTGCAGGTGGGCGGCCATCCGTCGAAAGCCACCGCCGAGGTGATCGAGGCGGTGCAGAACCTGGAAGGCGAATTCCGCTTCGAAACCTATTTCTCGCTGTCGTGCCAGAACTGCCCGGACGTGGTGCAGGCGCTGAACCTGGCCGCCGTGCTCAACCCGCGCATCCAGCACGTGGCCATCGACGGCGCCCTGTTCCAGGATGAAGTGGAACAGCGCCAGATCATGTCCGTGCCCACCGTGTACCTCAACGGCGAACTGTTCGACCAGGGCCGCATGACGCTGGAACAGGTCGTGGCCAAGCTGGACACCGGCGCAGCCAAGCGCGACGCGGTGAAGCTCGCTGCCAAGGACGCTTTCGACGTGCTAGTGGTGGGGGGTGGTCCGGCCGGTGCCGCAGCAGCGATCTATGCAGCGCGCAAGGGCATCCGCACCGGTGTGGTGGCCGAACGCTTCGGTGGCCAGGTGCTCGATACCATGGCCATCGAGAACTTCATCTCGGTCAAGGAGACCGAAGGCCCGAAGATGGCGATGGCGCTGGAGCAGCACGTGCGCGAGTACGATGTGGACATCATGAACCTGCAGCGCGCGACCGGCCTGGTCCCAGCCGGCGAAGACGGGCTGGTGCAGGTGCAGCTGGAGAACGGTGCGGTGCTGAAGTCGCGTTCGGTGATCCTCTCCACCGGTGCACGCTGGCGCCAGATGAACGTGCCCGGCGAAGACCAGTACCGCAACAAGGGCGTGGCCTACTGCCCGCATTGCGACGGCCCCTTGTTCAAGGGCAAGCGCGTGGCGGTGGTCGGCGGCGGCAACTCCGGTGTCGAGGCGGCGATTGATCTTGCCGGGCTGGTCGCACACGTCACCCTGCTCGAGTTCGATGCCACGCTGCGGGCCGATGACGTGCTGCAGCGCAAGCTGCGCAGCCTTGGCAACGTCACCGTGCTGACAAGCGCGCAGACCACCGAAGTGCTGGGTGATGGTCAGAAAGTGACCGGACTTGTCTACAGGGACCGCATCGGCGGCGATTCGCACCGGGTGGAACTGGAAGGCATCTTCGTGCAAATAGGACTGCTGCCCAATACCGAGTTCCTGGCTGACGTCATCACCCGCTCGCCGCGGGGTGAAATCGTCATCGATGATCGTGGGCAGACCAATCTGCCGGGTGTTTTCGCTGCCGGTGATTGCACGACCGTACCGTACAAGCAGATCATCATCGCCATGGGCGCTGGATCGACGGCCGCCCTGAGTGCCTTCGACCACCTGATCCGTACGTCCGTGACCAAGAGCAGCGGCGCTGTCGCCGAAGCTGCCTGACACAGGCTCCCAGATCATCGGGAACATCACATGTCCGCTGGGTAAGCCACGCCGTCCCGGTCCCTACCCAATGAGGTCTCAGGATGAACCTACGTGATCTGAAGTACCTGGTGGCCTTGGCGGAACATCGCCATTTCGGCAAGGCCGCCGCCGCCTGTTTCGTCAGCCAGCCCACGCTGTCGACCCAGATCCGCAAGCTGGAAGAGGAACTGGGCCTGCCCCTGGTGGAGCGCGCGCCGCGCAAGGTCATGCTGACCCCCGCCGGGCAGGATGCGGCGGCCCGCGCCCGCGTCATCGTGGCCGAGGTGGAGCAGATGAAGGAGGCCGCCCGGCGCAGTCGCGACCCGGAAGCCGGCGCCGTCCGGCTGGGCATCTTCCCCACGCTGGGACCTTATCTGCTGCCGCACGTCATCCCGCGGATCCGCTCGCGCTTTCCGCAGCTGGAACTGCTGCTGGTGGAGGAAAAGAGCGACGTCCTGCTGGCCCGGCTGCGCGAAGGCAAGCTGGATGCGGCACTGCTGGCCCTGCCGGTCGCCGACGAGCAGCTGCATACCGAGTTCCTGTTCGAGGAGCCGTTCCTGCTGGCGGTATCGGCCGCCCACCCGCTGGCCAACCGCCGCCAGCTGGACGTCCAGGAACTGTCCGCCCAGCGCCTGCTTCTGCTCGAGGACGGTCACTGCCTGCGCGACCAGGCCCTGGAAGTCTGCCGCCTGTTCGGTGCCAATGAAAAGTCGGAGTTCCGGGCGACCAGCCTGGAGACGCTGCGGCAGATGGTTTCCGCCGATGTCGGCATCACGCTGATGCCGACCCTGTCAGTGAAGCCGCCCGTCCCGCGCTCGGACACCATCCGGCTGCTGGAGCTGGTGGGTGACAATCCCCCGAGTCGCCGGATCGCGATGGCCTGGCGGCGCAGCTCGGCCATGAATGGATTCCTCCAACAGCTGGCCGATCAGTTCAAGCACCTGCCGGCGTCCCTGTTCACGCTGTCCGGCGGAACGGCGCCGGCTCCAAGACAGGTTGAAAGCGACACCGCCAGCCTGCCGGGCTGAACCCATGGGAACGGCCGGATGCGGCCATCGCCGGGATGGGTCGATTCCTGCCCCGTTTGTCCCCACAATAGGATGAGGCGGCGCCAACTGGTGCCGCCTTTTGTATGGTCCCTTTCAAGGAGAACTCCCATGACCACCGCCAGCGGCCTGCCGCCTTCCATCACTGTTTCCACCGGCGACCTGAGCCGCCTCGAGGCTCTTCTGGACTCCCCTGCGGTAAGCGCTTTACCAGCCGCTGCTGCGTTGTCGGAAGAGCTGACCCGCGCGACGGTGGTGAAAACCGAGGACATGCCGGCCGGCATTGTCAAAATGCATTCGCGCGTGGAATGCGAAGATGCCACTACCGGCGACACCCACGTGCTGACCCTGGTCTACCCGCGCGAAGCCAATGTCGATAAGCTGAAGGTTTCCGTGCTGGCGCCGGTGGGCACGGCGCTGCTGGGCCTGTCCATTGGCCAGAGCATTGACTGGGATGCGCCGGGTGGTCGAAAGCTGAAGCTGCGCGTTACTGCGGTGCATGACGACGCAGCCTGACGAATTCCTGCAACCGGCCGCGCCGCGTCGCGACCGCACTGATGGAGCTGCAATGAGCACTACCCTGTCCAAACTGGCCCAGCTGCGCGAACTGTCCGTGGTGGTTGCCGATACCGGCGACTATGACGCCATCAAACGGCTTCGTCCGGTGGATTGCACCACCAACCCCACCCTGGTCAAGAAGGCACTGGACCTGCCGGTGTACGCCGAGCTGATCGAGCGCGAACTGGCCTGGGGCCGCAGCCAGGGCGGGGATCGTGATGCCGTGGTCGACGCGGTCGCTGACCGCCTGACCGTGGGCGTCGGCACGCTGCTGAGCACGCTGGTGCCGGGCCGCGTCTCCACCGAGGTGGATGCGGACAAGTCGCACGACACCGACGCCACCGTCGCCAAGGCGCGCCGCTTCGTGCAGATGTATGCCGACGCCGGCGTACCGCGCGAAAAGATCCTGATCAAGATCGCCGCCACGTGGGAGGGCATCGAAGCCGCGCGGGTGCTGCAGGCCGAAGGCATCGACTGCAACCTGACGCTGATCTTCAACCAGACCCAGGCGCTGGCCTGCAGCGAGGCAGGGGCATTTCTCATCTCGCCGTTCGTCGGCCGCATCCTGGACTGGTACGTGGCCAACGGCCAGACGCCGGCAAGCATCGACCAAGATCCAGGCGTGCAGTTCGTACGTGGGGTGTACGACGAGTTCAAGCGCCGCGGTTCGCCGACGGTGGTGATGGGCGCCTCGTTCCGTTCCACGGCACAGATCGAAGCGCTGTCAGGCTGCGATCGCCTGACCATTTCGCCCGACCTGCTGGAGAAGCTTGACGCCGAGCACGGCGAGCTGCCGCGGGCACTCGTGGCCGGCGCCGGCGAGGCTGTGGCCTCCACGCCCGTCGACAGCGCGCGGTTCGCGGCGGACCTGGCGGCTGATCCGATGGCGACAGAGAAGTTGGCGACCGGCATCGACGCGTTTGCCAAGGATCTGGAAAGCCTGCGCGCGCGGATCCGCGCCGAGCTGTAACTGTCGCGACCGGTCCCGTCCTCCGGGTCGGGCAGCCGGTTGAAGCCGGCGCCACCTGACGGGCACGCGAAGTCTCTGTCGTGCCGGCCTGGGCCGGCAGCCGTCCGCGCGATGCCGACGGCAGAGCGGCCGTCGCCGCGCCGGCCTCACCCGCCGCGGCGTATGCTGGCCACCCGACGTTGAGGAGAGGCC
>JAZBLM010000139.1:0-7455 GCA_037033225.1 Pseudomonadota bacterium
GTCACGGTAGCGGCGGCCGCGGCTCCTGCAGCCGCTCGGTCAACCCGACCGGACGTGCATGGTCGTCCATGTGCAGGGTCACTGACTTGGCATTGGACAGCTGCTGCGCGAGCGCAACGCTGGCACCCAGGTCGCGGGCAATCTCCGGCAGCGCGATGTCGATCCGCGGCGCGCGACGTTCCCTGCCGGCGAAGCGGAAGCGGTTGTACTCAGCCCACAGGATCAGCAGGGCCGCACAGCCGACCAGCAGGACCGGCAAGGCAATCATCAGGAAAGGATCCAGCTGCTGCTTGCGCTCGTAGAGCTGGACCCAGGCCAGGCGCCCTCCCACCAGCCAGGAAACCAGCGTCAGCACCGGGGCCCACAGGTAGAAATAGAAGGCCCAGAATGCCAGCGTGACAAAGCCCCATGCCGTGCGCTGCAGGCGCGGCTGCTGGCGGGGTTTCTGGATCAGGCGCGAGTCGAAGCGACGGGAAGGCGTGTCGGCGCTCATCGGATTCCCCGGTCCGGACTGACCCACGTGGCCCGCGTCCTGCCGCGCTTCATCAGCGTTTTGGGCAGGGCCACCAGTGTCGTGAAGAGGCTGATCAACCAGTAGGCCATCGGGTACCAGATGACCCAGAAGTAATTGCGCCCGATGTTGACTTCGTAGCGGCGGTCGATGATCAGGCTGCTGGCGAACTGAAGCAGGCAGACCAGCGCCAGGATCACGCCATGCCACTGCGGCAGCAGCGTCTGGATGTAGAGCGAAGGCGGCAGGTCAACGAGTTTGCCCAGCGCCCAGAGCACGACGATCAGCAGCATCACATACGCCCAGAGCACGCTGAAGAGATACTCCACAAGCACACCCCACATGCGCCGCTTGCGCCAGTTGAACAGGCTTGCGCCGTGCCGCAGCAGCACTTCGACGCCGCCCTGCGCCCAGCGCAGGCGTTGCTTCCACAACCCACGCAGCGTCTCCGGCATCAGGATGAAGCACAGCGCATTGGGTTCATAGCGGATGTCCCAGTGATCCAGCTGCAGGCGCCAGCTGATGTCGATGTCCTCGGTGATCATGTCCTCGGCCCAGTAGCCGATGCGGTGCAGCGCCGTGCGCCGGAATCCGGCGATCACACCGGAAATGGTGAAGATGCGCCCGTAGACGCGCTGGGCCCGCTTGATCATGCCGATGATCGACGAGAACTCGGCGACCTGCAGGCGGCCCAGCAGGGTGGAACGGTTGCGGATGCGCGGATTGCCGGTGACTGCGCCGACGCGTGGGCCGCTGGTCAGGTGCCACACCATCCAGTGCATGGCGTGTTCTTCGAGCATCGCATCGCCATCAATGCAGACCAGGAACTCGGATTTCGCGGCCAGTGCGCCCATCCGCAGCGCATTGGCCTTGCCCAGGTTGCGGTCCAGGTGCACCACCCGCAGCCGTGGGTGGACAGCGGCCAGTGCATCCAGCCGCGCGCCGGTATCATCGCGGCTGCCATCGTTGATGGCGATGACTTCGAAGTCCGGATAGCGCTGTGCCAGGGCTGCGCCGATCGTATCATCCAGGTTGTCCGACTCGTTATGGCACGGGATGAGCAGCGAGGCGAACGGAGACTCGTCCATCGGCGGCGGATCGTTGCGATCCCGTGACTGCCGCTCGCGGCGGAAGAAGTAGTACAGCCCGCCGGACATCCAGAAAAACGCCATCACCATGGGATAGAAGAAGGCGAACTGGAACAGGTAGTAGACAGGAGGGTGGTCCATGTCACCGCTCCGGGTACGGGAAGTTGCGCGCCGACATCGCCGCACGGGCATCGGCCGTCGACGGCCTGTCCGCGATGAAATCATCCGGGTACCACGCCAGGTGGCGCACGCCCTGGGCCTGCAGGCGGCGTACCTGCGCGCGCAGGCGCTCGCCCGGGATCGGGGTCTGCGTGCGCCAGTCGACTGTCTGCAGCTCGAACAGGGTGTGCTTCAGGTCCGGATCGTGCGCGCGCACGGCATCCACCAGCCGGTCCAGCCAGCGCTCCGGGTTGTCGCTGCCCTCCATCCACGGCATGGCCATCAAGGCGGTGTGGTCGTAGGCCGCGTTGAACAGGTCCAGGCGCTGCGCGAACCACGCCGCGCTCTGTGGCTCCAGCACCGGCTGCGCGTACAGGTTGCGCACGGTGCCCAGCTTCGGTCGCCAGCGCTGCGCCCGGTCCCGCAGGGCCAGGGTGAAGTCGATCAGCGCCCGGGTGCGGCTGCCGTCGCCGCCTTCCTGGGCCAGCCCGCTCAGTTCGGTATCGCGTACGTACGCGTCGTCATGGAACAGCAGGCCTTCGAAGTAGGAATTGATCGCCAGGTCTTCGTAGATGTCCAGGATGATCTGGCGCGCGGCCGGCTTGGTGAAATCCAGGCGGTACATGCCGTCCTGTTCCGGGCTGGCGATGCCCAGGGCCTGCTTCTGCGATGCATCGGGAAGTTCATAGCCCAGCACCGGCAGCCAGGCGTAGACCTTGACGCCTGCGCGGGTCTTCAACTGCCATGCCACGCGGTTGAACAGGTCTGCGCGCATCGGCAGGTGACGATTCGGGAAATACAGCGCGTCGGCTGTGTTGTTTCCGTCCGGGTCGGCGAATGCCTGCAGGTAGACGTGGGTGGGGCCGACCTTCTTTACCCGGTCGATCAACACGTCCAGGTTACGGGCCAGCTGCGCGGGATCGGCGTCGTACACCGCATCCATGTCGATCTGCAGCGCGCGGGTACCGTCAAGGTTGACGTTGCGGCGCAGCTCGAAGGCCAGCCCGGTCACGTTCGGGTTGCCCGTCACCAGCAGACGCGCGAGGCCATGCAGGTCACGCGTCACCGGCGTGCTGCGCCCTTCAAGGTCGAACGACACGGCCATGCCCAACTGCTCGGCGATGTCGTTGCTGAGTTCGTTGTAGGCGGCGTATGGCCAGACGATGGCCTCCGGTCGCAGGCCCAGGTGCTGCTCGATCAGTCCGGCACTGCGTGACAGGTCGTCGCGCAGCCGCTTTTCATACGCGGCTGCGCTCTCGTAGGTGCCTGTCGCCGGGTCGTACGCGCGGGTAATCACCGCCGGCGTGGAGTTGCCCTGCGGGTTGGACTGGACGCCGTGATGCTGGTTGTCGGTATGACTGGCGAATTCGACCAGGCCGCTGTCCCGCATTTCGCGCAGCTGGTCCCAGGTGAGAAAGTCGTCGCGGCCGAACGGACGGTAGCCGTAGTCGATGGTGCGCTCCGGCGCCATGTCGACATAGTCGGTGATCACCGCCACCAGCGCGGGATAGTTGTAGGCGCGCAGCAGCGGATAGACCTTGCTGTAGACACTGCGCAGGCCATCGTCGAAGGTCAGCAGCACGGGCCTGGGCGGCAGCACGGCGTCACCGCGCGATGCCTTGACCAGCTGGCTCAGCGAGATCGGGTGGTAGCCGTGGGCGGACAGCCAGTCCAGATGCGCGGCGAAGTTCTGCGTGCTGACGGCATAGGCATCCGGGTCGCCCTTGGCGGCGACGTCATCCCGGATATCGTGGTAGCTGAGCACCAGCAGGCCATTGCCGGAAGCATCAAGCTCGGGCCGCGGCTGGGCCTGCAGCGGCACGGCTGGCGCCAACAGCCCCCACGCGGTCACCAGCATCAGGAGCAACAGGTTGCGTAGCTGCATTTCATTCTCCCCAGCGCAGGCCGGCTTCCAGGCCGACATGCCGTTCGCGTTGTCCGTCATACACGGGGCGCGACCAGCGCACGCCGTACTCGAAGATGCGGCCTGCGCCGATCTGCCACTCGTGCCGGTACTCGACCGACGGCACCAGCGCGCTGCCGAAGCCCTCCTGCCAGTAATCGCCCACTGACACCGTCAGTCGGTGACGGAAGTGCTTTTCATAGCGTCGCCACAGCTGCTGGTCGATGCGCAGGCCCAGTTCCAGGGAGTGGTCGCGCGAAGGGTTGAAGTAGGGAACGTCGTCCTCGCTGCCGCGGCTCGCATAGAGGCTGCCCAGGCCATCAACCTGAAGTGTCGGCCGGCTGAGCAGGCGCTGTTCCACCGAGCTGCTTACGGTATCGCGGCGGTTGCCGTCGTCGTAGCGGAACTGGCTTGCGCCCATCCGCCACTGGCTGCGCTCGTTGCGCGTGTAGGTCGCCGCCAGCGCGACGCTGTCGGCGGTGATGCCCGAAACGCGCGCCTGCATCGACGCATCGGCATCATTGCGCGCGGCACTGGCAGCGACGTGCCACCGATCGCCGAACTGCCACCCCAGCCCGGCCCGCAGTCCGGTATCGCCGACGTCGTCGTCCGGATGCAGGACAACCAGTTCGCCGTCCATGCGATCAAAGCGGTAGTTCACGCCTGCGCCGTACCACCATGGCTGGATGCGCTGGTTCTGGAAGTCAACCGAGCGGCGGTCAGCGAAGGCCAGTACACGCCAGCGGTCGTACAGGATCGGCGAGGACGCCTGCACCCGATAGCTGCCATCGTCGTTTCCAAGCGGGGAGGCGCCGCCACCGCCGCTGCTGCGGCCCGCTTCGGCCGTGGCCTCAAGCTGCCAGCCCCGGTGGGCGCGCCAGGCGCGGTCCATGCGCTGCACGGAAGGCTGGTTCGGATACCGGGCCAGCAGATCGTCATGGACCGGGCGCGCGCGGTCATCGCGCTGCAGTGCGATCTGGGATTCAAAGATGCCGATGCGCGGCGACACATCACGCGGATCGAGGGTGTAGGCCATCTGGTGGCGTTCCAGCGCACGCCGTGGCCAGCCGCGCATCTGGTAAACGCCGCCCAGCGCCGTCTGCAGGCCACCGTTGCCCGGGCCGAAGGCCACCCTCTCTTCCAGCTCCGCCTGTGCCGTGGGCAGGTCGTTGCTGTAGGCGCGGATCATCGCCAGATTGAGGTCCGCCTCGTAGCGGGCCCAGTTCGCATAAGGCGCGCGCGCGTTCGGGCCCCATCGCCATACCGGTTCGTCCTTCTGCCATTGCAGCAGGTAATCGATGGCAGTCTGGGCCTGCTCGGTCTCCAGATACGCGTAGGCAAGCTCGGACCGTACCTGGAAGCGCGACGGGTCGTTCCGCACTGCCTGCGCGAGCACGGGGATGGCTTCTTCGGGGTGCTGGGTAGCCATCAGCGAATCACCGACTGCAGGCAGGACATAGTCGGGCAGCTCCACGCGCTCGGCGCGCAGCGCGTGGTATTCGTCCCGCAGCTGCGCGTGGCGTGACAGGCGGTTGAGCAGCACCAGCCGATCCAGGCGGATCCGCAGGGGCGCCTGGGCCAGCGCCATGCCGTCTCGATGCAGCTGCTGGTCCATCCGCGCCAGCGTGTCCTCGGCCTCGTCGAGACGGGTGTCTTCAGTCTCGCCATAGGCCATGCTCCAGCCGACCTGCCGCGCGAGATGATCGGCTTCGAAGCGCTGCTTCTGGCCTTCGTCGAACAGCTCCGGCCTGGCCTGGTACAGCTGCCATGCACGGTGGGCATTGCCGATGTCACCCAGGGTAAGCGCCTGCAGCTTGTACAGCAGCGCGTCATCGGGGGCAGTCTGCTGTGCACGCTCGATCGCGGCCAACGCATCAAGCCAATGTGCCTGGTCGCGGTACCGGCTGATTTCCGCCATTCGTTCTTCGTGGCCTGGCGGCTCGGCGGCGTGCGCGCCTGTCGCCAGGACGAGGCAGGCAAGGCCGACGCAGCGCGTCAGCGGACGATGGAGAAACATGGGACCCCCGGAAACTGATCTGTTCTGCTGCAACTAAAAAATGTGACGCACATCACGTGCCAAGCCGGTGCCAGCGTCCCGCAGCGTACGTCCCCGGCGTCGACGGCCGGTGCACCGCGGCCGAAACAGGGCCTGCATGCGTGTGACCTGCGTGCCCGGCGACACGATGCCATCCCGTTCGAGCCCGCTCATGCTGGTGCCTGCCGAGGACGCCCTGTGGCAGCCGCAGGGTCAGGAACTGACGTGGCGCGTCAGCTGCGACGGATCATAACGTGACCGGCATGGGCGACGGTTCACGGGACCGCGACGTTCACCACAGGTCTTCGAGCTTCCGCGGTCGGCACGCAAACCACGATGCGCACAGCATCACCAGGGCGCACCCGGCCAGGAAGGCGAAGGGAAGCGTCCAGCTGCCGCTGACGTCGTGCAGCCAGCCCACCAGGAATGGTCCCATGCAGCTGAAGGTATAGCCCACCCCCTGCATGAAACCGGACAGCGCCGCCGAGCCGGTCGGCGTCCGCGTACGCAGGTTGATCAGGGTCAGTGCCAGCGGGAAGGTGGACGGCCCCAGGCCGAGCAGGCAGGCCCACAGCAGTGGCGCTTTCATCGATGCCAGCAGAAGGCCGGCAAACGCCACCATGTACGAACCGAAGCCGACCAGCACCAGCGGGAACGGGTTGGTCATGCGTACCGCCAGCGAGGGGATGAACAGCGAAGGCAGCAGGCCCAGGGCCGAGAACACCGCGACCATCAGCCCGCCGAAGGCCGGCGTGGCACCGGCTTCGACCACGATGCGCGGCAGCCAGGTGAACATGGAATAGGTCATCAGCGAGGTCATACCGAACATCAGCGTCATCCCCCAGCCCAGCGACGTGCGCCAGACGCGCCCGTGCGGCTGGGCGGACGGGTCAGGCCCATCGGTGATGGCGTCGTGGCGGGGCGTGCGCCGCACCAGCATCAGCCAGGGCAGGGCGGCGGCCAGGGCCAGCAGGGCCCACATGCCCAGCGACACGCGCCAGCCGGCTGCATTGGCCACTGGCACTGCGAGCAGGGCCGGCAGCATGGTGCCCATCTGCAGTGCGCTGATGTACAGCGTGCTCACGGTTCCGACCTTGTTGGCGAAATACCGCTTCACCAGCGGTGGCACCACGACATTGCCGATGCCCATCCCCGCCAGTGCAATGACCGAGCCAGCGAGCAGGCTGCCCATGCCGACCGCACTGGAGCGCAGCAGCAGGCCGACCATCGCCAGGGACATCGCCAGCAGCGTCGTGCGCTCCAGGCCCAGCCGGCGCGCAAGCATTGGCGTGCACACGCCGAACAGCGCGAACGAGGCGGTCGGCAGCATGCCGAGCACGCCGGTCATGGTGGTGCCGAAGCCAAACGCCTGTCCGAGCACGTCCAGCAGCGGCGTGACCGAGGTCACTGCCGTGCGCAGGTTGAACGCCGCCAGCACGATGGCCGCGAACACCAGCGCACGCCCCTGCAACAGCGACGGCGAAGAGGGTGGAGCGGAAGAAGGAGTCGTCATGGTGGATCCTTGCCGACGCCGCGGCACGGCACCGGATGCAGCAGCAGCACCGGGCCGATGCCGGTGCTGCAGGGTGGGGGAGGGCGCCATTGTACGTCGGTGGGCGGCGCTGCCGGCTGCGCGGCCAGAACCACCTAAAACAAAAAAACCCGGAAGACCGTCGTCTTCCAGGTTTCTTCATGACCAGCAAGTGGTCGGGGAGACAGGATTCGAACCTGCGACCTCTACGTCCCGAACGTAGCGCTC
>JAZBLM010000140.1:0-7399 GCA_037033225.1 Pseudomonadota bacterium
TCTTCGAAGCCGTGCACGGCACCGCGCCGGACATCGCCGGCCAGGGCAAGGCCAACCCGTGCGCCCTGCTGCTGGCCGCGGCGCAGATGCTGGACCATATCGGCCAGCCGGAAAACGCCGAGCGCCTGCGCAAGGCGATCGTCGCCACCATGGACGCCAAGGACTCGCTGACCGGTGACCTCGGCGGTACCGGCACCACCATGAGCTTCGCACAGGCCATCGCCACCCGCCTGTAACCGGCGGCGGTACGGTCAATGCAGTGCCAGCGAGGCGCCTTCGGGCGCCTCGTTGCGTTTATGCGGTCAATTCTTCACCTGTGCGTGATTCGCACAGGTGAAGTGCGGAAGAGGGGATTCTGCGTGCGTCCGGTGCACGGCACGCTGGCAGTCACTCCACAACCCAGGTATCACCCGCATGAACATTGCTGCTTTAGGTCTTGCCAGCCTGCTTGGCATGGCCGCCGTCGCCCCGGTCGCCGCCGCCGGGCCGGCCCATCCCACCATCCGCCAGATGGCCGGCGCCACGCCGATCGACGCCCTGCGGGCCGACACGACGGCGGTCATCGTCATCGATTTCCAGAACGAGTACTTCCCGGGCGGCCGCATGGTGATCCCTGACGGCGCCAGCGCCCTGCAGAACACCCGCCGGCTGATCAAGGCGGCCGACGCCAAGGGCATCCGCGTGATCCACGTCCAGCACGTGCTGCCAGCCGGCGCCCCGCTGTTCGCCGAAGGCAGCAGGACGGTGCAGTTCCACCCGGACATGCAGCCGCGCGCGGGTGAGACCGTGGTACGGAAGGACAATGTGAGCGTCTTCGCTGGCGACTCGGCCGCGGCGATGGACAAGGCCTTGAAGGATGCTGGCATCGATACGCTGATCGTCACCGGCCTGATGACCCATGCCTGCGTCTCCGGTGCCACCCGTGATGCAGCGGCCGCACCGCGCGGGTACCGGGTGATCGTGTCGTCCGACGCCACCGCCACCCGCGACCTGCAAGTGGCCAGCGGGGCGACCATCGATCACAAGACGCTGCACGCAGCCAGTCTGGCCACGCTGGAAGACACCTATGGCGACGTCATGAGCAGCGACGCGATCATCGGCCTGCTGGGCAACGCCGCGGTGGCTGCGCGCTGATAAGCTGGCCGCGCCCGCAGCCCGGCGGGCGCTGGCCGGAGCGTATGCACGATGGACCATTTCGCCGCGATGCGTGCGTTGCGTGCCATCGTCGAAGCGGGCAGCTTCACCGCCGCCGCCGAGCGCATGGGCACCACGCATTCGGCGATGTCGCGGCAACTGCGACAGCTGGAAGACCATCTGGATGTGCGGCTGCTCGATCGCAACACTCGCCGGTTCGCGTTGACCGAGGCCGGTCGCCAGTACTACGCCGAATCAGTGGAGCTGCTGGACCGGCTGGAACGGGCCGACAACCGCGCCCGTGCCGCACAGGCACAACCCAGCGGCCGCGTCCGCATCAGCGTGCCACAGGTCGTCGCCAGCCAGGAGCTGCCGTACTGGTTGCCGACGTTCCTCGCGCGTCACCCTGGAATCGCGCTTGACCTGTGCGCGGATGATCAGGTGGTGGACGTGGTGGGCGGTGGATTCGACCTGGTCCTGCGGATTGCCGCCGCGTTGCCGGACAGCCAGCTGGTGGCGCGGGAGCTGGCGTGCTGCGACCGCATCCTGGTGGCTGCACCGTCGTATCTTGCGCTGCATGGGCTGCCACGCCACGGCAGTGACCTTGTCCACCACACGCTGCTGGCGTTCAGCCCGGTCACCGCGCGCGTGCCATGGAAGCTGCACGGCCCGCGCGGGGCGCAGCTGGATCTGGAGGCGGGCAAACGGCTGGCGGTGGACGCCACGCCAGCGCTGTACGCCGCCGCGCTGGCCGGGATGGGGATCACCCTGTTCACGGCGCTTACCGTGCAGGAGGACCTGCGCGCGGGACGGCTGATCCGGGTGCTGCCGGACTGGAATGCCGGGCAGCGACGCTATTACGCGCTGTACCCGCATGCCCGTGCGCTGGCGCCGAAAGTGCGCGCGCTGATCGCGCACCTGCAGACGCACTATGCCGCACTGCAGTCGGCGCTTGCCGTACGGTGAATCCGCACGTGCCGGACCGCCACAATCGCGCACGGTGGCCGTCAGCCACGACCAGCACGGTAGTGACGGCCGCTGGCCGTCAGCCCCACGACCAGCACGGTAGTGACGGCCGCTGGCCGTCAATCCCATTCAGCGCTGCTGGATCTTCGACAGCAGCCGCAGGAATTCCACGTACAGCCATACCAGGGTCACCATCAGCCCGAACGCGCCATACCACTCCATGTACTTCGGCGCACCCTGCTCGACGCCGGTTTCGATGAAGTCGAAGTCCAGCACCAGGTTCAACGCCGCCACGATCACCACGAACACGCTGAAGGCGATGCCCAGTCCGCTCGCTTCATGGATCACCGGCACATTGATGCCGAACAGGCCCAGCACGATCGAAGCCAGGTAAAGCAGGGCGATGCCGCCGGTCGCCGCGACCACGCCGAGCTTGAAGTTCTCCGTCGCCTTGATCAGGCCGGTGCGGTAGGCCACGAGCAGGGCAACCAGCGTGCCGAAGGTGGCCAATACAGCCTGGAACACGATGCCGGGAAAGCGCTGTTCGAACACCGCCGAGATGGCGCCAAGGAAGAGGCCCTCGACCAGCGCGTACATCGGTGCGGTCACCGGTGACCAGGTCTTCTTGAACACGGTGATCAGGGCCAGCACGAAGCCGCCCAGCGCGCCGCCGATAGCGAAACCGAGGCCCGCCGTCGACAGCGTGCCGGCGGCTTCGCCGGAAGTGACCAGCGCCTGGCTCCAGGCGAATGACGCCGTAAGTACAGTCAAAAGCAACAGCAGGCCGGTCTTGTTGACCGTCCCGTTGAGGGTCATGGCCTGGTCACCGCGCGCCGAGACGGTGCCGCTGCCAAGGTCGAGGAAGGTGGACTCGGAAAGAGCCGGGTTGCCGCTGCGCATCTGCGATCTCCGTGCGTTGAAAGGGTAGGAGGGCCGTCCGGCCATCAGCTGCCAGCATAACGGATGCCTTGCCGTGGACGCCGTTGTGAAGCGTGCCTTGTTTGACAGGGCACGGCTGCTTTGTTCACAATCGCCGCCTGCTCATGGGCCTGGCCCGGGCAGAACGTATCGACGGGGTATAGCGCAGTCTGGTAGCGCGCCTGCTTTGGGAGCAGGATGTCGGGGGTTCGAATCCCTCTACCCCGACCAATCCGATGTCCAAACGGCGGAGAGGAATGCGACAATCCGGCCCGGGCGCCCGTAGCTCAACTGGATAGAGCACCGGCCTTCTAAGCCGGCGGTTACAGGTTCGATTCCTGTCGGGCGCGCCATTGGAATCAATGGCTTATGCGTCCCCAGCGGGCACGCTTTGATTGCCTTGGCATACCTCGCGGAGGGTTCGCACATATCGCCTGCCGTGCGGGGGGTAGATCTCGACCGGCAGCAGGGTTGGGTCGCTGTACGAGAGCAGCTCGATTGCCTTTCCGACAGCCTCATGGGTCCGGGGCGTCCCCGGGTGATGGTGACTTTCCTATGACCCTTACTGAGTGCGCATGACTGCCCGGTCCGGTGTGCTGAACATCTGATGGAAGCGCGTAACGGACGGATCGCGTTCCCGATGATTTCCAAAGTGTGCGCTTGCTTATGGCAATACCGAAGCCGCATCACTCTCCGGACCATGACAAGGCCAAGTCCGTCACATTCGAGCGCAACTAGGAAAAGCCCTACGTGCTTTCATGCTCACGAGCGCTTAGGGTCGGGGAACTGCTGAAGTGACTGGCAGCAATGGGGAGGTGGCTTGCTTGCAACTCCCCCAACGAACCAGGATCTTCGTGCTCAAGAAACTGTGTGTGGGACTCGCAATCGCCGTCGGTGCTTCAATGTCCATAGGTGAGGCAGCCGCAGCACCAGCTGCGATCCGGTGCGACACCTGTGATGAAGGCGGTTTCCGCGCCGAGGCCGTCAGCCGTGGCGCTGGCGTCTACATCACCTACAACCTCGCCAATAATACGGTGAGTCAGTATTACGTCGGCAGCAGCTCTGGCGGTGGAGGCGGACCCACGGTTCCGCGACGGGCCGGTGATGCTTCAACTGCAGCGGCGGGACCTGTGGTATTGAGGCAGACGCCCCCCGCCGCCGCAATCGAGGAAGTCCGGCGGGGAAATCGCGCCTACGTTGAGGGCGGTATGACGATCCGTCCAACGTATGTGGTCCCGGTGAACCAGTTGGGTCTTAACGCTGACGCGGCGCAGAAGATTGCCTACGACTATGTCAGAGACGCAAACTTGCGTGCCATGGTCGAATCATCGACGGGAAGCATCGATACAATCACCAAGGTGGTTGGAGCTGGATTCCTCAACGCGGTTTCCGACCTGATCCAGATGGCTTCGAACTACACGGGCTTGCGGGACCAAGCTCGAATGATGTTCCGCATTGTGTTCCAGGATGGCTCTTACGTCACGGTTATCGTCAACCTGGAGAACCAGAACGGCAATACCGAGCCGGGCAGTGCGCGCACGCCGGCTGGTCAGCTTGTTCCCTCCGATATTCAGGATGTCCAAGGTGACTGGACCAATCTAGGCGGCGAAGATCTTGGCAGGATGAATGGCCACATGGCCAACCTCGGCGCCACCATGGTCCCGCTCGGAAAGATCAGCGGCAGCGTCATCAAAGGCATCAGCTGCAGTGGCTCAGGTGGATCGAAGATCTGCCACGTTCAGTACATGGCGCGGTAACCCGCGCTTTTTCCAACAGGCGCGCCCGGTTTGCCGGGCGCTTGTCTGTTGAAGGTCTAACTGGCGCTCCCTTTTTGAACACCCACGGAGCAGCTTCATCGCCCCGTCTCAGGTTGCAGGTTTCAGTCGCGGGGTGCCGGGCACATGCGCACCGCCTGGACGCTCTCTTGGAATTTCCAGTTTCCCTCATGGACGCGCGCCAGTCCCCTGCGCAGCATGGAGCTGCTGGCCCACCTGGGTCAGCCGGGATTGGAGTCCCGATCAAGTTATGCGTGTTTGCACTCTGTTGTAGCCTTCGGGCACGGCGGAGAATGCGTCGTCTCGCCGGTTATCTGGCGGGCGATGCGCGGGGATTCCCATATCCGCCGGTTTTACTGACACGTCTAGCTTGCCGGTACTCCAACCCGCATCGCCCGCCACCTTGCGCCACGGCGCAGGTGGCTTCACGCCTTGTGAGGTCTTTCCGTGTTGAACGAGCGCATTGCTGGCGTGCGCCCCGACGCGCGGATCGGCGAGACGGCCTGCAGCGTTCTGGCGCGCTCCGCCGAACTTCGCAATCGCCAGCCTTGCCGCGCAGCCCCAAGCATCGCCAACTGCGTTCGATATTCTGAAACCGATGACGCCTTGACCATGCAGCGGTATGCAAGGCGGCGCGTTTCGCTCGCTGACGCGCGCGGCTCGCCGCGCGCCTCACAGGCTGCCTCACAGCCCGCCTGCGCCCCGTCGCTCGATGACGCGGCCGATCACGGTCAGGCGACTGCTGTCCTGTGCATCCAGCAGCTCGTCGGGGTAACGCCGCTTGTCAGGGTTGTCGCAGACAACCCTCAGTTTTCCGTCAGACGTTTTGAAGAAACGTCGTATGCGGGCATCCGGCGCGTCGCCGCCGCTGATGAAAAGATAGACGCGGCCGTCGGTGATGACGGTATCGACCATGCTGATGGTCATGCGATCACCTTCGAACAGGATCGGTTCCATGCCGCTGCCGGTCACGGCCAGGACACGCACGCGTGCCGGTGCCAGCTGCAGATCACTGAACCAGGCAGCGGGGTAGGGAGCATGCTCGCCTGTCGCAGTCAGCTCGAACGGGGGCTGTGACCCAGGGGCAAACACGCGCACGATGACTTCAGGAATGGCGATGTCCGGCTCGCGTTCCTTTACTGTCGTGCCCTTGGGCACGCGGATGCGATAGATCGCGCCATCCTTGCCGTTGATGTCCATGTCCGGCAGCTCGGTCCGGAGCTGCTCCACGGTCACGCCGAACCAGGTCGCCAATGGGCGCAGCGTGCGGTCCCGCGGGTCAGCCACGTCGCCGGCGAGGATGCGATGAATGGTCGGCTGAGGCACTTCAACGTGACGGGCCAGCCCGTTCTCGCTCAATCCATGGGCCTTCATCAATTTGCGGAGATTGATAGCCACTCTATTCATATATGAATTGTTTGAGTCGACATCCTTTCGACATAGTCCGTTTATGTATTGAAAATTATATTTCCCGTCGCATAGGCTGGTGTGATGAACACTTCCTGCCCGCGCCACGCAATCGTTTCGCTGATACAACTGGGATGGAGCGAGGCCCGCATCGCTACGGTGTGTGGCAGCTCCCAATCCACCATCCATCGCGTCAAAAGCGGCAGACAGAAGAGCGTGTCCTTCGAGCTCGGGACCGCTGTCATCAGCCTCGCCAGGGAGCAGGGCATCGACGTCACCGGTCCCGCCCCCGCGACGCTGCCGGTTACCAGGCCGCGATGATCGATGTCACCGCCACAGGCGCCGGCTGGCCTGTGTTCACTGCGTGCATCAGAGGCAGGTACGTGCGGCCGAGATCGGCGCGTCGCGCCGTCAGCACCTGGATGATCGCGTCATATTCTTCGCGTACCAGCGACAGCGGCAGGGAGGACTCCAGCCACGATGGCGCGCGCCACGGCCCGCGGCCGTCAGCCGGCAGGCGGCGCCGTTGCCGTTCCAGGTCGACGATCAGCGCGTCCAGCTCGTTGGCCTGCACCACCATCCTGCTCAACCACCAGCCTGCAGGTGCGCTGCACACGGGGGGCGGGATGTCGCGGGGCCGGGTGCGGGCTTCGCCCGCCTTATGCTGCGAGTGGATGCGGGCAGGGCGGAGTGTAGGCATGGGCAGGCGTCCTGAGGCCATTGAAACCTCACGCTGCCACGCCATCGGCGGATGCTCCAGCCATCGGCAGGGCGTGCAGGCAGCCGGGCGTGAGTGCCGCACGGACATCCGTCCAAACCAGTGCTTGCATTTCCTCGTCGAGTTCGTAAAAATAGCGGACTTGCTTCGGCCAACGTCGCTTTCCAGCACGTTGCGTTCGTCGCAGATCGATCAAGGATGCAGGTGCAGGCGGTTGATGCAGTTGGATCCGACGTTTCAGTGGTGGCTGTAGCTCAGTTGGTTAGAGTACCGGATTGTGATTCCGGATGCCGGGGGTTCGAGTCCCCTCAGCCACCCCACTGATTCAAGGCAGATGCGCCACGGGCGGATCCGCCGTTGCGAAAAGACGGGATGCGGATTAAAGTATTCGTCTAGTTTTTCGGGCCGTTAGCTCAGTTGGTAGAGCAGTTGACTCTTAATCAATAGGTCCAAGGTTCGAATCCTTGACGGCCCACCAGAC
>JAZBLM010000141.1:0-7158 GCA_037033225.1 Pseudomonadota bacterium
CGCGCGCGCGCATCGACGGTCAGGGTGGTCAGGGGCGGCACGGCGACGGCCGCCTCGGGAATGTCATCGAAGCCGGTGACGGCGAAGTCACCGCCCGGCCGGATGCCGCGGGAGGTCAGCCCCAGCATCAGGCCCAGCGCCACGGTGTCGTTGTAACAGACGGCGGCACTGGGCCGCATGCCGGTGACGAAAAGCTCGTCGACCCGACGTGCCGCTTCCAGTCGGTTGGGTGCCGATTCGATCAGCCACTGGGGTGCCGGGGTCAGGCCCGCTTCGCCCAGTGCCTGCTGGTAGCCGGCCCGCCGCTGTTCGCACGAGCTGGATTCGGCATGGCCGCCGAAGAAGGCGATCTCGCGGTGGCCGCGCTCGATCAGGTGGCGGGTCGCCAGGTAGGCGCCCTGCTGGTTGTCCAGCGCCAGGAAGTCCCATTCGGCGCCGGCCAGCGCGCGATTGAAAAGCAGCACGTTGGCGGTCGGACCCAGCGCCTGGCGCACCTGGGCCGTATCACTTCCCTCGGCCGGCGACAGGATCAGCCCCGCCGGGGTGTGCTCCATCAGCGTCCCCAGTACTGCCTGCTGGCGCTGCGCGGATTCACCGGTGCTGCCCAGCAGGGTCACGTAACCCTGCTCGCCCAGCGCCTCGTCCACGCCTGCAGCGAACTCGGCGAAGAACGGGTTGGCCAGGTCATTGATCACCAGCGCGACGCTCGAGGAGGTGCGACGGCGCAGGTTCGCCGCAGCCCGGTTGTAGACGTAGCGTTGCCGGCGCAGTTCGGCTTCCACCTTCGCCCGCGTGTCCACGTTCACCAGCGGGCTGCCGCGCAGTACCAGCGACACGGTCGCGCGCGAGACCCCGATCGCACGCGCGATGTCGGTCACGGTCACGGCCCGGTCGCCGCTTCTGCGCGGCCCTTTGCTGCTGGTGGCGTCATTCATGCTGGACGGGACCTTCTACGGAAAGCTCGCTGAATCATAACGGTCCCGGCCGCCTCTGCACCGTGCACCTGCACATCGGGACGCAAACCGGTCACTGCAGCGCGCTTCCCGGTGCGGCGCAGAACGACACCGGAAGGTCCTCCACGGCGGTTCCCCAACCCTGCCGGGGTGCCTGCGTGCCCAGCGTCCACTGGATCCGCGCGCCGTCACGAAGTGTTTCCCAGTCCAGCCATACCTCCGACCTGGACGCATTGTTGACCCGGACGTCCTGCACGTACTGCAGGGCCCGGCCATCGGCGCCGGGCGCACGCAACGTCAGCGTGCGGCCATTGCCGAGCGCGACATCGACCTTGGGGAAGCGCGGTGCGTGCAGCAGGAATTCGCCGCTGCCCGGAACCGCCGGGTACAGGCCCAGCGCGCTGAAGAGGTACCACGCCGACATGGTGCCCAGGTCGTCGTTGCCGGTGACGCCGTTGGGCGCGTTGGTGAACAACTGCTGCGCCGCGCGCACCACGGTGGCGGTCTTCCAGGGCTGGCCGATCAGCGTATACATCCACGGCGCATGCAGGTCCGGTTCGTTGTTCGGGTTGTACCGGTACTGGTTGTAGTAGCTGTAAGGGCCGACCACCCACTCCCTGCGCGCGGCCTGCAGGGGATCGGCGACCAGCGCATCCATCGCGAAGAACGCATCCAGCCGCTTGCCGGCCTGCTCGCGGCCGTGCATCGCCTCGACAAGCCCGGGTACGTCCTGCTGGGCCAGCCACTGGTACTGCCATGCCGTACCTTCGTGGAAGCCATGATGCGAACGCGGGCTGTAGTGGCCATCGGCGGGCGTGTACCACTGTTCGCCTTCGGTACGTGGACGCGGGAATCCGCTGAACCCGGTCTCGGCATCACGTACCGAGGCATCCCAGACGTTGCGCCAGTTGCGGCCCCGCTCGCGCAGCGTGGCCGCATCGGCGGCATGGCCAAGGCCGTTCGCCATCTGCGCCAACGCACAATCGGCCAAGGCGTATTCCAGCGTCGCCGACCCGCCGTGATGCGGGTCTACATCCATGCCTTTGGAGGGGAAGGCGCGGTCGTAGACCACATAGCCCTTGTCCAGGTAGGACGGGTTGCCGGAACGCCCAGCGGCACGGGAGTTCAGCGGCGGCACCTCGAAGGCGTTGCGGCGCAGCGCCGTCCAGGCCTGCTGCTCACGCCCCTCCAGCGCACCGAAGCGCCACAGGTCCGCCATGAACGGCGTGACCGGATCACCGGTCATGATGTTGGTCTCGAAGTTGGCATAGCCCCAGCGCGGCAACCACCCGCCCTGCTCGTCGATCGCCAGCAGGGTCCGGCCAATGTCGCGGGCTACCTTCGGCCGGGTAAGCGCCAACCACTGGTTCTGCGCGCGGTAGGTGTCCCACAGCGAGAAATACTCGTAGTAGGTCCATCCGTCGGCACGATGGATGGCATCGTCATAGCCGCGGTAGCGGCCATCGGCATCACTGCCGGTCAGCGGCTGCAGGAGTGCATGGTAGAGCGCGGTGTACAGCACCGTCCGGTCGTCCTTGCTTCCACCGTCCAGCTTGATCGTCGAAAGCTCCTGCCGCCATGCATCCTGCGCGAGACTGCGCATGCGGTCGAAGCCGAGCAGCCTGCCGTCATGCATGCCGTCGCTGCGCAGGTTGGCACGCGCGCCTTCGGCATCGACATGCGAGATCGCGCTCACCGCCGTGACCTCGCGCCCGTCGGCGAGGTCGAAGCTGAGCCAGGCGCCGTTGGGTTTGGCTTCACCCTCCATGCTGTGCCGCGCGCCCGGCAGCCCTTTCTCTTCGCCCCACACACCGTGGGCGACGAACGGGCGATCGAACTCGATGCGGAACCAGGTGGTGTACTGGTGCCCGCCGCAGAAACTCTTGGTCACCAGCTTGCCTTCCACGGCACGGTCGCCGACCACATCGACCACGCTGCCGATCACCGAATGGCGCTCGTTGGCCTGGCCCACGTTGACCAGCACGTGACCTTGCGCCTGTCCGGCGCCGAAGGTGTAACGCTCGGCCGCTGCGCGGGTACGCGCGGTAGCTTCGGCCTCGATGCCGCCGTAGCTGGTCAGCTGCACACGGTAGTAGCCGGCCTGCCCGACTTCGCCATCGTGGGTATAGGCCGAGGCGTATGCCTTGTGGTCGAAGGCCTTGGGATTGGCCGTATCGAAATCACCTCCCGGCTTGATGGTTCCGGTCACCGGCAGGACCGAGACCTGGCCGCCCTGCTCCCAGCAACCCGCGCCGGAGAGGAACGAGTGCCCGAAGCCGCGGATCTTCTCGTCGTCATAGCGCCAGCCCGCGTAGTGGCTTCCAATCGGACTGACCTGGATCAGACCGAACGGTGCCGACGCGCCGGGATAGGTGTTCCCATCGTCCTTGCTGCCAATGAAGGTGTTGACCTCGCGTTCAAGCGCGGGGGACGCGGCAAAGCCCACCGGCGCGGCGGAAAGGCCGATGACGCAGGCGAGCGAGGCCATGGGGAGGAAGGCAGGCACCGGGAAACGGCGTCGGAAGCTCACGGTCATAGACTCCTGATAGGGGAGAGGCGTGCCGGTCCAGCGACGTTTCGCAAGGGACCGTTGATGATTCGGGGTGCCGAGGACAGCGCGGCGGCCGCATTTAGATCGATTGAAGTAAACATGAACGACGCAGGGCATGCATTCTGCGGCGCAGCATCGCGGGGCTGAACAGCCTGAACGCACAGTTCATATTGCGCAGCAGCATGCCAGCCGCAACAGACCGTGCTAAAAAATGCGCGCCAATCGTTTAGATCGATCCAACTTCAAGCGGTCACGATTGCCGGGTTCGGAATCCGATGGAGACGCTCTACGCGCCCTGTCTCACCTGCCCCACGCTTGCGCAGTCGGCTTCAAACATCAGATCGATTCAGGTTTTTCCGCACCAGCCATTCGGTTCGATCCAGGAGAGGGAGAGAATGAACTACATGTCACGCAAGCACGGTCGCCACACGCTGGCCGCCGCCATCACCCTGGCGCTGGTTGCCAGCGCCGGCAGTGCCCTGGCGCAGGATGCCGCGCCAGCCACCGCCAGCCCCAGCGCCACGACGCTGGACAGTGTCAATGTCACCGGCTACCGCTACGCCATCGAAAAGAGCCTGCAGCAGAAGCGCGATGCCAATGCGGTGGTGGAGGTGATCACGGCCGAGGACGTGGGCAAGTTCCCCGACAAGAACGTGGCCGATGCGCTGCAGCGCGTGCCGGGCGTGGTGATCACCCGTGACGGCGGCGAAGGCAAGAATGTCAGCGTGCGTGGCCTGGATTCGGACCTCACGCTGACCCAGTTGAACGGCAACTACATTGCGACGTCGGAGACCAACAACGAGGCCTCCCGCTCGTTCAACTACACGCTGCTGCCCTCCAACATGCTGGAGAGTGCGGAGCTGTTCAAATCACCCGAGGCCCGCATCGACGAAGGTGGAATCGGCGGCACCGTCATCCTGCACACCCGGCGCCCGCTGGACATGGAAGCCAACTCCGGCTTCGTCAACATCGAAGGCGTGACCTCCGATACCACCGACAGCGTGGATCCGAACCTGTCGGCGATGTATGCCTGGCACAGCAAGGACGAACGCTTCGGCGTGCTGATCGGCGCGACCAAGCAGAAGCGCACCAACCGCAGCATGGAAGTCACCGTCGACGACTACCAGTGGTATGGCGCCGGCACCGAGGCGGTGGATGCCTACGGCAATACGCTGCCGCAGGACGGTATCCATTATTGGTGGGGCGAGTCCGGGTTCAATAACCAGACCGGCGGCAACTACAGCGAATTCTTCATGCCCACGTCGATCAATTTCGGCGTGCGCGAGGAAGAACGCGAGCGCACCGGCGGCCAGTTCACCTTCCAGTTCAAGCCGACCGACAACCTGACCCTCACCGCGAACTACTTCCGCTTCGAACTGACCGGTGACTACACACTCAACCAGTCCAAGATCCCCGAGTGGAACATCGCCCGCTACAACGGCGATGGCAACTGGGCAGGCGGACGCCTGCTCAACGGGATGGACTTCGATGCCAGCGGCACCATCGTCACCGGCGCGCAGTTCGAGAAGCTGCCGGGCAAGGCCTACTACTGCAGCGAGGCACAGGCCGCCGCCGCCGGCATGGCACCGGGCGGGTGGGGGCCGGACGACTGCACCGTCCCGACCCCGCAGCTGAGCGGCGCCTACAGCCGCGAGAAGGCTCTGTCGCAGACCGGCGACCTGACCATCGACTGGGAGATCAGTCCACTGTCCAAGGTGACGTTCAAGGGCGGCCGGACGTGGTCCGAAGGCGGCCCGTCGATGAACTTCCGCATGTCGGCCAAGCCGCGTCGCCAGGTGGATGGCGTGTGGCAGGCCGGCAACAGCTACAGCGCCTACGACCTGACCGGCACGCCGACGGCAACCTTCTCGCCGAACCTGCAGGAACAGCTGATGGCCGGCATCGCCGAGATCGATACCGGTTCGACCGACTCCTCGTGGCGCGAAACCAGCATCGAGCAGAACTACTTCCAGGCCGACTTCACCCGCCTGTTCGAAAGCGGCTTCATCGACTCGTTCCAGTTCGGCGTGAAGTATCGCGATGGCAAGGTCCACCGCAATACCGGCAACACCTACTGGGCGTGCCAGGGCGCAGACCCGAACGACTACGAGGCGCGGTACCAGGCCGGCAACTGTGCCGATCCGGAAAAGAGCGTCGCGCAGCCCGGATTCTTCCTGTCCAGCCCGATCGACGATATCGCCGGCGGCTTCAACGCCAACGTCATGCCGGGGATCAACTATCCGGCCTACCTGGCCTACCTCAACGAGCGCTACGGCGGCATGCAGAAGCGGATCGAGCCGGATTTCGTCTACGACGTCAACGAAAAGATCTATTCGACCTACTTCCAGGCCAACTTCCGCACCGAGCGCGTCCGCGGCAACCTGGGCGTGCGCCTGGTGCAGACCCGCCAGCACGCCGCGTCGAGTGATTCAGTGGAACGCTTCGAAGACTATTTCGTCGACGGCGCGGATGGCAATCCGCTGGCCTGCCCGGCGGGAACGCCGCCGGCCGGCACCGTCTGCGAATCCGGCTTCGTGCGCCGCGACGTGCGTGAAAAGACCTACGAGCAGTCTTCGCTGGACAAGACCTACACCGACATCCTGCCCAGCTTCAACATCGCCTGGGACATCACCGAGAACCTGGTCCTGCGCGGTGCCGCGTCGAAGGTGATCGCGCGCCCCGGCTACACCAGCATCGCCTACCCCGGCGGCCTGGACTACATCAGCGAGGAATACAGCAACGACCGCCGCGTGGCCGGCGGCACGACCACACCGGGCTGGTACGGATCAGGCAGCAACAAGCAGCTGGAACCGTTCGAAGCGCTGCAGTACGACCTCGGACTGGAGTACTACTTCAAGCCAGGCGCCGTGGCCGGCGTGGCGCTGTTCCGCAAGGACGTGGACAACTTCACCGTGCCGGTGGTGACCGACCAGCAGATGCAGGTGGGTGACGAGACGGTGCTGGTGCAGAACTATTCGACCGAAGCCAACGGCCGCGATGGCGTGTCGCAGGGCGTGGAGGTCTACGGCCAGTACACCTTCGACATGGGCTTCGGCGTGCAGGCCAACTACACCTACAACGACACCAACCTGGCGTCGATCGTGCTGGACGGCGAGAACATCGGTGCTTCACCGCTGGTCGGCAGTGCGAAGAACCAGGCCAACGTGACGCTGTTCTACGAGAACGACAAGTTCCTGGCGCGTGCGTCCTACAACCGGCGCGGCGAAGTGGTTGGCGGGCTCAACAACGGCATGACCGTGTTCACCGAGCCCTACGACCAGCTGGATCTCAACGCGGCCTACAACCTGACCGACGCGCTGACCCTGACCGCGTCGGTGCTCAACGCCACCAAGTCCGAGCAGCGGACGCATCTGGGTGGGGACACCAAGGCCCGCTTGATTTCCAACATCTACAGCGGTCGCCAACTGTACTTTGGCCTGAACTACAAGTTCTGACCGGCCACGCTGCCGGGCGTCGCAATGCGGCGCCCGGTCGGCGACCTGCCCCTCCAACGTCGACCCAGGTCGACCGACGCGTCCCTGACTGGACGCGTCCCCTGCACTGGACGCGCACCCCGCACTGGACGCGCACCCTGCACTGGTAGGGTCGACCCATGGTCGACCAGAATCGCCATTACGCCATCTGGTGGAAGGA
>JAZBLM010000142.1:0-7077 GCA_037033225.1 Pseudomonadota bacterium
CCGTCGGGTAGTCGGTATAGCCATGTGCGCCGCCGCCGTACAGCGTGTCCTGGTCCAGCTGGGCCAGGGGCACGTCACGGCGCAGGCGCTCGACCAGGTCCGGGTTGGCGATGAAGGCGCGACCGAACGCTACCGCGTCAGCCTGGCCGGAGGCCAGCGCCGCCTCTGCGCGTGCCTTGTCGTAGCCGTTGTTCACGATCCACGCACCGCTGAAACGCGAGCGCAGCGCCGGATAATCGAATGCGATGTTGTCACGGTCGCCGCCGGTGTCGCCCTCGATCACGTGCACGAAAGCCAGCCCTCCGATGCTGTCCAGCCGTTCCACCGCACGCTCGAACAGCGGCTGCGGGTTGCTGTCATGGGCATCGCCTGCGGTGGTGGTCGGTGACAGTCGCACGCCGGTGCGGCCTGCGCCGATCGCCCCGGCCACGGCACTGACCACTTCGTGCAACAGCCGCGTGCGATTCTCGATGCTGCCGCCGTAGCCGTCCTCACGCTGGTTGCTGCCGTCGCGCAGGAACTGGTCGATGAGGTAACCGTTGGCGGCATGCACCTCGACCCCGTCGAAGCCGGCTTCGATGGCATTGAGCGCGGCCTGGCGGTAGTCCTGCACCAACGCAGGAATCTCGTCGAGGTTCAACGCACGCGGGGTCGACACGTCCTCGAAGCCGTTGCGGGTGAAGGTCTTGGCGTTGGCGCGCAAGGCACTCGGCGCCACCGGCACTTCGCCGTCGGGCAGCAGGCTGGTATGCGAGATGCGGCCGACATGCCACAGCTGCAGGATGATGCGTCCGCCCTGCGCATGGACTTCATCGGTGATTTTCTTCCAGGCCTGTACCTGCGCCGGTGAGTAGATGCCGGGTGTATCAAGGTAACCCTGGCCCAACGGGCTGATCTGGGTCGCCTCGGCGATGATCAGGCCGGCACTGGCACGCTGGCCGTAGTAGGTGGCGGCCAGCGGCGTCGGGACGCGGTCATCCTCGGCGCGGTTGCGGGTCAGCGGGGCCATGACCACGCGGTTGGCCAGGGCCAGGTCGCCCAGGCGGGTGGGGGAGAACAGCAGCGCATTGTCGGTGGACATCAAGCTTCCTTCAGAGGGGGAGGGACCTTTGCGGGCCGGTACCGGTGAGCATAGGCGCTGCAACGTTGCAGCGATGGGAAGGGCTGTTGCAGGGAGCGTGGACGCGCTCCACGGCTGCATGACGGCGTGCGGCGTAAGGTCGTCGTGACATCACAGCACGCTGCCCTCAGCGCGACAGGAGTTCATCCATGATCGATTACCAGTTGGACGGCAGGAACGCGATCGTCACCGGCGGGGTGTCCGGCATCGGCCTGGCCGTGTCGCGCATGTTGGCCGCATCGGGCGCGCGCATCGCGGTGTGGGACCTGGACCAGGACGCCGTGGACGAGGCGTCCAAAGCCCTTCGCGCGACGGGAGCGCAGGCCATCGGGATCGCGTTGGACGTCACCGACGAAGCGGCCGTGGACGCCGCGACCGCGCGTACCGTGGGCGAGCTGGGCGGCGTGGACATCGCCGTCAACAACGCAGGCATCGGTGGCCCGGCAGCGTTCAGTGGGGACTATCCGACCGACGGCTGGCGCCGGGTCATCGATGTGAACCTGACCAGCGTGTTCCTGTGCCAGCGTGCCCAGATCCGCGCGATGCGCTCGGCCGGGACCGGCGGAAGCATCATCAACATGGCCTCGATCCTGGGGCAGGTGGGCTATGCCGGCTCGGTGGCCTATGCCGCGGCCAAGCACGGCGTGGTCGGGATGACCCAGACCGCCGCCTGGGAACACGCGCCGGACCGGATCCGCGTCAACGCGGTCGGCCCCGGCTTCATCGGCACGCCGATGGTCGAGCAGATGGATCCGAAGGTGCGCGCTACGCTGGAAGGCAGGCACGCACTGAAGCGGCTGGGTACGCCCGAGGAGGTCGCGGCGCTCGTGGCCTGGCTGGCCAGCGACGCGGCCTCCTTCGCCACGGGCAGCTATTACGCCATTGACGGGGGTTACCTGGCCCAATAGGCCGCCGGCGCTGCGTTCACGGCGCTCCCACGGCTGGCCGGCGAACGTCAGCGTTTGTTCTCCGAGAGTTCGACGATGGATTTCAGCCAGGACGTGTCCCTGCTGTTGCGGGTTGCCGCTGCGATGTTGTTCGGCGGTGTGGTGGGCTTCGAGCGGGAGCTGGGCAAGCACGCGGCCGGTCTGCGCACCCACATGCTGCTGGCCGGCGCCGCCGCCCTGATCGTAGGGCTGGGCGATTCGGTGGCCGAGCACTTCCAGCAGGACCGGTACCGCGACCTTCTGCAGGTGGATCCGATCCGATTGATCGAAGCCGTGGTCGCCTGCGTGGGCTTCATTGCCGCCGGCACGATCATCCGCGGTGCGCGCGAGGGTGAGGTCAGCGGCCTGACCACGGCCAGCTCGCTGATCATGTCCGCCTCTGTGGGCATCGCCGTGGGCATCGGCGCCTACGTGATCGCCGCGGGCGTCACCGTGTTGTGCGTAGTGGTGCTGACGGTGGTGCAGAAGCTGGAAAGGAAGCTCTGAGCGGACGCCACAGGCGACCAGGGGGTTGCCGAAGCCCACGCCTGCGGCCACAGTCGGGGGCATGATCATTTCCGCCGCCACCGACTACCGCGCTGCGGCGCAGCGCCGGCTGCCGCCGTTCCTGTTCCATTACCTGGACGGCGGTGCGTATGCCGAACACACGCTGCGGCGCAACGTGGAGGATCTCGCCGATATCGCGCTGCGCCAGCGCGTGCTGCGGGACATGTCCGAACTGAGCCTGCAGACGGAGCTGTTTGGCCGATCACTGGCCATGCCGGTCGCGCTGGCGCCGGTGGGATTGACCGGCATGTTCGCCCGCCGGGGAGAGGTGCAGGCCGCGCGCGCCGCCGCCAGCCGGGGGATCGCCTACACGTTGTCCACCGTCTCGGTCTGTGCGATCGAAGAAGTCGCGCCCGCAGCCGCACAGCCGATCTGGTTCCAGCTGTACGTACTGCGTGACCGTGGCTTCATGCGCAACGCGCTGGAACGCGCGCAGGCGGCAGGGGTGACCACACTGGTGTTCACCGTGGACATGCCGGTGCCCGGGGCGCGCTACCGCGACATGCATTCGGGGATGAGCGGCCCGAACGCTGCCCTGCGCCGCTTCGGCCAGGTGCTGGCCCATCCTCGCTGGGCGTGGGACGTGGGCCTGCACGGACGTCCGCATGATCTGGGCAACATCTCGGCCTACCTCGGCCAGCCCACCGGACTGGCGGACTATATCGGCTGGCTGGGCAACAACTTCGACCCCTCCATCAGCTGGAAGGACCTGGAGTGGATACGCGCGTTCTGGAAGGGCCCGATGGTGATCAAGGGCATCCTCGACCCGGACGATGCACGCGATGCGGTACGTTTCGGCGCCGATGGCATCGTGGTGTCCAACCACGGCGGGCGGCAGCTCGATGGCGTGCTGTCCACCGCGCGGGCGCTGCCGGCGATCGCCGATGCGGTGCAGGGAGAGCTGAAGATACTGGCCGACTCCGGTATCCGCAGCGGGCTGGACGTGGTGCGCATGCTGGCGCTGGGGGCGGATGCTGTGCTGCTGGGGCGGGCATTCGTCTACGCGCTCGCCACCCATGGCCAGGCCGGCGTCGAAAACCTGCTGGACCTGATGGCCAGGGAGATGCGCGTTGCGATGACGCTGACCGGCGCCCGCCGGCTGACCGATATCGGGCCCGGCCTGCTGGCCGATGTCGAGCGCGCCGTCCGGCCGGGCATGTCGGCGGTGCAGTGAGGGGAGCGCCTGAGCGCCGAACGCCGGACGGTCAGGGCGGCAGCGCGCCCTGCAGGTAGTTTTCCACCACATAGCTGAAAGGCCGCCCCGCGTGATCGAGCAGCACCGCGCGGATCTCGAGGATCGACGCGTCGGCGCCATTGCCGCGCGCCGGCTGGAAAGCCTGGTCGCTCAGCGTCTGTCGCTGGAACCCCAGCGGACCGACGACGCGTCCGAAAGGTTGCTCGCTCCCATCCAGGGCTGCGTTCATGGCCGGGGTGAGCAGCGACGGGATGTACCAGTTGTCCGCTTCAGACAGGATGCGCTGACCGCAGGCGAGCTGGACGCGCCGGTAGCGAAGCGGCGTGTCGGCCGCCACACGCAGGGCCTCGCGCACCTCGCGCGGCGCGCCGCGCTGCACGCCGTCGGCGCGGATGGCGCGCACGCGGGGCTGTGGTGCCAACCCCTGGTCGACGCACCAGGCTTCCAGGGTTGCCGTCGCGCTGTGGCCGGCGAGAACGCGCTGGTGCAGCTGTTCGACGAGCGAAGAGCGGGTGGGGACTACGGAGGGAGGTGCCATGTCGGTTGCCGGCCCGGCTGTGGCGACCGCCAGGACCGGCGCGGCAGCCAGCAACGAAGCGGCCTGCCAGCGAAGTCGGTCGGTACGGTCGAACGAGGCCATTTGCATCCATGTTGATCGCAGGAGGGAAGTTTACCTTGCCGCACGCCGCCTGCCCGTCGGAAATGGCTTCGCGGGTCCACCACGGTGCGGGCCTTGCAGCCGGTTCATTTGCCGTGCCGGTGGCGGGCATTTAGGGTGCATCGTTTCATCCTGGGAGGTCCGCATGACGGTCCAGCAATTTCATGGCGCGGTGGATGTCGCCGGTCGTCCGTTGTCCTTCAGCGTCGAACGCGGCTGCTTCGGCCGCTTCGACAGCGGTCTCTCGGCGGCTGCACCAGGCGTCGGCACCGATCTGACCCGCTACACCGTGCTGCCCGCGCTGGTGGACGGCCATATCCACCTGGACAAGAGTTTCGTCGGTGATCGCTGGCATCCGCATCAGCCGGTCGACAGCCTGCGCGGGCGGCTGGCGCAGGAAAAACAGGCGTTGGCCAGCGCCGCGCCGATGGTCGACCGGGCCGAAGCGCTGATGCGCCAGATCGTCGGGCGGGGCACGGCGGCGGTGCGCTGCCACGTGGACGTGGATGCCAGCACCGGCCTGCGCAACCTGCATGCGGTGCAGGCGGCGCACGCGCGCTGCGCGGACCTGCTGGACATCCAGTACGTCGCGTTCCCGCAGGCCGGTGTGATGTCCTGCCCGGGCACCGCGCAGGTACTGCAGCAGGCGCTGGTCGAAGGCGTAGAGGTGGTCGGCGGCATCGATCCGCAGGGCATGGACCGCGACGTGGACGGGCAGCTGGATGTGCTGTTCGGACTGGCCGACCGGCACGGCGCGCGGATCGATATCCATCTGCACGATCCGGGCGAACAGGGCGTGGCGCAGCTGCTGCAGATCTGTGCGCGTACCGAGGCCGGTGGCCTGCAGGGGCGGGTCGTGGTGAGCCACGCCTATGCGCTGGGCGAGGTGCCGCAGGCGCGTGCGCTGCATGCTGGCGAGAGGCTTGCGCGTGCGCAGGTGGCCATCATGACCAATGCGCCTGGAGACCGCCCGTTCCCCCCGGTTGCGGCACTGCACGCGCAGGGCGTGCGGGTGTTCGCGGGCAACGACAACATCCGGGACTGCTGGTGGCCCTACGGCAACGGTGACCTGCTGCAGCGCGCGATGCTGATCGGCTATCGCTCCGGTTTCCATACCGACGAAGCGCTGCGTCTGGCCCTGGACATGGTCACAGGCGAGGCGGCCGCGGCGATCGGCTTGTCCGGGTACGGGCTTGCCGAAGGCCTGCCGGCGACCTTCGTCGCCGTACGCGCCGAGCATGGCCCGGCGGCCGTGGCAGGCGTTCCCGAAGACCGGTTGTCGATGCGCAACGGACGCTGGATCCTGCCACCGCCCTGAACCAGGGCGTCAGCGGCTGCCGGTCTCGATCTGTCCGCCGGCCGCATCGCCCGCGGGTGCGACGCCGACCGCGGCGGGACGCTGGCCGCACTGGCAGGGGCAGTCGCAGGGGCGGGAGGCATCGCGGTCCTGCATCACACCGGCGAACAGCTCAGCGCCCATGATGCCGGTAGGGAAGGCGATGATGCCGTAGCCGAGCAGAATGGCGCAGGAGGTGATCAGGCGGCCCAGTCCGGTCTGTGGGGTGATGTCCCCGTAGCCGGTGGTACTCATGGTCACCGCCGCCCAGTAGATGCCGGCCGGGATGCTGCTGAAGCCGTTGTCCGGTCCTTCAACCAGGAAGATCACCGTCCCCAGGACGACGATCAACAGCACCATGACCCCGATGAAGACCAGGATCTTGCGCCTGGCGCGCACCAGTGCCGAGCGCAGGTGCCGGGTCTCTTCAAGATAGACCGGCAGGCGAAGGATCCGGAACAGGCGCAGCAGACGGAGCAGCCGGACGTCGGCCAGCACGTGCACGCCCGGCAGCAGGACGGCCAGGAACACCGGCAGGATCGACAGCAGGTCGACGATGCCGAAAAAACTGCGCGCGTAATGCCAGGGCCTGCGCAGCACCCACAGCCGGACGACGTATTCGACGGTGAAGAGCCCGGTGAACGTCCACTCCAGCGCACTGAGCAGGGCGCCGTGCCGCTGGTGGATCTCCGCCACGCTGTCCAGCATCAGCACCACCGCGCTGAGCACGATCACGCCCATGACCGCCGCTTCGATGCGGCGCACCAGGGCGTCGTGGCACGCCAGTCGTCGGGCGGCGCGGCGGAAGGGGATCAGCGGGGAGTTCATGAAGGGGGCGTTCATCTCGGAGGCGTGGCGCAGGGCGCGTCGTGACTGACGGCGGCGGCAGCTTCCTCGCTTGCCGCAGGTTGCGGAATACAACAATCGCGAAAACGCGTGATCGGCCCTTTTGGCTCTTGGGCGCGATTCAGATCCGCGACAGGCTGGATGCCCCGGATGGAGCCGATGGATGCGCCCGGATAACGTACTGATCTGCGTCCTGTGGTTGCTGGGCGCGGCTGCCGCGCCCTCGAGCGATGTGTTCCGTTGCGGGCCCGACACAGCGATCCGGTATCAGGAGGTGCCGTGTGCCGCAGGCGAACCGGGCGGCGCTTGGCATCCTGCGCGGCGCGACCCTGCCGGTCCGGTCCTGCAGGCCCCGAAGCCTTCGCATGACGCCGCGAGCAGGCCCCCCCCGCGGCGCCGCGCGAAACGGGTGCCCCCTCCCGCGCGCGT
>JAZBLM010000143.1:0-7021 GCA_037033225.1 Pseudomonadota bacterium
GCCATGGGGATAACTCCGGCAATCTGGTGTAGGGAATCCTCTATTGTGCGGCCAGTGGAGGCCCCTCGCCAACCGTTGTTGGCGTTTTCAGTCCGCACTGTCCCGGGACACGCTGTTGTGGCAGGGACCTTGCGCTGCAACGGCGGCCCCGTCGCACGCACCAGCCGGTGGCGTATTGTCCGCTTCCCCGCGCTGCCCGCGCCGCCCGGCGTCCCGCGATCAGCCGCTGTCCGCGATCAGCCGCTGTCCGCGCGCAGCGCGTCGGCGATCGGCTGCCAGGCACGCTGCAGCGCGGGCAGCGAAGCGGCCGCGTTGGCAGGACTGGTGGACGGCAGCGCCAGCACGGGAACCTGCAGTGGCGCGTCCAGCTCCGCCGCGATGAAGCGATCGAACGCGCGATGCGCTGCTGCGCCGTTGCAGGCAATGAGCTGAAGCCCGGGCAGGCGCGCAAGCAGTGTCGGGATGGGATTGGGCACTTCGCTGCCACGGACGATCGAGGCGTCCAGGCTGCCACGGCGGCGGCACTGGCCGATCACATCCCACAGGCTCACGCCGGCCCGGTTCAGCGCACGCAGTCGCGCCTCGTAAGGCGCACCCGGGTCGAGGCCGCACAGCAGGCCCATCAGCGGCCAGAAGCGGTTACGGGGATGCGCGTAGTACCGGGCCGCCTGCAGCGATGCAATGCCCGGCATCGACCCCAGCACCAGCACGCGTGAGGCCGCGTCCCACTGCGGCGCAAGACCCTGGCAGTACTCAGCGTCCACGACCGTCCTGCAGCTGCCGTGCCGTGCAGGGCATGCAATTGGGACCCGTACGATTTTCCATCCGGAAGGGCTGGTCTGTAATGCGCCCCGTGCCAGCGAGCGTCGCTTTCCGCGTGACGGCTGGCTCCTGCATCCGCTCATCACCCGATTTCAATCCAAGACTCGAAGGATTCTCGCATGCGCTCTTTCCTGCTGACCAGCTGCCTGCTGGCCCTGGCCTCTCCGGCCGCGTTCGCCGCCGACGATGCTGAAACCGCGTCGAGGAAGCGTGTCGCCGTGACCGCCGGCTTCACCGTCGGCGACGCCGGTCCGGCCCCGACTGCCAGCATCAGCTACCTGTTCAACGATCACTGGAGCGCCGAAGTCTGGGGCACCGCCAACAAGCTGCAGCAGAACATGCGCATCAAGTCCGGCCCACGCATCGGCACCTATGCGCACCAGCCGGTCGCCCTGAGCGCCCAGTACCACTTCGGCAGCGCCGACTCGGTCTTCCGTCCGTTCATCGGGGTGGGCGGCTTCAAGTCGAACATCTCCGACGTACAGGTCAGCGCACCGGCCGCCCCCGGCGCGAACAACATCCACGGCAAGAGCGGCGCCGGTTACATGGTGACCGCCGGCATGGACATGAACATCAACGCCACCTGGTTCGCCCGCGTCGACGCGCGCCTGTTGTACAGCGACATGCGCATCGATACCGCCGCAGCGTCTGATCTGAAGATGAAGGGCAACATGCCGGTCGCCGGCTTCAGCCTCGGCGCACGCTTCTGATCTGATTTTCCTGCGCGTGCAGCGGGTAAAACGCCCGCTGCGCGCTCACATCGACAACAACTTCGTGAACGCGTTCGTGGCCTGGGGGATTGGTGCCACGGGCCGCAGTGCCGCTGCGGCTGAACGGAAGAACTAATTTTTAACGTTAGTCGATTTGGATTCATGTTCGAAGGCCTAGCGTTGGCCTCGCCCCGGATGCCGGGGACCAGAACAAGAAACCCGAGGAGAATCCCCATGCGCTCCATCCGTATCCTGAGTCTTTCCCTGCTGACCGCCGCTGCCTTCGCACCGAGCGCCTTCGCGCAGGACTATTCGACCACCGACGCTTCCGGCGCAACCGAAACCGCCTCGGGCAAGCACTTTGCCGTGGTTGGCGGTGTCGCCCTGCTGCAGCCGAAGAATGATCCCATCGACGGCATCCGCAAGTTCGATGGCGGCCCGGCGCCGACGCTGAGCCTGAGCTACTACATCAACGACAACTGGGCCGTTGAACTGTGGGGCGCGGCTGACAAGTTCAACCACCGCGTCCGCGGCGTCGGCAACGAGCGCCTGGGCACCGTCGAGCAGCAGCCGATCGCCCTGAGCGGCCAGTACCACTTCGGCATGGCGGACAACGTCTTCCGTCCGTTCGTCGGCGTGGGTTACTACGAGTCCAACTTCAGCAACGAAGACCTGGTTGCGCCGGGCGTGACCGAACATATCGGCCTGGAAACCGCGAAGGGTGCCATCGGCACTGTCGGTGTCGACATGAACATCAACTCGACCTGGTTTGCCCGTGCCGATGCGCGCTACATGCACTCGCGTCCGGAAGTGAAGGTCGGCGGCCAGGGCACTGGCGCAGATGCCAAGCTGGATCCGTGGACCGTCGGCTTCGGCATCGGCGCGCGCTTCTAAGCGCACTCCGATTGCAGCACGACGTGACGGCGGGCCCTTCGGGGCCCGTTTTCATGTGTGCGTTCCGCACGCATCGCGTACGTCGTGTGTTTCTGCCAGCGGCGCTGCGCTAGGCTCGAATCCGAGGGCAGGCGATGCCTGACGGAGGTTGATGCCATGTTCGATGTGCTGGTGGTGGGCGGTGGCATCAATGGCACAGGCATTGCACGCGATGCCGCTGGGCGTGGCCTCCGCGTGGCCCTGTGCGAGCAGCACGATCTCGCAGCGCACACTTCCAGCGCCAGTTCCAAGCTCATCCACGGCGGCCTGCGCTACCTTGAAACCGGCCACTTCGGCATGGTGCGCAAATCGCTGCAGGAACGCGAGGCGCTGCTGCGGATCGCTCCCCACCTGGTGCAGCCCCTGTCCTTCGTCGTGCCCCATGTGCCGCATCTGCGGCCGGCCTGGCTGATCCATATCGGGCTGTGGCTGTACGACCGGATCGGTGGCCGCAGCAGCTCGCTGCACCGCTCGCGGGGGCTGCCGCTGCACGGCCACGCGCTGGGTGCCCCCCTGCGCGGCCCTCCGTCGCGTGGATTCGTGTACGCCGACGCCCAGGTCCCTGATGCGCGCCTGGTCATCGCCAATGCGGTCGACGCGGCCGAGCGCGGCGCGCAGGTCTGGACGCGCACGCGCTGCGTGCAGGCGTGGCGCCAACCGGACGGGTGGACACTGGACCTGGTGCGCTCCGATGGCACCCTGCACAGCGTGCAGGCACGCGCGCTGGTCAACGCCACCGGGCCCTGGGCGGGCACCTTCACGGCCGACATCAGCCTGACGGCGGGCCCTGTCCTGCGCCTGGTACAGGGCAGCCACATCGTGGTGCCCGCGCTGTTCGATCATGATCACGGCTACCTGCTGCAGCAACCGGACGGGCGTGTCGTGTTCGCACTGCCTTTCGAACAGGACTACACGCTGGTCGGGACCACCGATGTCGAATTCGAGGGCGATCCGGCCGGCGTGTCGATCGACGCTGCGCAGCTTGATTACCTGTGCGAAGCGGTCAATCGCAGTTTCGCCCGACCGATAAGCCAACAGGACGTGCTGTGGAGCTTCAGCGGGGTGAGGCCTCTGGTCGACGAACCAGAGGCCATCGCCAGCCGCGTCCCGCGCGACTACCAGCTGCAGCTCGACGCGCAGGGCGCGCCGCTGTTGAACGTGATTGGCGGCAAGCTCACGACCTATCGCCGCCTGGCAGAAGAGGCCGTGGATGCGATCGGGGCCGCGATCGGCCGCCCCGACGACGCGTGGACAGCGACCGGATCCCCCCTGCCCGGCGGTGAGTTGGGCCTGTCTGCGGCGGTGGAAACCTGGCTGCGCGATCGCTGGCCCTGGTTGCCGCAGCGCGTCGCTCGACGATGGGCGCGCAGTCTCGGCACCCGCGCCGGCTGGATCGTGCAGGGCGCGCAGTCGCTGGACGCGCTGGGTGAGCACTTTGGTGCCGGTCTTTACGAGGCCGAGCTCCGCTACCTGCAGCAGCACGAATGGGCACGGACGGCCGAAGACGTGCTGTGGCGCCGTACATGGCTGGGACTGCAGCTGGACGCGCGGCAGCAGGCGCGCGTCGCAGACTGGTTCGTGACGCACGCAGCAGCAGGCAGGCAGTACCGCGGCGTCGACGGGCATCGTCATGAGTAACCGTTCGGGAGGCGTGTCATGCTGCGCAATGGACTGATCGGCGCCCTGCTGTCAGAGGCGGTCGCATTGGTGATCATCATCAGCTTCGGCTGTTCGGCGTCGGCGATGTACCTGTTGTACGAGCCAAGTCCCTACCTGCAGTCCTACTGGGGTCTTTGCATCACCTGGGGCCTGTCGGTCACGCTGGCGATCCATGCCACAGCCTCGGTGTCCGGCACCCATGCCAACCCTGCGGTAACGCTGGCGATGGCGATGTATCGCGGATTTCCGTGGGTGCACGTGGTGCCGTACTGGATCGCGCAGGTGGCCGGCGCCTTCATCGGCGCGTCCATCGTCTATCTGCTGTACGCACCGGTCATCGACCATTACACCGCGCCGCACGGGCTGGCGCGTGCCGACGGCGGCGCTGCCGGGGTCTTCTTCACCGCCCCGGGCCTGGCGGTCAGCACGCTGCACGCACTGCGCAACGAGGTCATCCTCACCGCGTTCCTGGTCTTCGGCATCTTCGCCATTACCGAACGCTACAACGACGCGGCGCCAGGGGCGAATGGCGGTGCGTTGATGATCGGGCTGCTGGTCGCCTGCATCGGAGCATCGATGGGACACCTGGAAGGGTGGGCGATCAATCCCGCACGCGACCTGGGGCCCCGGCTGTTCGCATGGCTCAACGGCTGGGACAGCGCGGCGCTTCCTGCGGCCGGATACTACGCGTGGGTGCCGGTGGCCGGTCCACTGCTCGGTGGGGTGATCGGCGCCACGGCGTATCGTTGGCTGATCCTGCCCTTCCTGCCCGCCCGGCAGCACGCACTGGCAGGCAACGCAGATGCGACCATCCACACCACCAGGAGCCGATCGACATGAAACCGGAATTCGTCCTCGCCATCGACCAGGGCACCACCAGCTCGCGGGCGATGTTGTTCGACCATGCCGGCCACGTGGTGGGCAGCGCGCAACGCGAGTTCAGGCAGATCTTCCCGCAACCGGGCTGGGTGGAACATGACCCGCGGGAGATCCTCACCAGCGTCTATACCACCATCACCGAGCTGCTCAACCAGCAGCAGGTCGATCCCCGGCGCATCGCCGGCATCGGCATCACCAACCAGCGCGAAACGGCCGTGGTCTGGGACAAGGCAAGCGGCCAGCCGATCCACAACGCCGTGGTCTGGCAGTCGCGGCAGAGCCATGCGATCTGCGAACGGCTCAAGCGGGATGGCCACGAACCGATGATCCGCGAGCGCACCGGGCTGCTGGTGGATGCCTACTTCTCCGCGACCAAGATCCGCTGGATCCTCGATCATGTGGACGGTGCGCAGGCACGCGCCGAACGCGGCGAGCTGCTGTTCGGCACCATCGACAGCTGGCTGATCTGGAACCTCACGGGAGGCGCCGTGCACGTGACCGACATGAGCAACGCCGCGCGGACGCTGCTGTTCAACATCCATACGCTGCGCTGGGATCCGGACCTGCTGGCCATGCTGGACATCCCCGCCGCGATGCTCCCGGAAGTGCGCGGCAGCAGCGAGATATACGGACATACGCGTCCACAGTTCTTCTTCGACCGGCAGATGCCGATTGCCGGTATCGCCGGCGACCAGCAGGCCGCATTGTTCGGGCAGGCGTGCTTTGAAACCGGCATGGTCAAGAACACGTATGGCACCGGCTGCTTCATGCTGATGAATACCGGCAGCAGAGCCGTTGCGTCCGGCAACGGACTGCTGACGACGATCGCATGGAACGTCGACGGCGACGTCGAATACGCTCTGGAGGGCTCCATCTTCGTCGCCGGGTCGGTGGTGCAGTGGCTGCGCGATGGCCTGCGCATGTTTGGCCGCGCCGCTGACTGTGAGGCCTATGCCGAGCGGGTCCCCGATACCGGCGGCATGTACATGGTGCCGGCGTTCGTCGGACTGGGCGCGCCGTACTGGCGCAGCGACGTGCGTGGCGCGATGTTCGGTGTCACCCGCGGGACCCGCAAGGAGCATTTCATCCGTGCGGCGGTGGAGTCGATGGCCTACCAGACGCGCGATGTGCTGACGGCGATGCAGACCGACGCCGGCATCGAACTGAAGGAGCTGCGTGCCGATGGCGGTGCCATCGCCAACAACTTCCTGGCGCAGTTCCAGAGCGATCTGCTGGGCGTGCCGGTGCTGCGACCGAAAGTGGCCGAGACCACCGCGTTGGGTGCGGCCTATCTGGCCGGGCTGGCGACGGGCTTCTGGGAAAGCCGCGCGCAGATCGCCACGCAGTGGGGCCTGGATCGCCGCTTTGATCCCCGGATGCACGAGGCCGAACGTGAAGTACTGCATGCCGGCTGGACCCGGGCGGTCAACGCCGCGCTGGCGTTCCAGGTGGACTGAGCGTCCAGCGCGTTGCGCTTGCCGACGGACCGCTGTGCTCGCCGACCATGGCGATGCCGGCCGTCCTGACCGGCACCCTGCGGGCCGTCGCAAGCGACGTCGGCAACGGCTCCCTCCGGCGCTACCGGGGCGGCGCCACCCGGCTCAGAATGCCGGCAGCACGGCACCCTTGTATTTCTGCGCGATGAACTCCTTGACCTGGGGGCTGGTCAGCGCCTTGGCCAGCATCTGCACGCGCGGATCGTCCTTGTTGTCTTCCCGTGCGACCAGGAAATTGACGTACGGCGAGTCCTTGCTTTCAATCGCCAGCGCGTCCTGGGTCGGATTGAGTCCGGCATCCAGCGCGTAGTTGGTATTGATCAGCGCCAGGTCCACCTGGTCCAGCACCCGCGGCAGCATCGCCGAATCGAGCTCGCGGAACTTGAGGTTCTTCGGATTGGCGATGACATCGCGCTGGGTCGCCAGGGCGTTCTTCGGGTCCTTCAGCTGGATCACGCCCGCATTGTGCAGCAGGATCAGCGCGCGGCTGTTGTTGCTGGGATCGTTGGGGATCACCACGTC
>JAZBLM010000144.1:0-6971 GCA_037033225.1 Pseudomonadota bacterium
GCCAGGAAGATCAGGCCGGACACGATCGCCGAGTCACTGATCGCATGGAAGCGCAATGCGTCGGCGTTGCCCTCCGGCACGATCCAGACCATGGACTGACAACCCAGCAGGCGATGTTCTTCGGTCTTCCAGTCGTCGGGGAAGGCCGGCAGCTTGCGCCCGAGGTCGATCAGGTACTGGTAACGCTCGGACCAGTCGCTGAAAAATGAGAATTCCTCGGCGATGGTGGCCTGGGCTTCGGCGGCTGTGGGTTCAAGCGGGAAGGGGGAGTCGGTCATCGTGTTCTTCATGGGCGGTGTGCCCGCGCTGTCGCGCGCAGGCAAGAAAAGGGTCAGCCGCGCCGGCGTGACCAGCGTACGCCCTGGGCGGTGTCTTCCAGCACGATGCCCTCGGCGGCCAGCTGGTCGCGGATGGCGTCGGAACGCGCGAAATCGCGCGCCTGCTTGGCGTCGGCGCGTTCGTTGATCAGTGACTGGATGCGGGCATCATCGTCACCCTCGCCGGCGGCGCTGCCGAACCACGCGGCAGGATCCTGCTGAAGCAGGCCCAGCGCCAGGCCGGCGCCGAGCAGCTGCTGTTTGCACAGTGCACGCTCCTCCGCTGTGCCCGCCTTGCGGGCTTCGGCGGCGATGCGTGCCAGCTCGGCCAGCGCCAACGGGGTGTTGAGATCATCATCCAGCGCCGCCTCGACTTCAGCGGGGATCCGGGCGCTGGCGTCCACGTCGGCGAGATCGCGCAGAGTGCCATAGAGGCGGTCCAGCGTGCGTCCTGCCTGGGTGATCACGGCATCGGACCAGTCCAGCGGCTGCCGGTAATGGGCCGACAGCAGGGCCAGCCGCAGCGCTTCGGGGGGGTGCTGGCGCAGCAGGTCGTGCACGCGCTCGATGTTGCCCAGCGACTTGCTCATCTTGGCGCCGCCGAAGTTCAGCATGCCGTTGTGCAGCCAGTACCGCGCGAATACCTGCCCCCCATGCGCGCATTCGCTCTGCGCGATCTCGTTCTCGTGGTGTGGAAACTGCAGGTCGACACCGCCGGCATGGATATCGATGGTTGGCCCGAGATGGGCGGCGGCCATCGCCGAGCATTCGATGTGCCACCCGGGACGGCCGCGGCCCCAGGGCGACGTCCAGCCGGGCAGGTCCTCGCTGGACGGTTTCCACAGCACGAAATCGCCTGCACCGCGTTTGTACGGCGCGACCTCCACGCGGGCGCCGGCCAGCATTTCCTCCGGATCGCGGCGCGACAGCCTGCCGTAGCCGTCAAAGGTGTCCACGGCGAACAGCACATGGCCATCGGCCGCGTACGCGTGGCCGCTCTCGACCAGGTGCTCGATCATGCGGATGATCTGCGGCATGTGCGCGGTGACCTCCGGCTCGATATCCGGCGGCACCACGCCGAGCGCGGCCATGTCATCGCGGTACGCCGCTGCGAAGCGATCGGTGATGGTGCTGATCGGCACCCCCTGCTCGCGTGCCGCGGCGTTGATCTTGTCGTCCACGTCGGTGATGTTGCGTGCATACCGCAGGGCGCCGAATCGCCTGCGCAGCAGGTCGGCCAGTACGCCGAACACCACCGGTCCACGTGCGTTGCCGATGTGTACGTAGTTGTAGACCGTGGGGCCGCACACATACAGGGTCGGACAGGCCGGGTCGAGCGGAGTGAACGTTTCCAGCTGGCGTGTCAGCGTATTGTGCAGGCGCAGGGTCATGATCGCGGCGGTGGGGGACAAGCCGTCGATTCTAGCGCCGCAGGGCGCAGGGGGGTACCGGAAGGGGTGGGGGCAGGCGATCCCGGCCGGTCCGGAGTTGGCGTCCGGTGCGGCGGACGGGTAGTGTTCAGCCCTTCGCTGCCCGCGCTGCCTAAACTATCGATGTGCCCCCGAACCCGCTGCCCATGAGAATCACCCTGCTTCCCGCCTTGGCCTGGCTGCTGGCCGCGCCTGCCATGGCCCAGTCCGAAGAGGGGGAGCCGCGTAACCGGGTGGTGATCGTAGAGAACGTCAAGCTGGACTATGCGCAGGTGCTGAACGTCGAACCGGTGTTCCAGACGCTGCGCGCCACGCGTACCGAAGAGCACTGCGAGCCGGTGACCACGCGCAACCTGCCGCCGGTCAATGTCACGGGCGAGGAGCCGCAGGAAGAAAAGGGCCGCTTCGGGCGCCTGTGGGATTCGGTCCGCTCGATCTTCAAGCCCGGCGAAGAGGGGGCCGTGGAGGCCGCGCCGGTCGTGGCGGGGGCACCGCCCTCGAGCACGGCGCCCATCCTGACCCGTGATTGCCGCATCGTGCCCGTCGGCCGCGAGTTCCGGCGGCCGATCGCCTATGACGTCGATTACGTTTACAAGGGCACCAAGTACCGCTCCCGGCTGCCGGAAGATCCGGGCAACCGGCTGAAGATCCGGGTGTCGATCACCCCGTCGATGGGGCCGGAGGCTGGCGCGGGCAGCACGCCCTGAGCGAGCCTCTTGCACCGCACCATCGGCCATGCCACCATGGGCGGAAATGAACGCAACCGATTTCCAGCACGACACCAGCGCCGCCCGCCAGGCCACCGGCATGACGTCGCGTGCCCGCCGACCGGAATCCCACATTTCCGCTGGGTGACCGGACCGTCGTGCTGTCCGTTCGGTAGAAAACCCAGCCCCCCGGCTGGGTTTTTTCGTTTCCGCTTCCCGAAAGTTTCATCCGCACCTTTCCATGCAAGGATCGAAGATGTCCCTCAAGCACTTCCTGAACACCCAGGACTGGAGCCGCAGCGAACTCGACGCGTTGCTGACCCAGGCCGCGCTGTTCAAGCGCAACAAGCTCGGCGACCAGCTCAAGGGCAAGTCGATCGCACTGGTGTTCTTCAACCCGTCGATGCGGACCCGGACCAGCTTCGAGCTGGGGGCGTTCCAGCTGGGGGCGCATGCGGTGGTGCTCCAGCCGGGCAAGGATGCGTGGCCGATCGAATTCAATCTCGGCACCGTGATGGACGGCGATACCGAAGAGCACATCGCCGAAGTCGCGCAGGTGCTTGGCCGCTACTGCGACATGATCGCCGTGCGTGCCTTCCCGAAGTTCGTCGATTGGTCCGTTGACCGCGACGACACGGTGCTGAAGGCCTTCGCGAAGTACTCGCCCGTGCCGGTCATCAACATGGAGACCATCACCCATCCGTGCCAGGAACTGGCCCACGCCATGGCACTGCAGGAGCATTTCGGTACCCAGGACCTGCGCGGCAAGAAGTACGTGCTGACCTGGACCTACCACCCGAAGCCGTTGAACACGGCCGTCGCCAATTCCGCACTCACCATCGCCACCCGCATGGGCATGGACGTGACCCTGCTGTGCCCGACGCCGGATTACATCCTGGACGAGCGCTACATGGGCTGGGCCGAGCAGAACGTGGCCGAGAACGGCGGTTCGCTGCAGGTCTCGCACGACATCGACAGCGCCTACGCCGGGGCCGACGTGGTCTACGCGAAGAGCTGGGGCGCGCTGCCGTATTTCGGCAACTGGGAGCCAGAGAAGCCGATCCGCGATCAGTACAAGCACTTCATCGTCGACGAACGCAAGATGGGCCTCACCAACAACGGCGTGTTCAGCCATTGCCTGCCACTGCGCCGCAACGTCAAGGCCACCGATGCGGTCATGGATTCGCCGCAGTGCATCGCCATCAATGAGGCCGAGAACCGCCTGCATGTGCAGAAGGCGATCATGGCCGCGCTTGCCGGGCGCTGAGAGGCATCAGTCGAGCATGGCTCGACTCTACATAGACGAAGTCGAGCACGGCTCGACTCTACATAGACGAACAGGACATACCCCCTCATGAGCAACAAAGATGTCGTTCTCGCCTTCTCCGGCGGCCTTGATACCAGCTTCTGTGTGCCCTACCTGCAGGAACGCGGCTACAGCGTCCACACCGTGTTCGCCGACACCGGCGGGGTGGATGACGAGGAGCGTGACTTCATCGAAAAGCGTGCCGCCGAGCTGGGCGTCACCAGCCATGTCACGGTCGATGGTGGCCCGGCGATCTGGGAGGGCTTCGTCAAGCCGTTCGTGTGGGCCGGCGAGGGTTATCAGGGTCAGTACCCGTTGCTGGTGTCGGACCGCTACCTGATCGTCGATGCCGCGCTCAAGCGCGCTGCCGAACTGGGCACCAACATCATCGCCCACGGCTGCACCGGCATGGGCAACGACCAGGTGCGCTTCGACCTGGCGGTGAAGGCCCTGGGGGACTACCAGATCATCGCGCCGATCCGCGAAATCCAGAAGGAACACACCCAGACCCGCGCCTACGAGCAGAAGTACCTTGAAGAGCGTGGCTTCGGTGTGCGTGCCAAGCAGCAGGCCTACACCATCAACGAGAACCTGCTGGGCCTGACCATGTCCGGCGGCGAGATCGATCGCTGGGAAGCACCGGGCGAGGGCGCCCGTGGCTGGTGCGCACCGCGCGCCGAGTGGCCGGAACAGGCGCTGACCGTCACCCTGAAATTCGTCGAAGGCGAGGCGGTCGAGCTCAACGGCAAGGCACTGCCGGGTGAGCAGATCCTCGCCCAGCTCAACAAGCTGTTCGCCCCCTACGGCGTCGGCCGTGGCGTGTACACCGGCGATACCGTGATCGGCCTGAAGGGCCGCATCGTGTTCGAGGCGCCGGGCCTGATCGCGCTGCTGGCCGCGCACCGCGCACTGGAAGACGCGGTGCTGACCAAGCAGCAGAACCGCTTCAAGCCGGACGTGGCGCGCAAGTGGGTGGAGCTGGTGTACGAAGGCTTCTACCACGACCCGCTGAAGACCGACATTGAGGCCTTCCTGAAGTCCTCGCAGGCCAAGGTCAACGGCGAAGTGGTGCTGGAAACCCGTGGTGGCCGCGTCGACGCCGTTGCGGTGAAGTCGCCGCACCTGCTCAACACCAAGGGCGCCACGTATGCGCAGTCGGCCGACTGGGGCGTGGAGGAAGCCGAAGGCTTCATCAAGCTGTTCGGAATGAGCAGCACCGTCTACGCGCAGGTCAATCGCGGTTGACCGCGATCGACGCGCCCCCCGGACGCGTTCCGGTAACGCCGGGCCGCGCCCGGCGGAATTCCACAGGATTGTTGATCAATGCTTGAACAGACGCTCCACCACCTGCAGGCGCTGGTGTCCTTCGACACCCGCAACCCGCCCCGTGCGATCACCCCCGGTGGCATCTTCGATTACCTGCGCGACAACCTTCCTGGCTTCCAGGTAGAGGTGATCGACCACGGTGACGGGGCGGTCAGCCTGCATGCGGTGCGGGGCACGCCGAAGTATCTCTTCAACGTGCATCTGGATACGGTCCCGGACTCACCGCATTGGACGGCGGATCCGCACGTGATGCGGCGGATGGACGACCGCGTGGTCGGGCTGGGGGTATGCGACATCAAAGGCGCGGCTGCAGCGCTGGTCGCGGCAGCCAATGCCAGCCAGGGCGATGCCGCCTTCCTGTTCTCCAGTGACGAAGAGGCCAACGATCCGCGCTGCATTGCCGCCTTCCTCGCCCGCGGCCTGCCCTACGAGGCCGTGCTGGTGGCCGAACCGACCATGAGTGAGGCGGTGCTCGCGCATCGTGGCATCAGCTCGGTGCTGATGAAGTTCGCCGGGCGTGCCGGGCATGCTTCCGGCAGGCAGGACGCGGCCGCAAGCGCGTTGCACCAGGCGATGCGCTGGGGCAGCCGAGCGCTCGACCACGTGGAGTCGCTGTCGTCGGCGCGCTTCGGCGGCCTCACCGGGCTGCGTTTCAACATTGGACGCGTGGAGGGCGGAATCAAGGCCAACATGATCGCGCCGGCGGCCGAGCTGCGTTTCGGGTTCCGGCCATTGCCCTCCATGGACATCGATGCGCTGCTGGCCACCTTCGCCGGTTTTGCCGAACCGGAGGCCGCGCTGTTCACCGAGACCTTCCGCGGGCCAAGTCTTCCCGCCGGTGACATCGCCGATGCGGAGAACCGTCGCCTGGCCGCGCGCGACGTGGCCGACGCGCTGGACCTGCCGATCGGCAATGCAGTGGATTTCTGGACCGAAGCCTCGTTGTTCTCTGCCGGCGGCTACACCACCCTGGTGTTCGGCCCAGGCGATATCGCACAGGCCCACACCGCCGATGAGTTCGTGACTCTGGACCAGCTGCAGCGCTACACCGACGCCGTGCACCGGATCATCAGCGCCGGCGCCTGAGTCCCTTTACGCCGCCGTGCGCGCACGGTGGACCTGCAACGCGGCGCCCGCCGCCTGTGATGAAACTGAAATGTCTCCAGCCCTCCAGCCCCATCGCCAGACCCGCCAGACCATCGTGCGCCTGCTATCCAGCATGGCCAGCGCGAAGGAGATCAGCCAGTACCTGAAGCGCTTCTCGCAGCTCGACGCCAAGCGCTTTGCTGTGGTCAAGGTCGGTGGTGCCGTGCTGCGCGATGACCTGGAGGCGCTGACCTCCTCGCTGTCGTTCCTGCAGGAAGTCGGCCTGACCCCGATCGTGCTGCACGGCGCCGGTCCACAGCTCGACGCCGAGCTGTCCGCTGCCGGCATCGAAAAGCAGACGATCAACGGGCTGCGTGTTACCTCCCCGGACGCCCTGGCCATCGTGCGGCAGGTCTTCCAGCAGTCCAACCTGCGGCTGGTCGAGGCACTGCAGCAGAACGGCGCACGCGCCACCTCCATCACCGGCGGCGTGTTCGAAGCCGAGTACCTGGACCCGGACACCTATGGCCTGGTGGGCGAGGTCAGGAAGGTCAACCTCGCGCCGATCGAAGCCAGCCTGCGGGCGGGTTCCATCCCGGTCATCACCAGCCTGGGCGAAACCCGCAGCGGGCAGATCCTCAACGTGAACGCGGACTTCGCCGCAAACGAACTGGTGCAGGAACTGCAGCCGTACAAGATCATCTTCCTGACCGGCACCGGCGGGCTGCTTGACGAGGAGGGCAGGGTGATCGATTCGATCAACCTGTCCACCGAATACGACGACCTGATGACCCAGCCG
>JAZBLM010000145.1:0-6914 GCA_037033225.1 Pseudomonadota bacterium
AGCAGCGCGAAGGCCAGCCATGCCCACCACCACAACAGCGCAGCGGTGCCCTGCCAGCCCGGCTCACGGCGCAGATACCACGCCTGCAGCAGCATCGCCACACTGGCGCATAAAAAGGCGGTCATCGCGGCGAGCCCATGCACCAGCGGCCAGGCCAGCGGGGCATGCTGTGGCAGCCAGCTGTCGCCCACCGCGACACCCGTCAGTCCCAGTCCCGCGAACGCAAACAGCAGGGGCGCTGCAGCGCTGCGTCGGGGGCCGCAGGTGAACCGGTACATGGCCATGCCGAGAACCAGGATCGCCAGGGCAAGTCCGCAATAGGCGCTGCGCAGCGCCAGCCCGCCGGGACCGTGCAGGTACAGGCTCAGGGTGGCGCGCACCCAGTCCAGGTCCGTGCGCGCGAACTGCGTCCACAGCGCGACCGCGACGAACAGAAGCAGCGCCACCAACGCGACCTCGCTGGCCGTGCGCAGTCCGCGCGGCGTGCTCATGGAGGCGCGTCGGGATGCCGCAGCCGCCACGCTGCCAACGCCTGTCGATATTGCTGCAGCTCGTCGCTGTACAGGTCCAGCACGCACAGTGGGCAGCCGCTGCCGCAGCACTCATTGGGCCCCGGCGCTTCAGGCGCGACAGGGCGGGGATCGGGTTCGGAATCGGCCACGCAGTCACACCGGCAGGACAGGCCGCCAGTGTAGCGGCCGTGCTCAGCCCCCGGCCACCCGTGACAGGTTGGCCCGCGCGGCGGCATCGAAACGTGCGTGGAAAAGATCGCTGAGGTAGATGCGCGGCTGGCGCGCGAGGTTGCGCAGGAACCGGCGGCGACCCGCGCGATACAGGAAGCCGGGCACGCTGCCCGCATATTCTTCGGCCACGCCACGGTCATAGGCATCGAACACCTCCGGCGGCGCCCCCAGGATGGCCATGTCGCAGTCAAGGAACAGCGCGGCTTCGTCATCGACATCGCCCGGCTGCAGTGCGCCGTGCCGGGCCGTCAGCAGGATCAGCCTGCGTACCCGTTCCACGTCCACCCCGATGCCGGGCAACCAGTGCGCGATGGCCTGCGCCGCCAGCTCCGCCGAACGTTCCTCGTTGTCCTTGCGACCACTTTCGTAGACCGCGTCGTGATAGAGGATGGCCAGGTACACCTCCACCGGCTGCCGCCATCCGGCACCGTCGGCCACCCACTGCGCATGCTGCAGCAGCGCGCGCACGTGGCCGAAGTGGTGGTAGGCGCGCGGCGGGGCCGCATAGTGGGCCTGCAGGGCGTCCCACTGTGCGGCAGGCAGCTGGATGGGCTGGAATTCCATGCGTCGAGGATGGTCCCCCGCCCCGCCCGATGCAAGCGCTGGCGAATCTTTCGCCACCCTTCCAGCACGCCCGCTGCGAAAGGGTCGCGCGCACTTATGCACAGCTTCTCCGGACCCTGCTCCACACAGCCTGTGGATTGCATCGGCGCACGCAGGGCTTCATCTGGACGACCGCCCTGGCGCGCGTGCGGTCGCGCGGATCGGCCCGACGAGCGGCACGGCCGCAGGCAACGACGGCGCTATGCTCGGGCCGGTGGCGCCTGCCACGCCGTGGAGAATGGCGATGATCCGCCCGCTCGTCATGCTGGTCGTTCTGCTGCCTGCGTTCGCGGCGGCGCCCATGGCCGCCGCTGCGCTTCCAGGCATATCGCCGGCGTGGTCAGCGCTACCGCCGGCAGAGCCCGATGCACTTCCCTCGCCGGCCGAGGTCCTGGCCGTTCCGCCTGCCCTGTCCGCGCTCCTGCAGCAGCGTGTCATCGCGCCCGGCCACGACCGCGAGCAACGCCTGCACCGCCTGGCCGAGATGATCTTCGACCGCGATGGCATGGCCCTGCAGTACGACGCCGACGCGACCTATACGGTCGCCGAGACCTGGCACTACCGTCGTGCCAACTGCCTGTCGTTCACGCTGCTGTTCGTGAGTCTGGCGCGTGCCGCCGGCATCGAGGCACATGTGCAGGAGGTGGCGCAGGTGGTGTCCTGGTACCAGGAGGCAGGCGTGCTCTACAGCGTGGGACATGTCAATGCCGGGGTGGCGTTCGATCGCCGCCGCGGCACGATCGACCTGGACCGCAACGTGCTGTACGACCGCGAAGGTCCGCGCCCGATCAGTGATGCGCGTGCGCTGGCGCATTTCTACAACAACCGGGGCGCCGCACGCATGGCCGGCGGCGATCCCGCAGATGCACGGCGCTGGTTCGCTGCGGCGCTGGCGCAGGCCCGCGACTTCACCGCAGCGCTCAACAACCTCGGCGTACTCGAAACCCGCGAGGGGAATCTGTCACGCGCACGCGCGCAGTACGAGCAGGCGCTTGGCCACGCTCCGCGCGACGCTGCCACGCTGTCCAATGCCAGCAGCCTGCTGCTGAAGCTCGGGCAATCGCGCGAAGCCGCACGCCTGCAGGCACGCCTGGCGAGCGTGCGACAGGGTGATCCGCTGTTCCACTTCATGCTCGGCACGCAGGCCGAGCGCGCAGGCGATGCGAAGCGTGCCATCCGCCATTACCGCAACGCGGTGCGACTGTACGACAGCGCGCACCCGTTTCATTTCGCGCTGGCCCGCGCCTACCTGATGGCTGGACAGCTGGAACGGGCCAGCGCGGAGCTGACGCGCGCCCAGGCATTGGGCGGCGCGACCCAGCAGTCGCGCTACCAGCAGAAACTGGACAGCCTGCAGCGCTGGCGCAGCCAGCAGGCCAGCAACCGCGTGCCCTGAGGACTCAGGCCTTCTTGAGGAAGCAGGTCTTCAGCACTAGGCCCTTGATCTTGTCCGAGTTGCCTTCGATGTGCTCCGCATCATCCTCCACCAGCCGGATGTTGCGGATCACGGTGCCCTGCTTGAGCGGAATCGACGAGCCCTTGACCTTCAGGTCCTTGATCACGGTGACGGTGTCTCCCGCGGCAAGCACATTGCCGTTGCTGTCACGCACGACCGTGCCGGATCCGACACCTTCCTCGACGGTCCACTCGAATCCGCAGTCGGCGCAGATCATCAGCGCGCCGTCGGCGTAAGTGTTGTCGAGCGTGCATTGGGGACAGGCAGGGGTGGTGGACATCGGGGGAACCTGGAAAGGATTTCAGCAGACGTCATTGTAACCGGCGACCCGGCCCCGGCCCTACCGCTGGCGCGGCCGGCACGCTACAGTGCGCGGCCCTCGAAAACGCGGAATCCCCTCATGCGCCTGGGCATCGACTTCGGCACCAGCAACTCCGCCGCCGCCATCGTGCGCGATGGGCAGGTGCAGCCGATCCGCTTCGGCGATGCCGACCAGTTCCGCACCTCGGTGTATTTCCCGGGCGTGATGCAGGATCCCGGCGAGTTCACGCTTGAGCCTGGGCAGGAGCACGAACTGCAGGCGCTGGTCGAGGAGGCCGCTGCACAGGCGCGCAGCAGTGGCCAGCCGCGGCCGCTGGACGCCCTGCGCCGTGATGCCCTGCGCACCCTGCGCCGGCAGTGGATGGAGCGCCGCATGGCCGAACCGCGCAGCTCCAGCCAGCTGCTGCAGAACGCGGTGTACGGCGATGCCGCACTGGAAGCCTACTTCGAGGAGAACGAAGGCAACCTGGTGCAGAGCCCGAAATCCATGCTGGGCTACAACCTGCACCCACGCGCCCGCCAGACCATCACCGGCATCGCCACGCACATCCTCGAACACATCCGGCTGACCGCCAGTGCGCAACTGGGGGCGCCGGTGCGCGAGGCCCTGCTGGGACGGCCGGTGCAGTTCCGCAGCTCGATCGGGGAGGCCGGCAACGAGCAGGCGCTGGCCATCCTGCGCGAGGCCGCCGTGGCGGCCGGATTCGACCGCGTGGATTTCATGGAAGAACCCGCTGCGGCGGCGATGCATTACCACGCATCCAGCAGCCAGACGCATGAAGCGGTCATCGTCGACATCGGCGGCGGCACGACCGATATCGCCCATGCGCGGGTGGGCGGCGGCGCGCCACCGCTGATCCACCGGGCCTGGGGCATCGCCCGCGGCGGCACCGACATCGACCTGGCTCTCAGCCTGGCGGCCTACATGCCGCTGTTCGGACGCGGCATCACCCGGGTGCCAACCCACCACTATGTAGAGGCTGCCACGGTGCAGGACATGACGCGCCAGCGTGATTTCCGCCAGCATCGCTACGACCAGGTCGACGACCCGTACGGCCGCCGCCTGCAGGCCCTGCAGGAGACCGGGAATACCGCCCGCCTTTACCGCGAGGTCGAGCGTGCCAAGATCGGGCTCAGCGCTGCGGCCGACCATGCCAGCCCCCTGTCCTTCATCGAAAGGGACCTTCAGGCCGAAACCACGGCCGAGGGGTTGGGCCAGGCCGCACATGCCTACCTGGCCCAGCTGCGCGAACTGCTCACCGAGGTCCGTCACGACATGGGCAGCGCACCGGCGGCCGTGTTCATGACCGGCGGGATGTCCCGGGCAGGCTATCTGCGCCAGGCCGTCGCCGAGGCCTTCCCCGAGGCCCGCCACGTCCACGGCGACGCGTCGTTCGGCGTGGTGCAGGGCCTGGCGCTGGCTGCGGCGGAGCCGCATTAACATATACCTGAAGCTTCTGCGTTAAACTCGATCGGCTTGACATTCATACGTGCTTTCTTCCTGCATGCCGGCCCACCTGGCGTGCGCAGCGCGTCCCAGCGTGCAGGTGCCCGTCCACGGGCTCTGCTGCCCTGCCACTCTGGCGTTGCGTGACCACGCGTCCGCCTTTCGCCGCGATCGAGACCCTCCTTGGGCATCAACAAGGCCCCTGAGGCCTCACAACCTGAGCAGGCTTCCTCCTCCATCGACTGCCGTCGCTGTGATGCGGTCTGCTGCCGGATGCCTGTGTGGTTGATGCCGGGCGACAACGTCCCCATCTGGTTGGTGGAAAGCGATGGGCATGGCGGCCGCCGCATGGCCCAGAACGAGGAAGGCTGGTGCGCCGCCATCGATCCCTACCACCTGCGTTGCACCATCTATACGCAGCGACCCGCCATCTGTCGCCAGTTCCAGATGGGCGGCGATGACTGCCAGCGTGAACGGCAGGATTACCAGCACCAGGCAACTGCCTGGAACTCCCCCCACCCTTCCACCTGACAGGAGCCCACATGCCCCGCAAGGCAAAGACCCCCGCGAAGGCCAGCAACACCATCCGCAACGAGCGCAAGGGCGGTTCGTCCAGCTCTGCGCCCAGCAGCAACAGCATCGCCGCCGACCTGGCCGCGTTCCGCAAGGCCGGCGGCAAGATTGAAGTCCTCGGCAACACCTGGTCGCTGAAGAAAGCCAGCTGACCGCGTCGGCGACCGCGGCGGTTCACCGCCGCGGCCGGCCAAGCAGGCCGTCGTCACCGGGATCCGGACGGTCGCGGCGCGGCACGACGGCCAGCGGCCGCCACTTCCGAGGGTCACATGGTCGATACGCGCGGCGGGCACGGGTAACATCGACCTCCCCCTGCGTATCACCGGATGTTGCTGCATGCAGACGTACCTGCCGTCCTGGGCCCATGCGTGGCTCGTCCAGGCCGAAATGATGCTCCTCGTACTGGCTACCCTGCTGGGTGCCTGGCTGCTGCGCGTCCTGCTGCGGCGGCTGATCAAGCGCTTCGCAGCGCATTACACGCTGCCGCTCGAGATGGTGATGGGCGCGCGCCGCATCATGTCGTTCATCGTCTATTTCGGGGCGCTGCTGGTCATCCTGCACATCCTCGGTACGTCCGCCACGGTGCTGTGGACGGCGTTCACCGGGTTCGCGGCCGTCGGCGCGGTGGCCTTCTTCGCTGCGTGGAGCGTGCTGTCCAACATCTTCTGCACGCTGCTGATCTTCACCACGCGGCCGTTCCGCCTGCACGACTACATCGAAGTGCTGGAAAACGGCGAGAAGCCGGGCCTGAAAGGCCGCGTGATCGACGTGAACCTGATCTACACCACCCTGCTGGAAACCGGCGAGGGGCATGAGGGCACCGTCCTGCAGCTGCCCAACAACCTGTTCTTCCAACGCACGGTGCGGCGCTGGCGCGACCCGGCCACGGCACCGGGCGGCATCCAGGGCGACGGCTGAGCGTGCGTCTGCCCTGGAGGTCGCCACGCAGCGGCCTCAGCGCAGCTGGCTGTCCTTGCTGCCGCGGCGGTTGTAGCCTGCTTGGCCCTGCTCGTCCTCGTCGTGCGCCTGCTGGCAGTCCACGCACAGACGCACCCCCGGCACGGCCTGGCGGCGAGCGGGTGGGATAGGCGCATCGCACTCCTCACAGCGCTCCAGACCGGGGCCCTGCCTGAGCTGCGCGCGTGCGCGGGCGATGGCATCGTCGACGGTGGCGTCGATCTGGTCCTGCACGGCACCGTCCTGTGCCCATCCGGTGGCCATGGCGGCTTCCTCCACGGGAATACGGATATCCAGCCTAATCCGGCGCGGGTGAAGCATCTGTCGGGTTTGTCGAACGGGTGAGCCCACCCTCGCGGGCCACGCGTTTGAAGCTGCATCAGCGGATGGGTCGGGCAGTGGGGCTGTGCGGGCGCGCGGAAAAACCTTTACCAGACCAGGTCATCCGGGATCTGGAACTGCGCGTAGTACGCATCGTCTTCGGCATTGCCGGTGGAGGCGACGCTGGTTTCGCCGGCCTGGCCGTGGTCGACGACGATCAGTTCGGGCGCGCGTTCTCGCACCTTCTCCGCAGCGGCACGGGGCAACAGCGCGTAGCTTTCGCCGGCCGCGACGATGACCAGGGCGCCGCCCGACAACGCCTTGCGCAGCGAGGGGTCGATCAGCAGCGTGCGGATGACCTCGCCGTGGGTGAAGCGGTATTCGCTGTCACCGGCATGGGGCACCGCGTGGTCCTGCACGATCTGCCGCGCCTGCGCCCTGCGCTCGGTGGCGCGCGTGGCGGCATTGCGCGCGGCGGCGAGCGCACGGGCGC